>NZ_JAVRHK010000012.1:0-113188 GCF_031846585.1 Autumnicola musiva
TTTAAAACACCCACCCTTACCTCCTCTTATCCACCGATTTATCATCAAACGATACCAGGTTAAAAAGCTGGCGCATTCTGCTTCTTACCCTTTTGCCATATCTCTCTTCCAGTCCTCCCGCGTTTAAATTTGTGGACATATGGGTTCTAACTTTGTGATTTAGGAAAAGCTCGTAGCGGGAGAGAAGGATTTCACCAATTACATTACAATCTTTACCAAAGAACCTCCCTGTTGGTTCCACTCCAAGATCATCAAAACATAAATAGCTGCTGTTACCATAATCTTCAATGGTCTTATATCCTACGTGGTTAAAGCCAAAAACTATATTTCTGCAGGGAATTACCTGATATTGCTTTTGATGTGGCACCAGGTAGCGTAGCAGTTTGAGAAAACTGGTTTTCCCGCAACCAACGGGTCCTGAAAGCAGAATTCCTTTTGCGGGATCAAGTTTGAACTTCTCACATTTTTCTTTTTCAGCGATAATGTAATTACAAAGCTTATAAAGCAGTGGCTCATCTTCCTTGTAGAAATGAAACCTGTTCCCGAACATAATTTTTCCTTTTGCCTCCAGGTATTCCTGCATTAAGGGGAAATCATATAAGATTTCTCTCCCTTTGAGTTTCGCGATCCTGTAGGTCACTCCGCCTTCAGTTATTTCACAGGGGTTCTCCATAATTCTTATAATTTTGAATTTTCAAATGATCCGGATCTTTTAGTTTCTGCTGCTTCTGAATCTCTTCAGCTTTTTTCATCCACCTCTGGGAGAGCGTTTTCCAGTTTACCACATCCTGATTTCCGCCAATTTTCCAACCCACGGCTTCGTAGTGGTGATAAAACTTAGAAGCTTCTGTTTCCGGCCAGGATCTGGTTTTAAAAAATTCTACAACTTCAAATTCACTTTTTGGCCATAAAGGTTTTATGGGTTTATTATCTTTAATATTGTTTGTTTTATATACCAAAGCTCTTTCGCCACTCTTCACATACTCTTCTGCTACTTGTTCTAAGAAAGTTTCAAACTTATTGAGTTGCTGTCCACCTGAAGTTGACTGCTCATCCTCTACTTGTTCATCACATGTCCAAAAAATGGACATCTTAACCTGGCTTCCTTTTAAGGGATTTTTAGATGGCATGTATAGAATATAATTCCACTCGCTTAGTTCCCTGATGCACTTATGGTAAGTTGAAAGTGAACCTACTTTCGAGGCCTGCATGATCTCCTCCCTTTGAACAAAAAATTGTTTTCGAAACCTGAATACATTCCAGTACTGAAACAAGGCATAATAGATGCTGACATGCGAAGGATTTAGCCGCTGATCCTCATTAAATCGTTCAAAAACTCCATTTAGGTGCTTTATGTAATTCATACCTAATAAATATTATCAATCCTGTGCTCTGTCATGATCCGATGGATCTCTTCCACATCATAGTAAATAATGCCTCCTATTTTTACGTACGGCAGTGTTCCATTGATCCGAAGAGTTTGTAAAGTCCCCGTGCTTATATGCAGATGCGCCTTTACTTCTGAAGATCTCATATATCGCCTGAGGTTCCCGGAGGAGTGCTGGGATAGGAGTTCCTTGATCTCCTCTAATAGTTCCATTTTAAAATCCCGCAGATCATCCGTTGTGATCATTTTTTTTGGCATAATGAAAATGTTTAGGTTAAATCCCACCGCTGGCTACCCCATAGATACGGTGGGATTATGTTGATTTGACTTCTGGTTCAAAGTTGGCAGGTTTGGGAAGAATTATTTCACCAGTCCACCGTAACTACGAAGAAATTTAACATGCGTGTATATTGAAGCTAAACTGACCTAAATTGAAGGAAAATATTGGCTTAACAATAAAAAGATTCGGACATAAAAGAAGAGAGGCTACTTTTCGTAGTTACGTTCAAATACCGAAAATTATAATGCTTCATCCCGATTTAATCTTTGTTCAAATAGTTGGATTAACTCATCTATAAACTTTGTTCTACGGCCTTTTCGTCCCTTTATTTCCGAGAATTTCTTATAAATATTATCCAGTTTGATATTAAAAACCTTTTCAAAGACGGTTGCGATAGCTATAATATCAGCAGAACCATTATTTATAGCGCCGGAAAAATGCAGCGCATAAATAAGTTCGATTAAAGCGACTGTTGGAGAGGTCCAATTCAAATTGCTTTCTACTGGTTCTTGTGAAAAAAAGGAAAGTTTTACCAACTGACTCTGGAGGTAAGGCAGTAATTTTTGATATGCTCTAAAACGGGCTAATAGCAGATCATGTGAAGTACTGAATCCTGCATCCCAGTATAAAGGAGTATCTTGGGCTTCTAGCTTATTGAGAAATCCCCTGATATAGTAAAACTCATCCATAAAATTCTGTTCCAGCTCTACATACTTCTGGAACTCCCGGTTTTTCCTGAAAAACTTGTTGATTTTTTTTATTTTCTTATGCAGAAGTTTTCCTTTGTATTTATTTGAAGTGGATGGCCCCAGTTCTATTGAACGCACTTCGAGATAAAAAATAAGGGAGGTGAGAGGAATTTGCTTGTGCTCCTTGAAAAAGCTAATCTCTTCGGAAACGGAGTTAAAGCTCCGCCCCCTCAATTCCGATCTATAAACTTCTAGTATCTCTCGGCAGTATCTAATTATCCGGCTACAGGCAAGCAACCGCGATGAGGAAGTTTCCTCAAGGTTTCGAATCTCTTTTTCAAATTGTTCTTTATTAATAAGAAAGTCCATCTAATAACATTTATCACTCTCTAAATGTCAGGTAAAAGAAATGAACTTAAAAATCAGGAAGATTTCAGTTTATAAACCAAATAGTAACATTTATAAATAAAATGCATTACTGAAATTGCGTTCCTACTAGTTAGGAGTAGTAATATGAACGGTTGAATTTTTAGAACAAGTTTCTTAGAATTTTACGAAGGATTTATAAATGAAGAGTTGAATTAATATCTAAGGATTCAAATTGAGAACAATTAATGAAACCTAGGCAGGAGAAAATTGATAAAGGTTGAGACACTTAAACAGTAACTATTGTTTAGTCGGATTCATTTTTCATATTGCTCCTGGCAAAGCTGAAAATTTTGCTGTACAGTCTTACCGTTTCATCATAATTACCTAAGCCATCATGATCAAACTCGTAATCAATATCCATCAAAACTGGTTTATTTCCGGTAGAGATACTTTGTAATTTAGCTATATACTTTCCGCTATCCCATAATGGAATACGATCATCCTGAGAAGCGGGCATAATTAAGGTGGCAGGATAATACAAGGTTTCTTTTAAATTATAATAAGGATCCATTTTGACCAGACCTATAAATTCTGTGTTATCATCCACCGTCCCATACTCAAGATAGCTGGTGCTACTGACGGTAGCTGATGATTCTAGGTCAAGCGGGTTTAATCGTGGTACTTCAGCTATAAATGAAGAAAAAAGATCAGGACGTTCATTTACTGCCATTCCAGCCGTAATACCTCCTGCACTGGCAGTGTATAAAGAGACCAAGCCTTTTTGCGTATAACCTTTTTCTATTAAAGCTTCTGTACAGGCTATAAGATCTTTCCAGGAATTATATTTAAGGGTTTTCATTCCTTGTTTATGCCAATCCTTTCCTTTTTCTCCGCCTCCTCTTACGTGAGGGAATGCCAAAATTCCTCCCCGTGCTGCCCAATCCAGAAAGATAGGAGAAAAGAAAGGACTCATACTTTCCCCATAAGCCCCATAAACATATACAAAGACTTCATTTTCTGAATTCAGCTCAATACCTTTTTTGTAAACTAAGGACAAAGGTACTTCTACGCCATCATAGCTACTCACCATAGTTTGTTCAGAAACAAGATCATCAAATTCCGGGTAAAGCATTTCTTGCTGTAACCCCTCTTTCCGGAAATCCCCATCTTTCGTAATAATAAATCTGGTATAATCTGAAGTCCATCCGTCTAACTCTACACCAATCAATTTTTTATTTACTGATCCGCCGAAGAAGGTGACGTAGCCGGAAGAAAAGGGAGTATTTAACTGCTTTTTTTTCTTTTTATTATTAATTTCCCAAAGGGATACTTCCACCCCATATTTAGAGCAGGCGAAATAAATTTTATCTTTTGCTACTTCGAACTGGGTGATAGGATTATCTTTAGTGCCTTTGGCCAAAATCTCAGGATTATCAAAATCAGGATTATTGATTTTAAAGCTGGCTACATGATTTCCTTTTTCATTGCCCTGCCGGAAAATAAATTCCTCCCCTCTTACTTCCCCCTGATTATAAAACACTTTTTGCTCTTGAGTGAAGAACGGAATCCAGTTTGCTTTTCCTGATATCAAATCAGAAATTTTAGCAATATATGCGTCATAGTAATCACTGGAGCTAGCCGAATAGCCAACCACGTACTTATCCTGGCTGGAACCGATGTTTACTTTCGGATAAAAATCCGCAGGTATATTCACCGTATTGCTATTCCCGAAGATGTTTTTCTTTACCTCCTGGCTATCACCAAGTTTGTAAAGAACAGAAAATGAGTTCTTTTTATAACCAGGCTTGTTTTGATCAACTACCGGAAAGTACAGATAAATAAATCCAGAACTGTCCGGAAGCCACTCTATCCCTCCAAAGGCAGGATTTATATTAGTAATTAAATCGCTATATAATTTCTTATTTTTCACATCCAAAAAAATAACTGAAGAGCCGAAATTTTCATCATTCTTATAACCAATGGCCACTTTTTCTCCATTGAACGATGGCTTTAAATAGGTTATTTCTGAAATTTCATCTTTGTAGTTCTTAGGATCAAAGAGTTCAACTTCTTCTGCTGAAAGATATTCCCTGAAAAATAACTTATTAATACTGGAAGAATCCTCATACTTCAAATAAAAGTAATTACCTGCTTCATTGACTTCAATCATACTGATCGTTCCATTTTGAAGTTTCTGGTAGTCAGAAAATTTCTCCAGGTAATGCTCCATAAGATCATTATTAGCAAAATAAGCTTCTGCTAAGGAATCCTGGGCTTTCAACCAATCAACAACTTCCTTATCCTCCAAATTCTCTAAATTAGAATAATCATCCTTAAGCTCTACACTAAACTTTGTTTGTGTCTTTACCTGTTTTGAAAGCTGGGGATACTGAAATGGCACATGCTCTACCTGCCCAAAAGCTGAGATAGCAGAGACCAAGCTCCACCAAAGGAACATGAAATAATTTCTTTTTTTCATCCTAAGAAATTTGAAAAGCCCGGAGTGTACCGGGCATTTTTCGAATAAGAAAAGTGATAACTATTTACCTGGTTTAGGTCGTCTCACTTTGTCCCGATCAAGTACTGAGCCATCACCTCCACCCTTAATCCTATCAATATTTTTTACTGCTCTGTTCCTGTAATCTTCTAATGATTTTTTCATGATTGCTTATTTTTAATGTTAATAATTTCCCTCAGTACTAAATAACTACAAATGGAGATAAATTTCATCAGCCTTTGCCCTCCATTTATAAATGACCACCTGCTTTCCTTAATCTCAACTCCTTTATAAACTTAGATGGATAGACTCCCGTCTTATTATAGAAAGCTTTAGAAAAAGATTCCCCTCTCCTAAATCCAAAAGTTTCTGCCAGGCCCTGGTAATTAAACTTTAATAGCTTAGGATCTCTATTCAGTTGAATTATAGCATCTGAAATACGCAGTTCTTTTAAATAATTGGGGAATGTTTTATTTTTATAAGTATTGATAACCACAGAAAGATATGAAGTATTGGTCTCAAGTTCCTGGGCCAATGTGGCCATGTCCAGATCTTTATCTAAAAATCTTTCTGAATTCTCGAACTTTTCCAGTTTTGCCAAAATATCAATCCTGATATCTTCAGGCACAGAGCTGGGATGGACATTTACTGGACCTGAATTCACTTTTTCTTTGGCTATACCTCCCTCCAGCAACAGCCTCAATTTTTTCTTCATCCTAACGGATCGTAGGTAGAAGTAAAATCCGGTAATAATACCAGCAACAGCAAGTAATCCAACACTTGTAATTATCTTTTGCTTGTTTTGCAGTTGCACTTCGGCTTCCTTCTTCTGATGCTTTAAATAAGGTATATCATAGGAAACCATAGCTTCATTTATTACATTTTCCTGTTTTCTTGAATGCAGACTATCATACGCTATTAATTTCCCCATGTACTCGACCTGCTTCTTCTTATCATTTTCAGCCAAGGCATGAAGTATCAACTGATGATATACGTCTTTAACTTCCGAAAAAGGATCCTCCGTTTTGCTTACTATCGAATCTATGTCGCTATAATACCGGAGAGAAAGATCTTTATTATTCAATTTGTCTTCGATCTTACCGAGATAATAAAGCTTTATTGCTTTACTTGTTCCATCGAGAGCACCTACATACTTAAGTAACGTATCCTTAGCTTCACTATATTTACCGGCATAATAATTAATCTAGGCATCTAAAAGAATGAAGTCCTGTAGATTGGCTTTATCATTAAATTCCAAAGTCTTACTTATACCCTTATTTGTGTAATATCTGGCCGAATCTACTGCATGTAATCTTAGGTGTGTCAGGGAGAGATTGTAAAGCAGTGTTATATAATCTTCATAGTAAGTGTTTTCAAAATCCTTTTTAGTCTTCAAAATATTTAAAGACTTGTTGTAGAGTTCGGCAGCGGCGTAATGCTGCCCGTAAATATTCCGGATAGCGGCAATAGCGAGTGCAAATTCTCTCTGTTGCTCCACATTGTCCTTTTTTAATGAGAGGTTGTACGCTTCAAGATAATTATTAAGGGCTAACTGAAAATTTCCTGCCTGGTAATGCAGATGTCCTTTTAAGGCGTATCCCAATGCAGGATAATTGGGATGAGGACTTGTTTTGGTAATCAGGATAATAGAATCTGCATAAATCAGAGCAGGCATAGTTTCCTCTAGAATAGTTTTATAGTAAAACGCCCGTGCTTTTTCAATAACATTATGTTCAGCAGCCGCTTTTTTTACATGTACCTGCACCAGCCGTTCCAGGCTCTCATGATCTTCGTTTTCCAGGGCTTTGGATTCCAGATTATGAATTTGGTCATAAGACCATGAAGTTGCTATTATTTCATTATCCTGGGCATATCCATAAAAAAAGAACAAACCAACTAAGGCCATAAAAAACATTCTATATGTTAATCTGATTTGATACATGTTTAGAACTTATTTACGTGGCCCAAATGTGGCGGAACTGATAAAAAACCCGTTCAAGTAGCGTTACTTTCTCAAGTAATATGTCTGCAGTCCCTACCAATTCCTGAGATAAAACTAATTCCTTACTATAGGATGTAGTAAGGTTTTCTATATCCATATAAACAATATATGAAGGTAATACACCCCGGCTTGGCACCTCTGAGATAGAATTGACCCTGGCTTTAACCATACCCCAATCCGTGGACGGATAGTTATCTAATTTTAGATAAACCTGTTGTCCCTTACGAACCTGTCCCGCATTCTTTACTGGAATAGTACACTTGCCGAAAAATTTATTCCTGCTGAATGGCACAACAGTAAACACCACTTCACCTTCTTCAACATTCTGATGTTCATTCCAAACTTCATTATATGCCAGTTTTCCATCAATAGGACTTTTGATGGTATATTCATCTTCCCACTCCAGTATTGAAGTCAAAAGATTCCGTTGAGCAAAAACTAATGCGGCTTTATTCTGGCTGATTTTTCTTAAACCTGAATGCTGTAATATCTCAAGGTTACTTGTAGCCTTGCTTCTGTCTGCATTAAGTTGTAATATTTGTTGTTTAAGCAACACGTATTGCCGGCTCTTTTCAGCATGTTCCAACTCCACTTTTTCAAGATCAGCCTGGGAAACAACGCCCTTTGAATACAATTTCCTATAGCGGTCCATATTCCTAGTTGATACTGCCAGCGCATTTTCCATTAGATTGAGCTCTTCTCCTTTGGATATAAGTATTGAAGTCTGATTCCGGATATCGTCCTGTAATTGCCACTCCATGACTTTATTTTCATTAAAGGAAGCCTCTAAAATGCTTTCCTGGTATTCGTCTAAAAACTGATTGTAAAGCGGCTGAACTGAAGCTCCTAATTTTAAGCCTGTAGGAAATTCATTTGAGGATTCTTTGAAGTAACAGTTACTGTTCCCGATACTACCTGGTTAAAAGGAATTAATGCGGCCAATGTGATTACCAATAAAAAGAATAGAAATAGAACGCTAGTGCCCCATCTAAGAACACCACCGGGCTCTATCTCCAAAAAATTACCCCTGTAGTTATATGATCTCCAATTCTCCACCTTTTCAAATCGTTAACTGGTTTTTGATCAGCTTATGGTAAGCCCCTTTATTACTTAATAGTTCCTGATGACTTCCTCTTTCTACTATTTCACCTTTCTCCATCACCAGGATCTGATCAGCATTGATTACGGTAGATAATCTGTGGGCTATGATCACTACTGTTCTGTTTTTCCAAAATGAAGTAAGATCTTCTGTAATTAATCTTTCGTTTTCAGAATCTAATGAACTGGTAGCTTCATCAAGAAACAGATAGTCCGGATTTTTATAAATCGCCCTTGCCAGCAAAACCCTTTGCTTTTCCCCACCACTTAATAGTTGCCCATTTTCTCCAATTTTGGTCTGGAAACCAAGTGGTGAATTTTCCACTAAATCTGCCAGGTTTACTATTCCCACCGCTCTCCTCAGCATCTTATGATTTACCGGTGTATCAGGTTGTGATTCCGTAATATTTCGCTCCAGCGTATCATTGAAAAGGCATCCGTCCTGCATCACAGTTCCGCATTTACTCCGCCACAACGCTGTGCTTATATCTTCAAAATGTTCTTCCTCAACCTTTATAAAGCCTTTGGTTGGTTTATAGAATTTTAGAAGCAGTTTTAATGAGGTTGTTTTGCCCGACCCGCTTGCACCCACTATTGCAGTCACCTTTCCTTGAGGAATGGTAATATTTATATTTTTTAGTACAGGAGCTATTGAAGGCTCTCCATATTTAAATACAAGATCTTTAAGCTGAATATCACCGGTTGTAAAAGTTTCATCATACTTTCTAAAATTTTCTTCGGGAGTTTGATTGTGTACTTCTGATAGTCTGTTAAAAGAAAGCATGGCACTTTGGTAGTCCGAAAGAAAATCCACCATATTGGAAACAGGCAAGGTGAGGCTTCCTATGATAAACTGTATGGCCAACATTGTTCCCAAGGTGATTTCTCCCGTTATCACTTCTTTAGCAGACCAAAAAATAATTAGGATGCTGGTGAACTCTGTAATAAATCTTCTGCCTTTTATTTGTGTTTGCCCTACCCTTAAAATTCTGGATTTTAACCTGAAAAGGTCTTTCTGATTACTTTCCCATTCCCCCTTTCTTCTCTTCTCTGAATTGTTGAGTTTAATTTCTGAAACAGCAAGAATTATCTGCAAGAACAAGGACTGGTCCTTTCTGTTGAGATCGAAAAGTTGGTTGTCCAAAACCTCTTTCTTTTTCATAAATAGCAGAGACCAAGAGAAAAATAGAATGGTGCCGAGCACAAATATTGAGGTAATTGAAGAACTGAAATAGCTTAGAACAAGTCCGAAGACAAGAATACTTAAAATATCAAAAGGGATACTTAATCCACGGCCAGTAAGAAATTCGTCTATTCTTTGATGGTCATAGATCCTTTGCATAAAATCTCCTGTAGTTTTAGACTCGAAATATGCTATAGGCAGACCTAATAATTTTTCTAAAAAATCTGACAACATTTGAATATTAACCCTGGTGCTTATATACAGTAGTATCCAGTCTCTTATAACTTCAGAGGCCGAACGAGTGATAAACAGGAAAAGCTGAGCAATTAAAATTAGATTGATGAAACTGAAATCTTCATAATTTATTCCGTAATCCACAAGGCTTTGCGTAAGAAAAGGTAGCATTATTTGAATGGTAGCAGCAATAAACAAACCGAGAAGAACCTGGTTGATATACTTCTTATGAGGTCTGAGATAATCGAGTAGAAACCATAGGCCACCTTTGTTTCCTGGTTCCGGAGGTTCTCCATTAAAAAACTGCTGCGTGGGTTCTGTTAAGAGCAGAATGCCCTGCCTGCTTTCAGTCTCTGTCCATTTCTGCACAAATTCTTTATGTCTGTATTTTACTCTTCCATAGGCGGGATCTGACACGAAGATAAATTTGCGGTTAGTTCTATAAATCACCACAAAATGGTTCCCTTCCCAATGCGCTATGGCAGGAAGAGGTACTTCTGCTATTAATTCCTGAAGATTTGCTTTAATTCCAACAGATTCTATACCTAACAACTGTAAAGCATGCGCTAATGCTCCCAATGATGCGCCATCCCTTTGTAGAAAAGAGATTTGTCGCAGATATTCCAGATCATACTTCTTACCGAAAAATTCAGTGAGCATTTTAAGGCATGAAGGACCGCAATCCATTTGATCCAGCTGACGATAAACGGGAAAATCTACAGTCCTAAACATAACAAATGAAACTAAAGAGGATTAAATTTAATTTGGATTTGAATAGGATTTAGATCTAATTACAGCTGATTTATAAATCACGCTATATGAGTAAGCTTCTAAATAGAAGTTATGGGCTACTTTAAATTCCGTGGACTTTTTCACGGCACACATTTACAAGAGCAAACCACCACAAGCTTTTCACTTATATCAACCTTCAATCAATTGTTCAATAGGAAATTAAGAAAAAAAGAAATGTCTTTATAAAAAATTTAATGCCTTGGATCAAATATTTTGAAACCCAAAAAAGGTAGAAAATGGATCAGAATTTAAACATCCTGACCCATCCCTTATGTTCCTCCTACAGATCACTTTGAAGTTTCTTAACTACACTTCTTTAAGAAGAAGACTTTTTATTCAAGTTTTCAAAGCTATTTTTTTGCCTCAAAACTTCTCGCAAAGCATTCATTTCCTGACTTACTTTATTTTCCAGAACCCTGCGTAGATTTGAGTGGTCGCAATTTTTGTATGACCCAGGAGCTTAGACCCGTTTCAATAGGTACTCCGTTACTCAGAGTAACAGTAGTTGCAAAAGTATGACGTGCCATATGGAAGGTAAGGTTCTTTTTAATCCCACAAAGAATAGCAACTTCTTTTAGATATAAGTTTAATTTCTCGTTGGTAATCACAGGTAAAAGCGTACCTGTTATCATGGTCATAGGATGGTTGCCATATTTTCTTATTAGCTCCAGCGCCGGTTCAAGGAGAGGTACTTTAATAGGGGTTTTGGTTTTCTGCCGCTTGGTGAAAATCCAGTTGTTGCCGTCTATACCCGTGGAAATATTATTTAGGGTCAGCTTCATTACATCTACATAACTTATCCCGGTATAACAGCTAAAAACAAAAAGATCCCGGACCCGTTCCAATCTTTCTATTGGAAATTCATAGGTTTCCAGATTTGACAATTCATTTGCTGAAAGGAATTCCCGTTCTCTTTTCTCAAAAGTGTTTTTCCAACGGCGGAAAGGATCTTTATCTATCCATTCCATATTATAAGCCAGGGTTACCATTTTTCGCAACCGCTGGATATGTTTCATAGCGGTATTATGGCTCATAGCTTTTGGATGATCCTTAGGATAGTAAGAAATCAGGTAGTTTTCAAAATCGCAAAGAAATTTATAATCCAATTCCCTAAGATATATATCCGAAGTTTTTCTTTCCTTATTTAAAAAATTAAAGAGGTAGCCTTCAGTTATCTTGAAGTTTTTGATGGTTCCCGGAGCCAGTGTTTTCTCTATTTTCCTGGAATGGTAATCAATCAGATTTTGAAGAGTTTTAGAATTTTCATCCTCACCCAGATAAACAGCCTTAATTAACTTTCCTGTAACTTTTTTCCCTTCGAAGTTAATTCTTGGTAGCAATGAAAAAATCTGGCTTTTACAGAATCTAAGTAGTGATTTATTTGTTTGGCCTTAGTAGAAGAGCCTTTGGCCCGCCTCTTTTGAAAATCCCATAAATCAATTGAAATTTTTTGCTTTAGACTAACCAGAACCCTTTTTTGATTCACGGTTATTCTCGCATAAATCATCACATGATGATTTACCTCCCTTTTTGGATCTACCCAGAAAAGAACTGAAAATGTGTTTGAAGTTCGCATAATTGTCATCTTTTAAATTAATAAAATAGATGAAGTCAAATCAACTATACTTGTTCAAATTTGGATGCTCTTCAAAAAGTTAGCAATGCTAACTTTCTAATTTAGAGGTAACCTTATTGCTAACATTTTAAATTAAATCGAATCAAATTAAATGATTACCCAAAACCTAAAAAACCGCGCGAATCCTTAGATTTGCGCGGTTTTGATAAGATTTGTTAATCTTAAGAGTGACCTCGCCAGGATTCAAACCTGGAACCTTCTGAGCCGTAATCAGATGCGCTATTCAGTTGCGCCACGAGGCCTTTTATTACATACCTATATTACATACCTAGCCTGTTGGTAAGCGGCTGCAAATATAATGCTTATTTCATCTTTTGAAAAGATTCTGATAATTTTTTTGAACTAAATAATTTCTGCACTTAATCCTGCTTCCAGAATCTTGGAACAGCGAGGTTTTAAATCATCATAAGATCCGGTTTTTACAGTGCATTTTCCTTTATAATGCACCAGTAAGGAACACTGCTCTGCCTGCTCTGGTGTATGGTCACAAGTATAAATAAGCGTTTCGATCACATGATCAAAAGTATTGTAATCGTCATTGTAAAGTACAATTTCATTTTCCTTCTTTTCCTTGGCTTTTGTACTTACTTCTTCTAAAACTTCTTCTTGCGTACTCATCTTCAATCGTTTTTCAGTAATAATACGTTTCTAAGATACGAATCTTTCTAATAAGCTTAAAAACAAAACTTTACAGCAACCCAGTTATTTCTTTCAAGGTGACTTTTATACCTTAAACCTAATTCCGCAGCTGCATTCTTAATAATCATAAGGTCTTCAGTATAAAATCCGCTAAAGTAGATTTCCCCACCTTCATTTAAAGCATCTGCATAGCCGGGCATATCCTCCAGTAAGATATTACGGTTAATATTCGCAAGGATTGCATCATACTTTTTGCCCTGCAACAATTCAACTCCGCCCTCTTCCACATTAATATGCTCACAATTGTTGCGTTCAATATTTTCCAGGGTATTTATATAACACCAATTATCGATGTCTATGGCGTCAATTCTTGCAGCTCCCTTTAATGCCGTAAGAATTGCTAAAACACCTGTTCCGCATCCCATATCTAATACTGATTTTCCTTTCCAGTCATTCTCCAGGATGTGCTTAATCATCATATGGGTGGTGGCGTGATGACCAGTACCAAAGGACATTTTTGGCTCTATTACAATATCAAAATTTGCTTCAGGTTTTGGATGAAAAGGTGCACGCACGCTGCAAATATCATCTACAAGAATGGGATTAAAATTTTTCTCCCATTCCTCATTCCAGTTTATCTGTTCTATTTCAGATTGGGAAAAGGTAATCTCGAATTCTTCCGACTGAAGAATATGAACATTTGCTAATAAACCATCTTCATACTCTTCTACCGGAATGTAAGCCGTAACTCCGTCTTCATTTTCCACAAAACTTTCAAAGCCCAGGTACCCAAGCTCAGCAATAAGAATTTCTGAAGCAGGCTGTACCGGAGCAATCTTAAATATAAATTCAAGATAATTTGATGCCATTTAGAAAGAGTTTACAATCGCCATAAAATCGACAGCTTTTAAACTGGCTCCTCCAATAAGGCCACCATCAACATCTTCTTTGGCGAAAATTTCTTTGGCATTGGCTGGTTTAACGCTGCCTCCATATAAAATAGACACCTCATCAGCAATTTGCTGGTTGTATTTGTCAGCAATATTTTTCCTCACGAAAGCATGCATTTCCTGCGCCTGCTCTGGAGAAGCGGTTTCTCCTGTTCCAATTGCCCAAACCGGCTCATAAGCCAATATTATTTTGCTCCATGCATCTTCAGAAATCTGATAGAGGCTTTCTTGAAGTTGCTTTGCCACTACATCAAAATGCTTATCACTTTTACGGTCTTCCAACTCTTCCCCGAAACAGAAAATTACTTCCATTTCATTTTCCAGGGCCGCATTTACCTTTTCAGCAAGAATTTCGCTTGTTTCCTGAAAATGGGCTCGTCTTTCACTATGCCCAAGAATTACGGTATTTACCCCGATGCTTTTTAACATAGAAGCCGACACCTCACCAGTATAAGCACCACTCTTGGCCTGGTGCATGTTCTGAGCGGCCACTTTTACAGGAGTATCCTTTAGCGCTTTAAAGGTGCTGTACAAATTAGTAAATGCAGGGGCTACCATAACCTCAGCTTCAGGTTCCTTTACCATTTGCATTTTTAGGTGCGAAAGCAATTCTTCGGTTTCCGCCAGATCATTGTTCATTTTCCAGTTTCCGGCTACAATATTTTTTCTCATAATTATTTGGTTGATTCTGTTTTAAAACTTTTACAAACTGATTTACCCCGGATTTACCCGGAATATTACAAATATATTGATAACAAACTACATAAGATGAAAACCCCTGGTTTAAGCTATGGTTTTATCAAAATTTTAAAAGAAACCCTTGGTGAATTATAAATTCACATCGGCCGCATCAAACCAATGTTTTTTCTGGGTAATGGTTCCGTTATTAAGCACCAGAATCCCTGGATTAGCCCTAACTATAGTTTTGAGCGCAGTGGCATCTCCCAGATAAAACTCAAAATTTAATCCATATTTATCAATAATTTGCTGCTGAAGGTTTTCTCCGGAAGAGGTTACTCCCACAACTTTATATCCTTTTTCCAAAGCTTCATCACTTAGAGTTTTTACAGCATCGTATCCATCCCGCTCCGTACTCTTAAGATTATAAGCTACAATGAAAAGCACTTTATCAGCACTTAGTATTTCTGAAGTGATATTTTCACCATTATCTTCAATATAAAAATCATGAATCGGCGGCTCATAACCTTCCTGTACTATTTCAGTTTCAACTCCTATAAATTCTCCCTCCTGCTGCGGATATTCTCCGTTATTGGTAATAATTACTTCTTCTCCACCATTATTGAATTTCCACTTATACTCATAAACAGCTTCCGGCGCACCTTCAGGAACCTCCATTCCTTCCTGAATGTTTGCTCCTATTTTATAAGCTCTGAAATCAAATACCGGTAAATGCATTAATACATGATAACAAAAAAGAAAACATAACATAAAAGATAGAAATATTATCCAGCGATGGGAAGCCCTTGCAAATACAGGTGTAATCAATTTTCTTTTGAAAAACAATAGCAGGATTAAAATCAGAAGAACAACATCCTTGGTAAATGATTGCCAGGGAGTTAAAGGAATAGCGTCCCCAAAACAACCGCAGTCAGTAACCTTATTGTAGTACGCCGAATAAAAGGTAAGGAACGTAAAGAACACAATCATGAGCAGCAAACACCAGGTAGTGAATTTTGGCAAATATCCAATTAGCAACATTATTCCCAGCACCAGCTCAAACACTACCAGTAATATTGCTATTACCAATGCAAATGGAATCAGCACCTCAATATTTAATACGCTCGGGCTGAAATATTCCTGAAGCTTAAAGGAAAAACCAACGGGGTCGTTTAATTTTATAAATCCTGAAAAAATAAATAGAACTCCTACTACCACGCGGGCAATTCCAACAAGTAATTTCATATAATTATTTTTGCTACTCTTCTTGCTGCATCAATATCAACGCAAAAACAGAGTAATTAATCATGTCCTGGTAATTGGCATCTATACCTTCACTTACCAGCGTTTTTCCTTTATTGTTCTCAATTTGTTTTACCCGCAGTAACTTCTGAAGGATCAAATCGGTAAATGAACTTATCCGCATATCACGCCAGGCTTCACCGTAATCATGATTTTTGTTCATCATCAACTGTTTGGTTTCCGAAATTTTCTCATCGTAAATAGCTGTAGCTTCTTCTACATTTAAATCGGGTTGCTCTGCAAAACCTTTCTCCAGCTGAATAAGGGCCATCACCGAATAATTAATAATCCCGATAAATTCAGATTTCTCATCTTCATCTACTTTCCGCACTTCGTTTTCCTGAAGCTTCCTGATGCGCTGCGCTTTTATAAAAATCTGGTCGGTAAGCGAAGGAAGCCTTAAAATGCGCCAGGCACTTCCATAATCTTTCATCTTATTGGTAAATAAATCCCGGCAGATTTCAACCGCCGCGTCATATTGTTTTGAAGTATCCTGCATAAAAAGAGTACTAATTTCCGTAAATTTCGGGCAAATATTCCAATTAGTCAAAGCTTCTTCTGACTTAAAAGCGAGCTAAAAATAAAAAAATGACCATAAACTGCGCGGGAAATCTAATAGATCTTTCAAAACCTAAGATTATGGGCATCCTCAATATTACCCCCGATTCTTTTTTCTCCGGAAGTAGAACAGAAAATAAGGATGCTGTTTTAAGAAAAGCAGAAAAGATGTTGAAGGAAGAAGCCGATTTTCTTGATATTGGGGGGTATAGCAGCCGGCCAGGCGCCGGAGATATTTCAGTTGAAGCCGAAATTAAAAGAGTGATCCCGGTGGTGGAACTGCTGCTGAAAAATTTTCCTGAAGCCTTACTTTCCATTGATACCTTCCGCAGTAAAGTAGCTGAAGGAAGTATTGCCGCAGGTGCACATATTATTAACGATATTTCGGGCGGAAACCTGGATAAAAATATGATGCCGGTAATTGCCAAATATCAGGTACCATATATCATGATGCATATGAAGGGTACACCAAAAACCATGAAAGAACTGAATCAGTATCAAAATATGCTGCAGGAGATCATTTATTATTTTTCTGAAAAAATAAAACAGGCACGCCTGGCAGGCATTAATGATCTTATTATTGATCCCGGATTTGGATTCGCTAAAAACATAGCCCAGAATTTCGAACTTCTTAGTCAGCTGGAGCTTTTTCAAATGCTGGAATTGCCAATTCTTGCCGGAATATCCCGAAAATCCATAATCTATAAAACCTTTAAAACTTCGGCAGAAAATGCACTAAACGGAACTACTGTTTTAAACACCCTTTGCCTGCAAAAAGGTGCTAATATTTTACGTGTTCACGATGTAAAAGAAGCCGTTGAATGTGTGAAATTAGTAGCTCAGATTAAAAAGTAGCTTTATATTTCCTATTTTTACAAAAACCCAAAACAAAATTGGACATTCTTGATCTTCGTATTCTCGATATAGTGGATATCGTTTTTGTAGCGCTTCTACTTTATTATTTATACAAGTTGGTTAGAGGCACCGTTGCTGTAAATATTTTTCTTGGAATTGTAATTATTTACGTGGCATGGTGGCTTACCCAACTGCTGCAAATGGAGCTTTTAAGCAATGTTCTGGGAGAATTTATTGGAGTGGGAATGTTTGCTCTAATTGTGGTTTTTCAGCAGGAGATCAGGAAATTTTTGCTAATGATAGGTTCCACTAACCTCACCCATAATAACAGGCTGTTTCGTCACTGGCGCTTTTCCAGAGAAGAAGATGAAACCAAAACAGATGTGGAAGCTATTGTTAAGGCCTGTGAAGCCATGGGAAAAACCCTTACCGGGGCATTAATGGTTATTCAGAAAAGCACAAAGCTGGATTTTGTAAAAAATTCCGGAGACAAAATGAACATAGAACTGAATCAGCCAATTATTCAATCTATTTTCTATAAAAACAGTACACTCCATGATGGGGCTATTATAATTGAAGACAATAAAGTAACCGCTACCAGAGTGATACTTCCTGTTTCTAATGACAGGTCAATCCCGCTTCGCTTCGGGCTGCGCCATCGCGCCGCGGTGGGCATTACTGAAAAAACCGATGCACTTGCACTGGTAGTTAGCGAGGAAACAGGGCAGATTTCTTATATAAAGGATGGGGAGTTTGTTATGTTTGAAACCAATGAAGAGCTTATAGAGCGATTAAAAGAGGATTTGAGTTAAACCGCTTCTTCCGCCTTAAACTGCACTTCATAAAGGTTTTTATAATATCCGTTTGCTTTTTGAAGCAGCTCCTGGTGGGTGCCTATTTCCACAATTTCTCCCGCTTCCATTACCATAATTTTATCAGCTTTTTTTATAGTGGCAAGCCTGTGCGCAATGACAATAGATGTTCTGCCTTCCGTAATTTTGTCGGTAGCCTCCTGAATTAATTGCTCACTATAAGAATCTACCGAAGAAGTAGCTTCATCCAGTACTAAAATACTGGGGTTACTTACATAAGCCCGTAAGAAAGAAATAAGCTGCCGCTGTCCCGAAGAAAGCATTGCTCCTCTTTCCTTTACATTATAATGATAAGCATTGGGAAGAGTATTGATAAATTCATGGACTCCTATTTGTTTAGCGGCATTCACCACATCTTCTTCGGAAATTCCGGGATTTTCCAACGTGATATTATTCATGATAGTATCGGCAAACAGGAATACATTCTGAAGCACTACCGCAATTTGCGCACGAAGCGACTTTAACTTAATGTTGTTTATATTCATCCCGTCCACGCAAATCTCACCGCCGTTTATTTCATAAAAACGATTCAGCAGGTTGATAATGGTAGATTTTCCGGCACCTGTTGCCCCAACAATTGCTATAGTTTCCCCGGCATTTGCTTTAAAAGAAACACCCTTCAGCACTTCTTCATCATCTACATAAGCAAAACGTACGTTTTTAAATTCTATCTCGCCTTTAAGATCGTCTATTTCAATCTGGCCTTTATCTGTTATGGAGGATCTGGTATCCAGAATTCCAAAAACACGATTTGCCGCCACCATTCCCATCTGCAGGGTGTTAAATTTATCGGCAATCTGCCGTAACGGCTTAAAGAGCATTTGGGACAATTCAATAAACATAATGATAACACCCAGAGTAAGTCCGTCACCTTCTATAACCCTAAGTCCGCCAAACCAGACAATAAGACCAATGGTAATGGAGGTGGACATTTCAGCAATAGGAAAGAAAATGGAGTTGTACCACACAGTTTTCACCCAGGCTTTTCTATGCTTATCATTAATTTCTTTAAAATTTCTATACTCCTCTTTTTCGCGGGTAAAAAGCTGAACGATCTTCATACCGGTAATACGCTCCTGCACAAAGGTGTTGAGATTGGCCACTTGTGTACGAACTTCTTCAAAAGCGATTTTCATTTTCTTCTGAAAAACCCTTGTGGCATACATAATAAATGGCAGCACAGTAAGTACCAGTAATGTAAGGGACCAGCTTTGGTAAAACATGAGCCCGAGTACCACCAGCATTTTAAGTAAATCACTTATGATCATAAAAAGTCCCTGGCTGAAAATGCTCGAGATGGTTTCAATATCGCTTACCGCACGTGTTACTAACCGGCCCACGGCTGATTTATCAAAATACTTCATTTTAAACTGAAGCATATGCTGGAATAAATTCACCCTTAAATCACGTACTACCTCCTGCCCCAGCCAGTTGGCAAAATAAATAAAACTAAACTGGAAAATCACTTCAGCAATAAGCACACCTCCCATCAGCAAAATATAGTAAATGAGCTCATCGTAATCCTGAGGCACAATAGCCTCGTCTATAGTAATTTTTAGCAAATAAGGCCGTAACACGGAAGCCACGGAAAGCAGGATAGCAGCAATCGCTACAAAATAAAATGTCTTTTTGTAGGGATTGGTATATTTAAGCAGCCGCTTAAACAATTTAAAATCGAATGCACTTCCTGTATTTGACGCCATTAATCTACTTCTATATTTAAATATTCAATCCGGGTGAGAAACAGGCCCCGTGCAGGCACTGAAGTTCCTGCCCTACCCCTGTCTTCACTTTTTATTATCTTATGCAGATCTTCTACGGAATTTTTTTTCTGCCCAATTTCCAGCAATGTCCCCACAATTGCACGCACCATATTTCTAAGGAATCTGTCGGCTGTAATATGAAAAACCAACAGTTCACCGGTGCTTTTCCATTCGGCAGATTTAATTGTACAATTATAAGTCTTTACATCGGTTCTGGATTTTGAAAAGCATTTAAAGTTTCTATAATTCTTTAGAATTCCTGCCGCTTCATTCATTTTATCAACATCCAGGTCTTGTTTTAAATAATAAGCCTGATCTATAAGAAAAGGGTCCTTCCTCTGGGCAAGCTGATATTCATAACTTCTGCTTATCGCATCAAACCTCGCATGCGCATCTGTTTTTACTCTGAAGATACGCGTTACAGCAATGTCTTTAGGTAACATTGAGTTCATTTTATAAAGTAACTCTTCCCTGTTTAAACACACTTCAGTATCAAAATGAGCAAATAACTGCTTTGCATGTACGCCGGCATCAGTTCTTCCTGCTCCAACAATTTCAATATTTTCCTGAAGCAAACGTTTTAAAACCTGCTCGATTTTTTCCTGTACCGAAACAGCATTAGGCTGCTTTTGCCAACCATGATATGCCGTTCCCAAATAAGACAGTTCAAAGAAATACCTCAACTTGAAAAGATAAATTTTTACATTTGCGAAAATGCAAAGATAAGGCAATTATTACAAGCCATAATTCTCTAGAGCCTTAGGTTTTCAACCAAATTATACTTTAAAAATTCAACGTTTTGAAAAAAATACTTTTACTTAGTGATACGCATAATCATATAGATGACAGAATTTTACATTATGCCGGGGAGGCAGATGAAATATGGCATGCCGGGGATATTGGAAATTTAAATATTACAGATAAACTAAAAGCAGTTAATCCTGTAATTGCAGTCTACGGAAATATAGATAATGCAGAAGTTAGGAAGGAATTTCCCCTGAACCAGCGTTTTATGTGTGAAGGTGTGGATGTTTGGATTACCCATATTGGGGGTTATCCCAAAAAATACTCGCCTGCCGTTAAGGAAGAAATCAGGAAAAATCCACCGAAGTTATTTATTTCAGGGCATTCACATATTCTGAAAGTAATGAATGATAAAGACCTGGAACTACTGCATATGAATCCGGGAGCCGCTGGCAAACAGGGATTTCATAAGGAGAGAACCATGTTAAGATTTAATATAGAAGGCGCTTCCATCTCAGACCTTGAAGTTATTAAACTGAAATAGAACAAACTTCTTCAGGAATAATCAAAAAATCTGCTCAAAAAATTTCAAACAAAAAAACCCGAAGGTGGCACCTCCGGGTTTTCACGCACTAATACTACTAAGATGATAGGCTTATCGTAATCGGTCGACAGATTTTACGAGATCTTCGTCCTTTTTAATGGCTCTGTTGGCCAAAACTAAAAAAACGATAGAAATAACTGGAAGAAGCATCCCAATACCTTTCTCTGAGATATCCATCTCTCCAGGTACACTTAGCAACCAATAAACAAACACTCCTAGTAAAAAAAAATTTAATATTATATTCAGCCGGCCCAGTACAAACTGAAGCTTTCTGTTTTTAAACATAAAAATACTCACCAGGGATAATGCAGCAGATAGCAGGAACATGATAAGGACCATTAAAACATCTTCAGCATAAACCGTTTCACCACTGGAATTTTCCCAAAGGTATAAAAGAAAAATTAAACCGGCACTGGTAATAGCTGCCAGTAATAAATAGATTGTTTGGATGCGTTGTAGCATGAGAATTATTAAAATTGACTCACAAAAATAAAAGATTCTTTTTAGAAACCTGTTTAAAAATTAAAATAAAGTCGTATTATTGCAGGAACATTTCGTAATCGGTTCAAAACAGGTTACTTAAGACTCCAAATTTTTTCGACTCTTCCCTGAGAAGTATTATCAATCCAAACAAAAACTTATTCACAATTATTCATGTTGGAAATTTCAGAATTAAAAGCTAAGAAACTTCCTGAGCTTCAGGAGATAGCTAAAACTTTAAACGTACCAAAGTTTAGAAGTCTTAAAAAATTAGATTTGGTTTACCAGATTTTGGATTATCAGGCTTCCAATCCAAACAAAGTAAAAGAAGCACTTACTGATGAACCCCAGGAGACTACAAACTCTTCGGCTACACCATCAGCAGCAGAAAAGAAGCCTAAAAAAGGTAAGGGAGGAAAAATAGGCAGTGATAAAAAACCGGCTCCGGCACGGGATAAGCAGGATAAACCTTCAAAACCTGAAGAAAACAAAGATTCCGGCAACAATAATTCTAAACCTTCTAAAAAAGGAGGCTCTGATAAAGTTGGTTCCAAAAGCCGCCCTAAAAGCAGCTCTCCCCGTGACAGCAAAGATGATAATTCATCAAAAAACAGCAATAATCCAAGGGAAAACCGCGACAACAAAAAGGACAACAGAAGTAAGAAAGATAATAGCAATAATAACGGAAACAGCAACCGCGACAATAACAATAATTCCGGTAAAAACAGCGGGAACCGCGATAACAGAAATCGTTACCGCGAACCCGACTATGAATTTGATGCTATTATAGAAAGTGAAGGAGTGCTGGATATTATGCAGGATAACTATGGTTTCCTAAGGTCTTCAGACTATAATTACCTTACTTCTCCTGATGATATTTATGTATCCCAATCGCAGATAAGATTATTTGGACTTAAAACAGGAGATACTGTTTTAGGACAAATTCGTCCCCCAAAAGAAGGAGAAAAATATTTCCCGCTTATTAAAATCAGCAAGATAAACGGGTTGGATCCACAGGTGGTACGGGACCGTGTATCATTTGAGCATCTTACCCCGCTTTTCCCCAAAGAAAAATTTAATATTGCTGAAAAGCAAAGCAGCATTTCCACCAGGATTATGGACCTGTTCTCTCCTATTGGAAAAGGACAACGAGGAATGATTGTTTCCCAGCCAAAAACGGGAAAAACTATGTTGCTAAAGGATATTGCCAATGCAATTGCAGCCAATCACCCTGAAGTTTACCAGATTGTTCTTCTAATTGACGAACGCCCTGAAGAAGTTACCGATATGCAGCGTAATGTAAAAGGCGAAGTTGTAGCTTCTACTTTTGACAAAGAAGCACACGAACACGTAAGGGTAGCAAATATTGTTCTGGAAAAAGCAAAAAGACTGGTAGAATGTGGGCATGATGTGGTTATCCTGCTGGATTCCATCACCAGGCTGGCGAGGGCTTATAACACTGTACAACCTGCAAGTGGTAAGGTTTTAAGTGGTGGTGTGGATGCCAATGCTTTACACAAACCAAAACGTTTCTTTGGTGCCGCCCGTAATATTGAAAACGGAGGCTCACTTTCTATCATTGCAACTGCTTTAACCGAAACCGGCTCAAAAATGGATGAGGTAATCTTTGAAGAATTTAAAGGAACTGGTAACATGGAGCTTCAGTTGGACAGAAGAATTTCCAACAGAAGAATTTTCCCTGCTATGGACCTCATTTCGTCAAGCACGCGTCGTGATGACCTTTTACTGGACGAAGCAACCATCCAGCGTATGTGGGTATTGCGTAAATATCTTGCCGATATGAATCCTATAGAAGCTATGGAATTTATAAATGACAGGGTAAAACAAACCCAGAATAATGAAGAGTTCTTAATCTCAATGAACGGCTAAGAATTATCTTAGAAATGATATTAAAAACCGGACAGCAATGGCCGGTTTTTTTATGCTTAAAAAGCAAGACCCCACAGGCTTTAAAAACCTGTGGGGTCCTTTATCAAAAAATGTATCTAAAAAACGAAAAACCTCCACATTCCTGTGAAGGTTTTGATTTCCTGAGCGGGAGACCGGGTTCGAACCGGCGACATTCAGCTTGGAAGGCTGACGCTCTACCAACTGAGCTACTCCCGCCTTTGCACTGCAAATATAAAGTTTAAGTTTTTCAACTTCCAAAAAAACTTATAGCTTTTTTAAAAAATGATAGCCCTTTATAATATAGCCCTCATTCATATAGAATTTATGCGAACGGTGATTTTCCACATAACTGTTTAATTCTGTGGTTTCACAACGTTTTTCTTTGGCATAACGATATATAAAATCAAACAGCCTCTTCCCTATTCCCCTGTTCTGATATTCCTCCGAAATGAATATATGATCGGGCTCACAACTGCGGCCGGCATAGCACCTTGTCATAAACCATAATCCAAATGTTCCAATTATCCTGCCTTCTGCGTAAACCCCGAAACATTCATAATTCTGCCCCAACATTTCGGCTAATCTTTGTCTCAATATTTCTCTACTGGTTTGTTCCCGGGAAAGCTTCTGAATGAATGGGATTACTTTGTCTAAATCTTCTTTTAAAATCTTGTTAAATGCCAGTTGCATAAAAGAGTTTTCTGCTAAAATAGTCATATTTTTAACCTGAACTAGATTGGAAAATTTTTATAACAGATATGAAAGATAAAACCGGTAAAATTCAGGATTTAATCGATGCAAAATTTCTTAAAGAACGTAAAGTATTTCTTTGGGGAATGGTAAACGACAAAACTGCCAAACATGTAATAGACCGTTTGATGTATCTTGACCTGGATGGAGATGAAGAAATACAATTATTGATAAACAGCCCCGGAGGTTATGTGACTGACGGATTTGCAATTTATGATACCATAAAGTCTCTTAACAGCCCTGTTTCTACTGTTTGTACAGGTCTGGCAGCATCAATGGGTTCCATTTTGCTTTCAGTTGGAACAAAAGGAAGAAGATTTATTCAGCCGCACGCAAAAGTAATGATCCACCAGCCAAGTGGTGGCGCAAGAGGCCAGGCTTCAAATATTGAAATTCAGGCCAATGAAATTCTTAAGACCAAGGAATTAAGTGCCAGAATTCTTGCCGATAATTGCGGGCAGGATTATAAGAGGGTTTTAAAGGATTTCAACCGTGATTACTGGATGGATGCTGAAGAATCTCTTGAATATGGAATTGTAGACGCAGTTCAAAAAAAATAATCTATGGAGGATATTAAACATAAAGAAAGTGAAAGCAGGGGCATGTTCTATATTGAAGGGGAAAAAGGAATAATTGCCGAGCTCACCTATCAAAAACAGGAAAATAATATTATAGTTATTGACCACACTAAGGTAGATAGGAAGAAAGAAGGCCAGGGACTGGCTACCAAACTTGTTAAAAAAACAGTGGAATTTGCACGGGAAAACAAATTGAAAATTGACCCGCTATGCCCTTTTGCAGAAGTACAATTTGAAAGGTACGAATCTTATAATGATGTAAAGGCTTCAAGATACTGAAGCCTTTTTGCTTTTTTACCCGCTGCACATCCGAAAACTATCAAATCTTTCATGATGTTCAACTCTAGAATTCCCACTTTAATTTGTTTAATATTAACTTTCTTTTCCTGTAGAAATGAACAAAAAAACCCGGGGGATGAAATCTCTTTTGAAGAAAAAAGCATTGGCGAACTAGCAGAAACCTCGGCTATTGCTGGTTTTTTTTCGGATTCTACGGAAACAAAAAAGTTAAATCTTAGAAGTACCGAAGCTGTTGCTGATTTTTACAAAACAGGAGGTTATGAGCCGGTTTGGAAAACGCATCAGTTACGGGAAGATTTATATTCGGGTATACGGGCTATTTCTGAAGAAGGACTCGAACCCGAAGATTACAACGAGGAATATTTGAGGAATTCTTTGACTAATTTATCAAGCCTGTACGGGCAGGAAAGAGTCCGACTTGAAATTCTATTAACCGATTCCTTTTATCAGCTTCTTCATGATCTCTATTACGGCAAACTCAATCCGGAAGCATTATATGAAATCTGGGATATAAAGAAAGAAGATATTGAGATTTCCATGCTTATGAAAAAGGCATTTGATAATGAGGGAATCACTGAAGTATTAAATTCAGTTAAACCGCATCACCCGGTTTATAATGGTCTCAAAAAATCCCTGGCCGAATTTAATTCCGCTTTAGCTTCAGAAGAATCAGGAGAGAAAATCACACATATTGAAGAAGGCCAAATAATAAAACCGGGAGAAGAAGATACCAGAATTCCTTCCGTAGTAAAAAGATTAAAGGAGCTGAATATTTCTGTAGATACAGATTCGGTAACATCAGCATACACACCCGCTATAGAGCAGGCAGTGAAGAATTTTCAGGAAAAATATGGTTTAGAGATAGACGGTATTGTTGGTAGCGGAACAATTAGGAATTTAAATAAAACCCGTGAAGACCGAAGAGAACAAATTCTAGCCAATCTTGAACGATGGCGATGGTTTCCCCGAGATTTTGGAAATCATTATATCATTGTGAATATTCCAAACTATCAATTAACAGTAGTACGTGAGGGCAACACAATTTCCAAACATAAAGTAATGGTAGGAGTTCAGGCTCGAAAAACTCCTGTTTTTTCTGATGAGATTGAATATGTTGTTTATAATCCTACCTGGACCATTCCACCTACCATTAAAAAAAACGATGTGATTCCTGGAGCAGCAAAGGATATTTCTTACCTCAGGAATCGCAATCTCAAAGTTTATAGTTCTTCCGGAGAAACTATAGACCCATCTTCTATAGACTGGAATTCCGGCGAGGCATTAAAGTACACTTATCGCCAGGAAGCCGGCAGTACCAACCCTTTGGGAAGGGTTAAAATAATTTACCCCAATCAATATCTTATTTACCTGCACGATACCCCCTCCAAAGCGTTATTTGAAAGAAATTCCCGGGCGCAAAGTTCTGGATGTGTGCGGGTACAGGATGCTATTGGTTTATCCAAATACCTGCTAAGCAACAGGGAACAATATTCTTCAGAGAAAATAGACAGTATCATCGCTTCGGGTAAAACAACAAAAGTAGAAGTCACCCAACCGGTTAATGTTTATCACCTTTACTGGACTGCATGGAGAGAAAATAACAAAACAAAATTCACTGAAGATATCTATAACACAGATGAAGAAATTCTAAACCTGCTTCAGAAGAACCAGTGACAAAAAAATCCCGCAATTAGAGCGGGATTTTAATAAATATCTTCTTTTAAATTATGCAGCTGTATAATTTAAATAAGCTGATTTCTGCTGATAATTTCCTGAATTCTTGTGGATGTAAACTACAGATTCTCCTTTTATGGTATTGATAAGTTTTTTGGCAAGACTATTTGGAACCGCCGGGCAACCATAGCTTCTGCCAAGCCTGCCATACTTTTTAATAAAAGCAGAAGTAGCATAATCTGCTCCATGTATAACCACATATCTTTTTCTGGCATTTGAATTAAATCCTTTTTCTTTTCCATCTATAAAAAGCGAAAGGCCGTTTTTTCCGTAGTAAGTTTCCCCGGTCACATAAAATCCGAGAGAACTCTGCAGGGAATTTACCGTATTCGAAAAGCTATTCGCAAACTCACCACCTGTGTTTTTACCGTGAGAGGTATAAGTATTGAATAGAACTTTTTGATTTTCCATATCCAATATCCACATTCTCTTTTTCTTTGAAGAAAGATCAAAATCTACAATAGTTAAAATCTTTTTAGTTACCGCTCCTTCTTTCTCAAGTTTAAAATAACCCTTCATTCCTTCTTCAAAAACTTCAGGTGCCGGCATGCTGGCATTATTTTTAATAAAGGCATCATAAGCATTAGTGACTTTTTCTTTAAAGCTTAAACCGGTACTTTTCAAAGTCTTTGAACTTACAAATTCAGACCTGGAATCTTTTACATTTTCTTTATTTAGTTCTTCTTTGCCCGTAAATGCAAAAGAAAAACATAAAACAGCTACCACAGTCAGAAATCGATACGTCATACACAGATATTTTTTAGATTAATATTTGTTAATAAATCCCAAAGGTTGTGCCAACATACAAAAAAGATTAGATAATTGTCGCCAGAGTCCATAAATCCACAAATTTTAACATTTATGGCTTAAATCCCAGGAAGTTAACACTATTCTGAAACTATGTAGTTAACGTGTTGCGGCTAAAAATATTATTCCTAAAACATCTTCTTCTGTTAAAATTTTAAAACCTATTAAGAATGAAAATATTTGAAATTAGGCTTTACTTTTAATAAAACATTATAGAAGGAGATTTAGTAGAGCGGAATTTAGTTTTTTATCTTTACATCCAAATTTGAAGATTTCAAAATGAACAAAAAGGTTTTACTCATGATTCTGGATGGCTGGGGCATAACCCAGGACCCGGAAGTATCAGCTATTGAAAAAGCAAACACACCATTTGTAGATTCTATTTTACAAAAATATCCTCACGCTGAACTCCGTACAGACGGATTAAACGTAGGCCTTCCTGAAGGCCAAATGGGTAATAGTGAAGTAGGGCACATGAATCTTGGAGCCGGCCGTATAGTTTATCAGGATCTGGTAAAAATTAACATGGCTGTAAAAAATAATTCTCTTATAGATGAACCTGTTTTACAGGAAGCATTTAACTACGCCATCAAAAACAACAAGCCGGTGCATTTTATGGGCCTTCTTAGTGACGGTGGTGTACATTCGCATATAAATCACCTGAAAGGCCTTCTAACTGCCGCGGAAGAATTTGGAGTAAAAGATAAATTTGTTCATGCATTTACTGATGGCCGGGATGTAGATCCACATTCAGGAAAGGATTTTGTTAGAGAAATTGATGAGCATCTGAAACAGACCAATGGCAAACTGGCTTCTGTTATAGGAAGATATTTTGCCATGGACCGGGATAAACGCTGGGAAAGGGTAAAAAAGGCTTATGATCTTATCACAAAAGGTGAAGGATATCATACCACCAATGCGGTAGAAGCCATGCAGCAAAGTTACGATAATGACATCAGTGATGAATTTATCGAACCTATAGTAATGACTGATGATAATGGAAATCCGGTGGCCACTCTTAAAGAAAAAGAAGTTGTTATTTTCTTTAACTTCAGGACAGACCGCGGAAGACAATTAACAGAGGCACTTACGCAGGTAGATTTTCCGCAGTATGAAATGAAAAAACTACCGCTATACTACGTTACCCTTACTAAATATGACGATAGTTTCACAAATGTGAACGTAGTGTTTAAAAAGGATAATATTAAAACCACGCTTGGCGAGGTTCTGGAATACACCGGAAAACGGCAAATACGAATTGCCGAAACCGAGAAATATCCGCATGTCACTTTTTTCTTTTCAGGCGGAAGGGAAAAGCCATTTAAAGGAGAGAGCAGGATTATGTGCAATTCTCCCAAAGTGGCAACCTATGATTTGCAACCGGAGATGAGTGCCTTTGAAATAAGAGATAAAATAATTCCGGAACTAAAGAACCAATCAGCAGATTTTGTATGCCTGAATTTTGCCAATCCCGATATGGTTGGTCATACCGGCGTTTTTGAAGCTGCGGTGAAAGCCTGTGAAACAGTGGATTCCTGCGCTAAAGATGTTGCTGAGACGGCTATGGAAAACGGGTATTCTGTTTTGGTAATTGCCGACCATGGCAACAGCGAAACCATGATTAATCCTGATGGAAGCCCAAATACTGCGCACACTACTAATCCCGTGCCCCTGGTACTTATGGATAATGATATCACTTCCATTAAAAACGGTAAACTTGGAGATATTGCACCGACTATATTAAAGCTGATGGGAATTGAAAAACCTGAATTAATGACGCAAGATTCCCTTATATAAAATTTAAACATGAATAAGTTTTTAAGCCTCTTCCTGCTTGTATTTTTAAGTTGTGGCAGCGCAGGAACAGTACATTCAAAGGGAGAAACAAGCTCTTCAACAGTGAAGAAAAGGAAACAGCAGGGAGCACTTCTTGGAGAAATTAACAGAAACGAATTAGAAAAAGAACCATATGTTTCTTGGTTTGACCAGGTGTATGAAGAATATGACCCTAATCAGGCAGCATTAGGAACCATTACAAAAAACATATCAGATTATAACATAAAGGTTTTTTTTGGTACCTGGTGTCCTGATAGCAGGCGTGAACTGCCCAAATTCGTTAAAATACTGGATAGGGCCGGATATGATTTTGATGACCTAACGCTTATTGCAGTCGACAGAAGTAAAACTACTCCGGGCAATTTAGAAGAGGGTTTGAACGTTAAAAGAGTGCCTACTATGATTTTTTATAAAGACGGACAAGAAGTCAACAGATTTGTGGAATATTCCCAGGAAAGCCTGGAAGAGGATATTGCAAAAATTGTGAGTGAAAAAGAATACCGCAATCCCTATGCTGAATAAATAAAAGATGTAATTGAAATTTGCTGAAGTAATTCTTCAAAATTATGCTTAAACCATCTTTGACAATCGCAGTGGATTTTGACGGGACACTTGTGGAAAATCAATATCCCGAAATTGGAAAATCCATGCTTTTTGCTTTTGAGGTTCTAAAAAAACTTCAGGATGAGGGACACAGATTAATCCTGTGGACCTACAGAAGTGGTGTGAAACTGGAAGATGCCGTGGATTTTTGCAGAAAAAAAGGAATAGAATTTTATGCGGTAAATCAAAGTTACCCTGAGGAAGAATTTGATAGCAGCATAAGCAGGAAAATACTGGCTGATATTTTTATTGATGACCGTAATCTTGGAGGCATGATTGGCTGGGGAGAAATCTACCAAAAGCTTACAAATGAAAAGCCTCCTGCAGCAAAACTTAAAAGAAAGAATTCCGGCCTTCTTGACCGGCTGAAAAACAAATTATGATAATACCCAAAACACGAGAAGAGATAGAAATTATGAGAGAAAGTGCTCTTATTGTTTCCAAAACTCTTGGCGTTTTAGCTCCGGAAATAAAACCAGGGGTCACCACCCTGCAGCTTGATAAAATTGCTGAAGAATATATTCGTGATCATGGTGCACAACCCGGATTTCTGGGTCTGTACGATTTCCCCAATTCTTTATGCATGAGCCCAAATGCACAGGTGGTACATGGCATTCCCAATGATAAGCCCATGGAAGAAGGCGATATAATTTCTATTGATTGCGGCGCGCTTAAGAATGGCTTTTATGGGGATCACGCCTACACATTTGAAGTAGGAGAAGTGGACCCGGAAACCCGAAAATTACTCCAGGTTACTAAAGAATCTCTTTACGAAGGAATAAGAGAATTCAGAATAGGAAACCGGGTTGGTGATGTTGCTTATGCCATTCAAAAGTATACAGAACAACAAGGCTACGGAGTTGTTAGGGAACTTGTAGGTCATGGTCTAGGAAGAAAAATGCATGAAGATCCTGATATGCCCAATTATGGTAAAAGAGGACGCGGTAAAAAATTTGTAGAAGGAATGGTGGTAGCTATTGAACCCATGATTAATCTTGGAACCAAAAGAATAAAGCAATTATCTGACGGCTGGACTATATTAACAGCCGATGACCAACCCAGCGCACATTTTGAACATAATGTAGCTCTGGTAGATGGAAGACCTGAATTGCTTTCTACATTTAAATATATCTATGAAGCTTTGGGTATTAAAAGCACAGAAGAAGAAGAATTTAGAGCTGAAATTTATGATTAAGGATTATCGCCAGGAAGTTTGGAAAAAACTTCATAAAGAAGAATGGCAGGACAGGTTTGTATATAAAGTTTCCAATTATGGCAGGGTCATCAGTTACCTCAAAAATCCTGAAGGAGATTTGATGAAAGGCGGTAAAGTAGGAGGATATCTGAATTTTGCCGTAAGACTGAAAAACGGGAAGAGCAAAACCTATTATGTACACCGTATTGTGGCAGAGTTATTTCTGAAAAAGAAAGATGGTGATAAATATGTGATCCACAAGAATTTCGAAAAAGACGACAATAAAGTATCCAATTTGGCCTGGGCTACCAAAGAAGAATGGGTTGAGCACCAATATCACAGTCCCAGTGTAAAGGAGAACAAGCATAAGAGAAAACTCAGGAAAGTAGTTTCTTATTCAAAATTATCCTATGCTCAGGCCGTTATCCTTAAAAAGAAATTACTGGACCCTAATCGCAAAACCAGGATTAAAGTACTGGCAAAGCAATTTGGAGTTTCAGAAATGCAGCTGTACCGTATCAAATCTGGAGAAAACTGGGGAGATATTGAAGTTTAATCTTAGGACTTTTTTAGAAAATAGCAATTATAATTGCCGGTTTGGCAGAGAGCAGTATTTTTGTTTGAATGAAAGGCCTCTTTAAAATTGTTCTCAACCGCATCCCGCGGCCATTACTTATCCGGCTAAGTTATGTGGCACGTCCCCTTCTTAAATTAGCCCTGAGGGGAAACCGGTATACCGATCCTGTAGACGGAAAGAGCTTTTCTAAATTTTTGCCCTATGGTTATGAAAAGCAAAGAGAGAATGTACTTTCGCCTTCTACCCTTTCTCTTGAACGCCACCGCCTGTTATGGCTTTACCTGCAGCGGGAAACAGGCTTTTTTACTGAAGAACTGCAAGTTTTACATTTTGCCCCGGAACAGGCATTTTATAAGCGATTCCGAAAATTATCAAATATTGATTACACCACTACCGACCTCAATTCCCCTTTGGCCGACGTGAAAGCTGATATCTGTAATTTGCCATTTCAGGATAATAGCTATGATTTTATTCTCTGCAATCATGTATTGGAGCATATTCCTGACGACATTAGGGCCATGCAGGAAATATTCCGCATTCTGAAACCTGGCGGAACAGCGATTCTTCAAATTCCGCAGGATTTAAAACGAAAAGAAACCTTTGAAGACGATTCTATTACCGACCCTAAAAAACGAGCCCAAATTTTTGGCCAGTATGACCACGTTAGAATCTACGGAAGAGATTATTTTGACAAACTTAGAAGCATTGGCTTTAAAGTGGAAGAAGTAGATTACACAGCTAAGTTATCTTCCGCAGAAATTGACAAATATCGCCTGGTGAAAGGAGAAATTATTCCTGTTTGTCGAAAATAGCTATTTCTGAAGATATTTTTTAAAACCTTCCGAAGTAAAAACCTGCAGTTCATTCCCTCCGCCTGCATAAATAAGATAAACCTCTACTCCTTCTATTCTTTGCAACATCTCCTTTGACTTTTCAAGGCCCAACGCCATGAAAGCAGTGGCATAACCATCGGCCAGGGTACAATTTTCAGCAAGCACAGAAGCGCTTAACAAATTGCTTTGCTGTGCTTTTCCGGTTAAAGGATTAATAGTATGCACATAGGCTTCCCCTGTAAGGGAATCGGTGCGGAATTTCCTATAATTTCCTGAAGTTGCCAAAGCACTGTTTTCCAAAGACATTACGGTTTGAAAGGTACGCTCCCCTTCCTCCTGCCGCGGGTCATCTATAGCCACTTTCCAGGAAGAATCATTATCAGTATTTTTACCTTTCGCCACTAATTCACCCCCAAGTTCAATAAGGTAATTATCTACTCCTCGATTATCAAACCACCTTGCAATAACATCTATGGCATAGCCTTTTGCAATAGCATTAAAATCAAGATAAATCCCGGGAACTTCCTTTTCAACTCTATCATCTTCTGTCAAACTTAGTTTATTAAAGCCTATATAAGTCATCAGGGAATCTATTTGACGGGCGTCTGGCTGCTCATAGTTAACTTCAGGACCAAATCCATAAGCATTTACTAAAAGTCCCACGGTGGGATCAAAATACCCCCCGCTTTCTTTATAAATTTTATCTGAATATTTAAAAACTTCCATAAAATTACTATCCACCTGTATACCGGTATTTCCATTATTAATCCTGGAAATATCTGAATCTTCCTGGTAAGTACTCATGGAAGTATTAATTACCCTGAAGATGGAATCAAGGCCTTCAGCAACGGGCAGCTCTTTTTCAGCAAAAAAGGTGATATGGTAAGTGGTGCCCAGGGCATCCCCTGCAGCAGTATATTTTTCTGCCTCACCTTCTGAACAGGACAGAAACATAAATATCACAAATAGCCCCGGTAAACATTTTTTCATAAAGTTAAATTTCCTGCCAGCCATTATAGTTTACGACGTAGTCCTCTTCATTAGTAATAGGATTTTCATAATCTGAAGAATTAGCCAGGCCTACCCCCGCATAGAATGTACGGGCATTAAATTTAAGCGCATGCTCCTTCATGTTTTCCATAAAAGCCTTATCAAAAGTCCTGGGATTCTCCGGGTAGGTTATGGCACGGACTATTACAAAATGTAGCTTTTTATTTTTAAGCGCAACAAACTGGGGATTCCTTTTCAATTTGCTGTTCACTCCAAGGAACTCATAGCCATTATCCTCAAGATCTTTTCCCACAATGTTCATCGCAAGGTTATGTAACTCCTGTTTATCTAATTTTGCCATATCCAAAGATAAAAAAATCCCGCCGAAGCGGGATTTAAATTTTAACCTCCAAAGTCATCAAATCTTATATTCTCCGGCGGAACTCCAAAATCTTCGGCCATTTTCTGAACAGCCTTGTTCATTAATGGCGGACCACAGAAATAAACTTCTATTTCTTCCGGTTCTTCGTGCTGACTCAGATAATTATCAATTACAACCTGGTGGATAAAGCCTTCAAATCCATCTCCATCATCATCAAGGCTTTTCTTAACTTTCCAATTATCTTCTTCCATAGGTTCTGAAAGCGCAAGATAAAACTTGAAATTAGGGAAATCCCTTTCTAAAGCTCTAAAGTGCTCTACGTAAAACAATTCCCGTTTGGAACGTCCACCATACCAATAAGTTACTTTTCTGCCGGTTTGCAAAGTTCTGAACAAGTGGTAAAGATGAGAACGCATTGGCGCCATTCCGGCCCCACCACCAACGTAAAGCATTTCTGATTCACTTTCGTTGATAAAGAATTCACCATAAGGACCTGAAATGGTTACTTTATCACCTTTCTTTCTTGAGAAGATATAAGAAGAAGCAATACCAGGATTTACACCCATCCAGTCATTTTTAGCACGATCCCATGGCGGAGTCGCTACACGAACATTTAGCATAATTTCTCTACCTTCAGCAGGATAAGAAGCCATTGAATAAGCTCTTTCCACCGTTTCGGTATTCTTCATTACAAGAGGCCATAGTCCAAATTTATCCCATTCGTCCTTAAACTTGTTTGGATCGTCATGCTCTTCAGGGTGAGCGGTAATATCCATATCTTCAAATTTCACTTCACTTTTTGGAATTTCAATCTGAATATACCCACCGGCTTTATAATCCATATCTTCAGGAATCTCTACCACAAATTCCTTTATAAAAGATGCCACGTTGTAGTTCCTTACCACGGTAGCTTCCCATTTTTTAATTCCGAAAACTTCTTCCGGAATTTGAATTTTCATGTTTTCTTTCACCTTTACCTGGCAACCAAGTCTCCAGCCATCGGCAATCTCTTTTCGTGTAAAATGCGGCTCTTCAGTAGGAAGAATAGCGCCTCCGCCTTCTTTGACAATACATTTACACTGTATACAGGTTCCACCCCCACCACAGGCAGAAGGAAGAAACAATTTATTATCTCCAAGAGTAGAAAGCAAAGTTCCACCTGACCCTACTTCAATATCTTTTTCGTTATTTACATTAATACTAACCGGCCCTGAAGGAATCAGTTTTGCCTTGGCACCCAGTAAAATGGAAACCAACAATAAGATTAATACTAAGAATACAACTACACTCGCTATTATAACTGTCATAGTCCCTGTTTTGTGATTATAATTTAATTCCCATAAAGCTCATAAACCCAAGGGCCATTAAGCCGGTAATAATAAAGGTGATCCCAAGACCTTTTAAAGGTGCAGGAACATTTGAATAGGCCATTTTCTCCCGAATTGCAGAAATTGCCAGGATAGCAAGAAACCATCCAATTCCACTTCCAAAGCCGTAAGTAAGTGCTTCCCCCACCATGCTAAAATCTTTTTGCTGCATAAACAACGCACCACCAAGAATGGCACAGTTTACTGCAATTAGAGGAAGGAAAATACCTAAAGACCCGTATAACGCAGGGGCAAACTTTTCTACTACCATTTCAACAAGTTGTACCATAGATGCGATAACCGCAATAAACATGATTAAACTAAGAAAGCTGAGGTCTACAGAAGCATATTCCGGACCTAACCAGGTTAAAGCTCCCGCACTTAAAAGATAGTTATCAAGTAAATAGTTTACCGGTACGGTAATGGTAAGTACAAAAATTACCGCCGCTCCAAGTCCAACAGCTGTTTTTACCGTTTTTGATACTGCCAGGTAGGAACACATCCCAAGGAAGTAGGCAAAAATCATATTTTCGATGAAAATACTTCTTACAAATAAGTTTACTAATTCCATTTCTAAATTTTTTAAGCTGTTGCGCTATTAATTTTCTTCAATCAGTTTACGGTTTCTTGAACGCTGCACCCAAATAATTAGCCCAACTACAATGAGGGCCATTGGAGACAACAACATTAAACCGTTATTCTCATATCCCATCGAATATAAACCTGTTGATTCTGCCGCAGTAGTTCCCTGATGACCTAAAATTTCATATCCAAAAAGTTTTCCGGATCCTAACAATTCCCTGAAAAATGCCACGATAATAAGGATTAATCCGTATCCTGCTGCGTTTCCTATTCCATCTAAAAAAGATTTATACACTCCGTTGCCAAGGGCAAACGCCTCCAGACGTCCCATCACAATACAATTGGTGATAATAAGACCAATAAATACCGATAGCTGCTTGCTAACATCGTAAGCATAAGCTTTCAAAATCTGGTCTACAAGGGCCACAAGGGCTGCTACCACTACAAGCTGTACAATAATCCTGATACGGCTGGGGATTAGATTACGTAACATTGAAACTATAATGTTACTACCGGCCATTACTGCCATTACCGCTATTGCCATAACTACTGCCGGTTCCAGCTGTACCGTGATCGCCAGAGCAGAGCAAATACCCAAAACCTGAACGGTTATAGGGTTATCGTCATCTAACGGATCTGTCAGTAATTTTCTGTTATTTTTTGAAAAGAAACTTTCTTTTTCTTCAGAATCTGATAGAAATAAGATCATTTCTTTCTTTTTAGCTTCTTTTTCTTCAGAAGTAAGGTTTTTATCTTTATCCATAATTATTCTGTAAGTTTCATATCTGTTTGTTCCTGAAAATAAGGTATATAATGCCTTAATCTCTCTGAAATCATAGTAGAGACTCCATCTCCGGTAATAGTTGCGCCGGAAATAGCGTCTACTTCATGATCTGTGGAAGCGCCTCCTTTAACAACAGAAACCCCTTCCAGTTTTCCAGTTTCATCAAAAATTTTCTTTCCAACAAAACTCTCTCTAAACCAGGCTTTGGTGATTTGAGCACCTAATCCAGGTGTTTCCCCAAGGTGATCAAACGTAGCCCCTTTAATACTATTTATATCATCTTCCAGGGAAATGTATCCAAAGATTGCGTTCCATAATCCGTTTCCTCTAAGAGGAATAATATAATATTCCTCCCCTTCATAATTGGCTACATACAACGGGTATATTTGCTCAGAATCTTCCATTTTTATTTCCTTCGCAAGATCCACTGCAAAAGCATCTACATCTTCGGCAATTGAACCATCTTCCCTAATTGCAATTTCCTCGGTAATGTATTGATCATATAGAGCCTGTGCCCCCGGCCTGTCAGTTTCTATACCTATAGTATTAAGGATGCTCTGCATTTTTTCCTGCCGTACATTTTCATACTGTCTTGGTTGTAACGAGGTGGCTGTAAAAGCAAGTACAGAGGCCACAACCAAAACCATAATGATCGCAAACATGAAGGTGTAACCATTACTGTTTGTCTTATTTACTGATTTTTCTTCCATAACTAAACTGCTGTTTCTACTTGAGCATTAGTAGTGTTAACTCTTTTCTTTCTTCGCTTAATGTTAGACTGAATCACATAATGATCTATCGTTGGTGCGAAAACGTTCATTAACAGGATACCCAACATCACTCCTTCAGGATATGCAGGGTTAAACACCCTTATCATAATTGAAAGGAAACCAATAAGGAATCCGTAGATCCATTTTCCTTTGAGGGTTTGAGACCCGGAAACAGGATCGGTTGCCATAAATACAATACCAAAAGCAAGCCCTCCTACAATTAAATGAAGGTACCATGGGAAGTTAGTAAGTTCATTCCCCTCAAGACCCATTGCCGGCAAAGCATTAAATATTAAACCCATTACCGCAGCTCCTATAAAGGCGCTAAGCATGATCCTCCAGCTTCCTACTTTAGCAATCACAAGTAATAATGCCCCTATTAGGATACATAATGTAGAGGTTTCGGCAATTGAACCGGGAATTACTCCGGAAAACATATTCATTGCAGAGTATTGCACATCATTCCCTGCAGCAAGTGTACCAAGAATAGTTTCACCTGAAACACCATCTACTTCCCATGCGTTGCTAACCCAAACCTGGTTACCAGACATATACGTAGGGTATGCAAAGAATGCAAAAGCCCTCGCGGTAAGTGCGGGATTTAAAATATTCATTCCCGTACCTCCAAAAGCTTCTTTTCCTATTAATACTGCAAATACTACAGATAATGCCACCATCCATAATGGAATACCTACAGGCATTATCATAGGAATCAGCAATCCTGTTACTAAATATCCTTCATTCACTTCATGTCCTCTGAAAACTGCAAAAGCAAATTCAATCCCCAAACCTACGGCATAAGATACCACAATCATCGGAAGAATCTTTAAGGCACCGTGACCAATGGCATCCCAGAAGGTAAAAGGCTCATCAAGCTGAACCAGATACTGATAGCCGGTATTCCACATTCCGAATATTAATGCCGGAACAAGCGCGAGCACCACTGTAATCATAATCCTTTTCAGGTCTACCGCATCCCTAATATGAGATCCCTTTTGGGTGGTATGGTTAGGGGTAAAAAGAAAAGTGTCCAGGGCATTGATTGCCGGGGCAAATTTTTCATATTTCTCACCCTTTGCAAATGGTTGTTTAATTTTGTCTAATCTCTGTCTAATCCATTCCATAGTTAAACTTCTTTTATCCTACTTCAGTAATCATTAAATCCAAACCTAAACGTATTACTTCCTGAATTTCTATTTTAGAAGTATTCACGTATTCTACGAGTGCAAAATCTTCCGGGGCAACTTCGTAAATTCCCAGATTTTCCATTTTTTCAATATTACCGGCCAGACAGGCTTTAATAAGTTGCATAGGAAAAATGTCCATGGGCATTACTTCCTCCATTTCTCCTGTGACAACCAGCGCCCGCTCTTCTCCATTTAAGTTTGTAGTAGGCCTGAATTTCTTGTTTGGAAACATCCACGATAAAGAAGTACGGGAATTGGAATGAATATTATTATAGGTAAATGGCAGCCAGCCGAACATTCGATAATTATTCCCCTCCGGAATAAGAGTCACTTCATTATCAAAAAAACCAATATACTGGTGATTTGACAATTTTTGACCGGTTAGTACATTTCCTGAAATAATCCTTACCGCATCTGTCTGCTCCCCGATTAAATCTGTAACATTTCCACCAATTTTAGACTTATAATATTTGCGATTCTTAGCTTCGCTTCCGGTAATTGCTACCGTACGATCTGCCATAAATTTCCCGGTAAGAAAAACATTACCAATAATTGTAAGATCTTCAGCAGCTACAGTCCATACACGATCTCCCATATTTAGAGGATCGATATTATGTATTTGAACCCCAACATTTCCCGCGGGATGAGGGCCGGTTACATGATGCAATTCTACACCCTGAATACCTTCAAGCACTTTGGCAGAACTATCATCTACACAAAGGTGAACCTGCCCTTTAGTAAGTTTTCTTAAGGCATTTATACCTTCCTGGAAAGCAGCCACCTTATCCTTCAGCACAAAACCTGCCTCCGGAGCAAGAGGAGCTGTGGTAACCGCAGAAACAAAAATAGATTTTGGAGAATCTTTTGGATCGGCAATTATATCATACGGCCTTTGATTAATAAAGGCGCCACAACCACTTTCAAGGAGGCGCTCCCTTATAGCTTCCGGGCTTGATGCCGAAGCATCCATTTTCCCAAAATCTTTATAAGTATCTTCAGGATCGGCCTCTATTATAACTTCCATGATCATACGCTTTGCACCTCGCTTAATTTCCTTAAGCGTTCCACTTACGGGGCTGGTAAAACGTACTTCACCGGTATATTTAGAGAAAAAGATTTCATCTCCAGCAAGAAGCTTAGCTCCTTCTTTTACAACCATTTTTGGTACAACTGTGTGAAAATCCGGCGGCTTTATAGCGTAGGTTTTAGATCGTGGAGCTTCTGCAAGTTCCTTTTCCGCCTCTCCTTCTAATTTTAGAGATAGTCCTCTTTTAATTCGAATGTCTTTTGACATAGGATGGAGTGTATGTTAAAAAAAGTTTATTTTAAAGTCGTGCAAATTTAAGTATTTTAACCTCACTTTTCATAACAAATAGGAGATTTTTACTACACACAATTGTTAAAATGAAGGAGCAGAAAAGCGTCTTCAGTTTTTATATCATATTTGTTTATATTTTTGAAAAATGAAATATTTTCATCTTCTTTATTTTATAATCTTTTTCACCTCTTTTACCCGCGGGCAGGCAGAAGTTGAAATCCTGCCTCCCAATTACATCCGCAGTATTCAGCTTAACAGCAGCGATGTTTCACCGGGAGGCAATCCCATTATGCTGCTTGGAGAGGATCTGAGACTTTCTTTTGACGATATAATAGGAGACGAAGCCGATTATTATTATACTATTCAGCATTATAATTATGACTGGAGCCCTTCCCGTTTATCTAAAGCAGAGTACCTTATTGGCTTTGACGATATTCGCATCTTTAATTATAAAAATTCCCTTAATACGCTACAACCCTATTCTCATTATGAACTTGAAATCCCGAACAGTGACACCGGTGGTTTTAAAGTAAGCGGGAATTATATGATCAAAATCTTCAATGCTGAAAGGGAATTAGTATTCTCGCGAAAGTTCATTATTTATGAGCCTGTTGCCAGGGTGGGCGCTAATGTCCGCAGGTCCAGGGACATTAACTTCATTAACGAAAAGCAGGTTTTGAATTTCAGCATTACTTCATCTGAATTACTCCTTAAAAATCCTGATGAAAATGTAAAAGTACTCCTTCTGCAAAACCATAATTTAAAAACAGCCATAAAGGGAATAAAACCACAATATACCATAGGCAATGAACTTATTTACAAATATGATACCCCTACCGCGTTCTGGGGTGGCAATGAGTACATCCAATTTGACAGTAAAGATTTAAGGGCAACCACAGCAGACATTAGTTCTATTGCACTGGAAGAGCTGTATCACCATTTTTTATTCACAGATTTTTTAAGAGCCGATGAACCATATACCTACAACCCCGACATTAACGGCGGTTTTTTAATAAGAACACTTTCCGGCATTAATCCCCTTATTGAAGCCGAATATATTTGGGTACATTTCCAACTGAAAAATCCCCGGCCGCTCAATGAAGGAGAACTTCATATCTACGGAAAATTCAATAACTTCGTTCTGGACGAGACTACAAAGCTAAGTTTTAATGAAGGCACAGGGCTTTTTGAAGGGGTGCGATTATTTAAGCAGGGATTTTATAATTATAAGTATGTATGGCTCCATGAAGATGGTACGTTGAACGAGGGCTTTATAAGCGGCAATTTTGTTGAAACTGAAAATAATTATCAGGTAGTGGTTTATTACAGAACGCCCGGCGCCCGCTACGACCGGGTGATTGGGCTGGGTACCGCAAGTTCGCTAAATATCTCTAATTGAAACCATTTTTGTCAACATGAAAATCAAGAGATCTCTCCTCAGGTACAGAGGTACAAAGTGCCTTAACTGCGACCATCCATTAAGCATCAGTGACCGATTTTGTCCTCGCTGCGGACAAATGAACAGCACAAAAAAATTAAGTTTTGAAGATTTCTTTTCAGAATTTTTCTCCGGAATTTTCGCCTACGATTCCCGTTTCCAGCGTACATTAAAGGCTCTTTTATTTCAGCCGGGGAAAATTTCCAAAGATTATATCCGGGGGAGAAGGATGCATTACGCAAATCCGTTTCGGTTTTACTTAAGTGCTTCCATTATATTTTTCCTTATTATGAGCTTTTCCAGCTCCTGGGATGAAGTGGATTTTGGCTCCAACCAGGCCGAATTCCGGGAAGAATTATCCCGCATACCTAAAGACAGCCTTACCCAGATTAATGATAATATTAACAGAATTCCCGGGCTAATGCAGGAAGAGTTACGGGTAGATTCTTTGGTGCTGTCGGCAGCACGGGAAAATTCTTATGCAGATGTCTATATTCCCGAAGAAGACCTGGATACTATGAAATTCTGGAACAGGAATGGTGAAAAACTTAATATCTTTTCTGAATTCCACAAAGAAACAGGCATTGTAAGTGCCGGGATAGCAATGGACAGCCTCCGGTATACTGCAAGCACCTATAACGAATGGTTATACAAAAAAGCAGTAAACTCTAACAGGATAATAGAGAATCCATCAATTTTTGTAAACTATTTTATCAATAAACTTCCATTTATTATCTTTTTCTACCTGCCGGTTTTTGCACTTTTCATCTGGCTGCTATATATAAGAAGGCCTTATAATTATATGGAACATTTAATTTTCGCGTTCCATGTACAAACCACTTTTTTTGTAGTTTTTTCATTAGCGATTGGATTCGACTTTTTAATTTCAGGTAATTGGGGAGCAAGGATAGCAATTATTGTTTTTATAATTTACCTTTATAAAGCGCTTAGAAAATTTTACAATCAGGGGCGTGTTAAAACGTTTCTAAAATTTATAATACTAAGCCTAATATTCTCTATTTTAGCCGTAATTGCAGCTGTAATTTCAGCACTTGCATCTTTTGCAATATTTTAAATATGACACAACAGGTAACACGAGGAATAAAGATTTCTGTTGAAACGTACTTTGAAGGAGTTTACTTCAAAGAGTACCAGATTCGCTTTGCTTTTGGTTACCGAATTACTATTGAAAATCAGAGCACCGACGCGGTTCAGCTTACTTCGCGCTTCTGGAAAATTAAAGATGCATTAAATAAAACTGAAATTGTAAAAGGAGAAGGAGTAATAGGTGAAAAGCCTATTTTACAACCGGGCGAAACACACTCCTACCAGAGTGGATGCCTGCTCAACTCTCCTTTTGGAGCCATGAAGGGCCACTACAATATGGACAATTTTACTTCAGCTAAAAAATTCAGGGTGAGGATCCCCAGCTTTAAGTTAAGTGCACCTTTCGCCCTCAACTAAAGCCGCAGGATATTTTCAGACACTGTAGCGTTAGCAAGTTCTTTGTACCAGAATCTTACCCCGGATTTTGTTTTCTCAATTTGAGATATACTTTGGGTTTTTAGAAAACCACGATCCATTATAAGGTCAATATTTTTATCGCCCACTCCGGCGGAATGATGAAATTGAAGTAAAGTTCCTGCATCCGGTTCGTTCCCGATCTTAAGATCATCAAACCACTGCCTGCGTTTCGCTTGCATTTCTTCTGAATATAAAGGAGAAGAGGACCAAATATGACCGGTTAAAGGCAGCTCCTTTAAATACCGTTTTTCACCATCCCATACAAATTCCAGGAAGTGTAATTCCTGTTGCCAGTCGGCTATAACCATAGTAAATGGTTCAATATCATAAAGTTCATAGTTTCCGGTCACCTCTCCAATCTCTTCAGCAGCCAGAAAATCTTTCACCACCACTCCCCTGCTTTTCCTGTAAGACTTTTTCCGCTTGTGATTTTTAAAGCCTCCATTTAAAAGTGAAATAACTCTTTTCATTTCACTAACTCCAATCCACGTCCCCCCGGCTATTTTATCTTTTGGAAAATATAGCTGCACTCCATTATATTCTTCCCACAAGGGAGGAAGGTTTTCTCTATCGGTAACTTCATCGCGGTTGGAAGTTAATATAAAGCCATTCTTTATTTCTGGCAGAGCAACAAGGCTAAGTGTACACATAAAATTATGTCAAATCTTATAAAGATATAAAAAAAGTTAAGCTTTCGTGAATACTCCCATTCTGAATCTGAAAACCGCTTAATTTTTTTATATTTAGCCACTAAGTATCAAACGCTAAAAAAATCATATAATATTATGGGAAAAGGATTTTTTCACGTTCCTGTTGCATCAAACGAACCAGTAAAATCGTATGCACCAGGTTCCCCTGAAAGAGAAGAAGTATTAAAGACTTATAAAGAATTATATAATTCCAAAGTTGAGGTGCCTTTATATATAGGTTCCGAAGAAATCAAAACAGGTGATACTGCCACCATGCATCCACCGCATGACCACAAGCATGATCTTGGGGTCTATCACAAAGCAGATAAAGGTAATATAGAAAAGGCTATTGAAGAGTCTTTAAAAGCCCGTGAAAAATGGGCGAACCTGGAATGGGAACAAAGAGCAGCGGTTTTTCTTAAAGCTGCCGACCTTATTGCAGGTCCTTACCGTGCAAAAATGAATGCGGCTACCATGATTGGGCAATCCAAAAATATATATCAGGCTGAAATTGACTCTGCCTGCGAAATTTGTGATTTCCTACGTTTTAATGTAGAATATATGTCACAAATATATGACGATCAGCCGGAATCTTCTGAAGGAAACTGGAATCGCATTGAATACCGCCCACTTGAAGGCTTTGTATATGCGGTAACACCTTTTAATTTTACAGCTATTGCCGGTAATCTTCCTTCAAGTGCTGCATTAATGGGCAATGTTGCTATATGGAAGCCAAGTGACAGCCAGGTTTATTCTGCTCAGGTGATAATGGAAGTATTTAAGGAAGCCGGAGTGCCGGATGGAGTTATCAATATGGTGATGGGAGATCCTAAAATGATCACCGATGTTGTTCTGGACAGCCCCGACTTTGCAGGTATTCATTATACCGGTAGTACTACAGTATTTAAAAATATCTGGGCTCAGATTGGGAATAACATTAACAACTATAAGTCTTATCCAAGAATAGTTGGAGAAACCGGTGGTAAAGATTTTATCGCTGTACACCCAACTTCTAATGCAAAACAGGTAGCGACCTCAATTTCGCGGGGAGCATTTGAATACCAGGGACAAAAATGTAGTGCAGCTTCAAGGGTTTATCTTCCAAAGAGCTTGTGGCCTGAAATTAAAGATTTTGTTATTGAAGATTTAAAATCTTTTAAAATGGGCTCTCCTGAAGATATGTCCAACTTTATCAACGCGGTTATTCACGAAGCTTCTTTTGATAAAATTGCTAAATTTATAGATCAGGCGAAAGAAGATAGTGATGCAGAGATTATTGTAGGGGGAGGTTATGATAAATCTAAAGGATACTTCGTAGAACCTACGGTTATTGCAACTACCAACCCTACCTACGAAACAATGTGTACAGAAATCTTTGGACCTGTAGTTACCATTTATGTTTATGAAGACGAAAAATGGGAAGAAACCCTGGATCTGGTAGATCAAAATATGTATGGTTTAACCGGAGCAATATTTTCCGGAGATCGTTATGAGGCTGCTAAAGCTACAAAACGACTTCAGAATTCTGCAGGTAATTTTTATATAAATGATAAGCCTACAGGAGCCGTAGTTGGCCAGCAACCATTTGGTGGTGCAAGAGCCAGCGGTACAAATGATAAGGCAGGATCTAAATTAAATCTTATGAGATGGATATCTCCAAGATTGATAAAGGAAACTTTTGTTCCCGCAACAGATTACAGATATCCTTTTATGGGAGAATAAATGATTCTTCAAATTGTTTTCAAAAAAGCCGCGTTTCTGCGGCTTTTTTATTTAGTATTATTCTTATCATTTCATTTCGTCTGACAATCCTATAAAATATTGATTTCTTTTTCTTACATAATTATTTTTACAGCTCTTCCCTATCATGCTTATAAGTAAGCCCTGGTGGCTGAAATGTATTTAATCTTATTTTTAATACATTTTAACGATTTTATGTGTAGTTTTACAGATGTAAAAATTACATAAACTGCTTATGGGTAAAATTACCCCCGTGGTAAAAGCAGTAGGAATACCGTTATTTCTTATTGGTTTTATCAGTTTTGTATTAGCGGCCTCTATTTCTAATCCCCCCATAGATTCTTACAAGTCATTTGAGGGGGTAGGAACTATCACACCAATTTCTAAATATAATTCAGAAAAACCTTTTACCGCATTTTCAGGTAAGTCAGGAGCATTTGCCAATCCTGTTATAGAAGTTGATTCCAAGACAAATGCCTCCTGTAGTGATAATCCCGACGGTGACATCAATATCAGCATCTCGGGAGGAACACCACCTTATAGCTATTCCTGGTCAGGCACCGGAAATTTTTCTTCTTCCAGCGAGGATATTACGAACCTTTCACCCGGCACCTACTCCATAAAAGTAACTGATGCTAATAACAGCTCTTCTTCAGAAACAATCAATATTGAAATAGAAGATAATATTCAGCCTTCAGTTTCAACTAAAAATATCACCGTTCAATTAGATGAAAATGGTTCCGCAACAATTTCCGCCGAAGATATTGATGATGGTTCTACCGATAATTGTCAAATTGAAGACCTCTCCTTGAATAAGACAAATTTCGATTGTAACGACGTTGGAAGTAATTCCGTAGAACTTACCGTAACAGACGTCAATGGAAATGCTGCTTTTGAAACTGCAACTGTTACTGTTGAAGATAATATTCAACCTTCAGTTTCGACTCAAAATATCACTATTCAGCTTGACGCAAACAGCTCTGCAACAATTTCCGCAGAAGATATTGATGATGGTTCTACCGATAATTGTCAAATCGAAAACCTCTCCCTAAATAAGACAAACTTTGACTGTGATGATGTGGGGGCAAACACCGTTAGCCTTACCGTTACTGATGTAAATGGAAATTCTGCTTCTGAAAATGCAACTGTTACTGTTGAAGATAATATTCAACCTTCAGTTAAAATTCAAAATATCACTATTCAGCTTGACGCGAACGGCTCTGCAACAATTTCCGCCGAAGATATTGATGATGGTTCTACCGATAATTGTCAAATTGAAGACCTCTCCTTGAATAAGACAAATTTCGATTGTAACGACGTTGGAAATTATTCCGTAGAACTTACCGTTACCGATATAAATGGAAATGCTGCTTCTGAAACTGCAACTGTTACTGTTGAAGATAATATTCAGCCTTCAGTTTCGACTCAAAATATTACCATTCAGCTTGATGAAAATGGCTCCGCAACAATTTCCGCAGAAGATATTGATGATGGTTCTACCGATAATTGTCAAATCGAAAACCTTTCTTTAAATAAGACATATTTCATTTGTAACGACGTTGGAAGTAATTCCGTAGAACTTACCGTAACAGACGTCAATGGAAATTCTGCTTCAGAAACTGCAACTGTTACCATTGAAGATAATATTCAACCTTCAGTTTCGACTCAAAACATTACCATTCAGCTTGATGAAAATGGTTCCGCAATAATTTCCGCGGAAGACATTGACAATGGTTCAACCGATAATTGCCAAATCGAAAACTTTTCTTTAAATAAGACAAATTTCACTTGTAACGACGTTGGAAGTAATTCCGTAGAACTTACCATTACCGATGTTAATGGAAATGCTGCTTCAGAAAATGCAACTGTTACTGTTGAAGATAATATTGATCCCGAAATACCTCAACTTCCAGACCTTACCTGGAGTTGTTCAGAAGAGATTGTTGATTTTCCTACCACCACTGATAATTGTGATGCAGAAATTACCGGAACTACAACAGATCCTTTGCAATTCGATACTTATGGCGAATATAATATAACCTGGACGTTCACAGACTCTTCGGAAAATCAGGTTACCGCAGTTCAAAAAATCATTATTCCCGAACCTACTGTAAATTCGGTTGAAGATATTGTAGCCTGCAACGGCGAAACAATTTCAACTATAGCATTCGGCGGAAGCGATGTTGATGGAACAATTTATAATTGGACAAGTAGTAACACCAATATTGGCATCCCGGCCATTGGCAGTAATCAAATTACTTCCTTTGAAGCCGAAAATATTTCAGACAAAATTATTACCTCAACAGTTACAGTTACTCCCGTTGCAAATAACTGCGAAGGAGAGAATATTAGCTTTACAATTACCGTTAACCCTACTCCCAGCCTCGCAACACCTGAAGCCATTGTAGTCTGCGATGGCGAACAAATTGATGGGGCCAATTTCTCCGGAATTGCTGTAACAGGCACTACCATCAGCTGGAGTAATGATAATACCAATACTGGTCTTGCAGCATCGGGAAACGGAGATATTCCTTCTTTTACAGCAACTAATACCACTGATGAGAGTATATTTTCTACAATAAGCGTCACTCCTTCAGCAAATGGCTGTGAGGGAATAGTAGAAACTTTTACCATTGAAGTAAAACCAAATCCTACTGTTACCGCTCCGGAAACTCAGGTTTATTGTAACGGAATTACCGCAGACGCGATTTCCCTTACCGGCTCTCCTGCCGGAGTAAGCTATAATATTGAAGGTGGTGCTGCAATAGGTTTATCCAACCGAAGCTCGGCTTCAGAAATTCCTTCTTTTACTCCTGTAAACAATTCCAGCAGTCCAGTAACTGCAGAAATTACTATTACACCAAAAGCGAACGGATGTACAGGAGATCCTGTCTCTTATAAAATAAAAGTAAACCCAACTCCAAATGTAAGTATTTCCCCTTCCGGTCAACAGCTATGCTCAGGAGAGACTACTGGCCTTTCTTTATCGGGTGGTATTCAGGGCACCACATTTAACTGGACAGTTTCAGAAATTTTACCATCAGGAAGTGTTTCCGGAGCAGAAGACGGAAACGGGAGCAAAATTGCACAAACATTAACGAATAACACTAATAATCCAGCCACTGTAAAGTACCGGGTGATACCTACAGCCAACGAATGTTCGGGAACCCCTATTATAGTAACTGTGACGGTAAATCCTATACCAGAATTTGAAGTTAATATACCAGAATGCGTTGCCACTGTTAACCTCAACGATCCTAATATTAAAAGCAATAATAACTTAACTTACACCTACTGGACAAATTCAAAAGCTACCAATGCTGTTAGGAATCCTTCAGCTGTGGGAGTTGGAACATATTTTATTAAGGGAACTTCTGCCGCAGGATGTTCAGTTATTAAAGAGGTTATAATTGATAAAATTCAGCCGGTGATAACAAACCTTAATGATGCACCTGTTGAGATTTGTAGTGGTGAAGCTTTCAATTATTTACCGGAAAGCAACCTGGAAGGAACTATTATTAGCTGGTCCCGAGCAGCTGTTGGAGAAAATACAGCCACTAATTCTTCAGATAGAAACAACGTTAACCCTAATGAATCCTTGGTAAATGAAACTGGTGCACCAATAACTGCTACTTATACTTTCACACTAGAGAAAAATGACTGTACAAACGAAATAGCAGTTAATGTAGAAGTTTCTCCTGCACCCCAATTAATTCAGGAATCAATAGATGATATTTGCAACGGAAGCAGTATAAACTATACCCCAAAGAGCTCATTATCTAATTCTACAATTACCTGGAGAAGAAATGCGTTTGAAGGAAATTCGGCTTCTTCCGGTTCCGGAACCATAGATGAGATTCTTTATAATGAAACCGGAGTAGAAATTGGAGTTACGTATTTTATAACTATAACCTCAGCAAAGGGATGCTCTGTTGAAGAAAATATCAGCTTTTCATTGTTATCTGGTCCTAAGGTAACTGCAACAGCTTCTAAAAACATCATCTGCGCCGGGGAAACAGTAGATTTATCTTCCACTTTTGAAGGAGAACAGCAATCTATAAAACCTGTACTTTTTGAAGAAAACTTAAACGGCTCCAGTGGTAACTGGATTACTATTAATAATTCCAATGGAGGCAATTCTTCAGCTCCTAGGTGGAGATTGAGACCTAATAACTATACTCCTAACTATAGTGACAATATTCGTTCAAATGATGGTAGCCAATTTTTTCTTTCAAGTAGTGATGCCCAGGGTCAAAATACCTATACTGAAACTATCCTTCAGTATAACAAAGGCATAAATACGATTGGTTATAATAGTTTAGAGCTTTCTTTCTGGCAGTACTATCGTCACTATAACAGTATTGGCGAAGTAGAAGTTTCTACGGATAATGATAATTGGGAAAGAGTTTATAGTACACCCAGCAGGAATAACAAAGGACTCGTAAGCTTCGATTTAGACGGATGGACCGGAAACGAGAACCTATATATAAGGTTTAGGTACAGAGCGTACTGGGGCTATTGGTGGGCAATAGACAATATTAAACTTACGGGAGAAGGATCTATTATTCCAGATGTAACGTGGACTTCCTCTACCAACCCTGAATGGAGTTCAAATGAGCCCAACCCAACCAACCTTTCTGTTTCCAGAACAACAACATTTACCGCCACATATACCGATCCTGATATAGAATGTCCCGGGGTGGGCACCGTAGAAGTAGAGGTAAAAGACCCTTTGCAACCCGAAATTATCGCAAATTATTGTTCTCTTTCTCAAACTAATCAGGTGCTATTATCTGTAAATGATTCCTACGACTCTTACAGATGGGTTGCTTCCGGTCAAACTATATCTTCCGATGAATCTTTACAGGTTAGCCTGGCTCAAACTTATACTTTGTACGTAACCAGAGACGGCTGCGAAGCTTCAACCTCTATTACCCCCAATGAGAACTTAATTATCAATGGTGATTTTGAACAGGGAAACACAAATGATTTCAACACTGCCTATCGTTACGTAAGTAACAATCCTAATCGACGAGATGAAATGTGGCCGGAAGGCACCTATACGGTAGGAGAAGATGCTTACGATTACCACTCCAACTTTCAGGGGCGAGGCCACGGGGGCCGGGGTAATTATATGATTGTAAACGGAGACAGATCAATAGGAAACGTTGTTTGGCAATCTAATACTCTTGATATTATCCCTAATACCGATTACTATTTTAGCGCCTGGACTGCAAATGTAAATCCAGCCAGTCCTGCCCGTCTAAGGATTCAGGTGTTTATTCCGGGGAGCAACACTCCTGTTGTTGAAAGTACTTTAGGTGATCTTACCAATGAGCCTGTGGGAAACTGGATCAACTTTTACAACCCTGAATTATGGAATTCAGGCAACAATACTCGGGCAATAGTTAGGATTATTAATGAAAATCCAATTGCAGGTGGGAATGACTTTGGAATAGATGACATTTCTTTTGCGGCTTTCAGATCGTTCGATTTTGAATTCACTCCTGAAAATAATGGTCCTCTTTGTGAAGGAGACCAAATTCAGTTATTCTCTAACCTTGAGGGTGGTCGTGAACCTATAACCTTCGAATGGAGCGGGCCAAATGGCTTTACCTCTTCAGAAGAAAACCCTGTTATAGAAAATGCCAGCCTCACTAATGCAGGTACTTATTCTCTTAAAATCTCCGACTTTTATGGTTGTGATATTGCCGCAAAAACTACCACCGTAGAAATCCCTGGTATTAATGCCGGAGAAGATATTGTTATTTGCGCAGAAGCAGCCAGAATAGATGGCGCTGCTTTAAGCGGTACCATCAGTAATCTTATTAATCTTCCTGCAACAGGTGCCTGGAGTGGAGGAAGTGGAAATTTCATTCCAAACAGAAACGATTTAAACGCTATATATTTCCCCACCAATCAGGAAATCGAGACGGGTGCTGTTATTCTTGAACTACAATCTGATAATTCCGATATTTCCTGTACCGATGAAATTATTTTAACATTAAACCCCACTCCTGTTATAAATAATATTAGCGTGGCCACACCTTCATGCTTTTCAGGATCTGATGGAACTGCCACTGTAAATGTTAGCGGCGGAACTGCACCGTATACCTATGTTTGGAGCGATGGACAGACAGAGCAGACTGCTACCGGATTATCAAAACTTGAAGATTCGGATGCTTTCTTTGTTACAGTAACCGATGCTAATGGCTGCTCGGCTACTTCGGAAAATATTGTAATAGATGAACCTACCCCGCTGGAAATAATATCTACTTCTTTTACTGCGGTTAGCTGTTTTGGCGGTAAAGATGGTACTGCAATTATAGAAGTGGCCGGAGGTTTCCTTAATGGAGCTGTTCCCGGGTATAATTTTCAGCTATTAAACAGTGAAGGAACTGTAGTCTATACTGAGGAAGGTATTGAAACTAACAATATTACTATCCCGGAACTTATTGCCGGCAATTATACTTTTGTTGTAAACACTGCTGCAAACTGTACCAGCTTAACATCAAATATAAATATTACTCAGCCTCCTGAAATTATTGTGGATGCAGGAGAACTAGATATACCTCAACTCTGCGGAATCACCAGTTTACAATTGAATGCATTACCCGTAGATGTTAATCTTGGTTCAGGAACCTGGAGTATCCTTTCCGGTGAAGGCGGCAGTTTTAACGAAGCTTCCCTTCCAGATGCCATCTTCAGCGGGGAATCCAATGAAATTTATGAACTACAGTGGACAGTCACTCCCGAAACCGGATGTGAAGAGATTGCAGATGTTATCACGGTTGAGTTACCTCAAGCCTGTAGTAAACTGGATTTTGACGGAGAAGATGATTATGTGGATTTTGGGAACAGCAATAATTTTGGAGAATCGGCTTTTACCCTGGAAGCCTGGATTAAACCTTCTTCTTTAAAAAGCACCCGTACAATTATTTCTAAAAGAGATCCGGAAAATCAGAGTATCGGCTATGACTTAATCCTTAAAAACGGATCCCCTTCTTTTAGTGTAGGCAACAAAAGTGCGGTATCTTCCTTCAGGCTAAGCACCAACAGGTGGTTCCATATCGCCGGTGTTTACACTCCCGGTTCAGAAATTAAATTATATGTGGATGGTGTGCTTATTAAAACTAACACTAATGGAATTCCTTCTGAAACCGGAAATATAACAAAGCCTTTCCTTATTGGCGCATCCCCTGCTTCGGGTAACATTCCCGGTACTAAAGATTATTTCCATGGATGGATTGAAGAAGTAAGAGTTTGGAATAAAGACATTTCTGAAGACCAGGTACGATTTATGATGAACCAGCGCCTGGAAAAATCCGGGAACAATGGTGTCCGCGGATCAGTATTGCGGGACAAGGTAGCAATTCCGGGAGCACTTAGCTGGAACCATCTTTCAGGATATTACCAGTTATTAGCAGATCCCGAAGTTTTTATAAACGGGCAAACGCCAGATCTCTCAAGGAATGCGGTCCATGGTGAACTGAAGAATATCCAGACCTGGCAGCAAAACACTGCTCCCCTGCCCTACATCTCGAATAATAACGGGGAATGGTATGCTGCAACCACCTGGCTACATTCCGATGTATGGGAACCGCCAAACAGTTTAGGAATAGACAATAAGACTAAAATTGACTGGAATATTGTAAAAATGGCCCACAATGTGGATAATCCGGCTACTACCAACAATAAAAATAGCATAACCCTGCTCGGGCTTATTTCTGAAAGCGGAAAACTTAAAATGATAGGAGCTCATGGTGTGAGTGCAAATGGAAATGGTATTCCCACCGGAAATTCCCTTAACATCACCCACTATCTTAGATTAGATGGAAATATTGATTTAAACGGGGAATCTCAACTAATCCAAGCAGAAGGGAGTATCCTGGATCAAGACAGCAAAGGTTATATTCAGAAGGATCAGCAGGGCACCAAAAACAGCTATAATTATAATTACTGGAGCTCTACGGTTAGCATCACCGGTAACAAAAATAATTCCGGATTCACCATTGCTTCTGTCCTCCGGGATGGTAGCGATATAGATTCTCCCAGGGATATTACTTTTGGTTCTCCTCATACTTTTGCAGACGGAAATTATTCCGGAAATTTAAGGATCAGTTCTTATTGGTTAAATATTTTCCATGGCACGTCCGATGTTTATGGAGAGTGGCGATCAATAGGTCCTACCACCAACCTTAGCCCCGGCACAGGTTACACCATGAAGGGACCTTCAGGAACAGCAAGCATCAGTGATTTTCAGAATTATGTTTTCCAGGGAAAACCCCATAATGGCACTATAAATATAAAGATATCAGATTATGAAAACCGGCTGATTGGCAATCCATATCCTTCTGCCTTAAACGCAAAAGAATTTATTTTGGATAACCTTCAGGATGTGAACGGCGGCCGAAACAGTAAGAATATTTTTAACGGGACACTTTATTTCTGGGATCATTTTGGGCAGGAAAACACTCACGTACTGGCAGAATATGTGGGGGGTTATGCCGCATATAATCTTTCTGGAGGGGTGCCTGGTGTTTCCAATGACCGAAGGATAAATAACAGCGGAAATCGTGGAGGCTCTAAAAAGCCCAAAAGTGGAATTCCCGCTGCACAGGGATTCTTTGTAAATACAGCTCTGGATGAAACAGTTTCCAAAGATATTACAGTAGAGGGTGGCAATATTGTGTTTAAGAACAGCCAGCGTATGTACGGCCGGGAAAATCCGGGAAATGGAAATTCCCAGTTTTTACGTCCGTTACAACCAACTAAAAATGAGAAAATTTCCGAAACAGATGATAAGCGTTCCAAAATTAGGGTCGACTTTAAATCTCCCACAGGTTATTATCGCCAGATCCTTGTAACAGCCGATGACTTTGCCACAAACAATTTTGACCTGGGTTATGATGCCCCCATGATTGATTACAATGTTGAGGATATGTTCTGGACCATTAATGAATCCGAATTTGTAATCCAGGGAGTTGCAAATTTTGCTCCAAAGCAGGTTTTACCTCTGGGCCTAGTTATTAGTGAAGAAAATGAATTTGAGATCTCCATCGCCAGCCTCGAAAATTTGCCTGCGGATTTCCAAATTTACCTCAGGGACAATGAAACCAACACGTATTACGATTTATCTGAAGTATTTAAAGCAACTTTAGCTCCCGGATATTATACCACCAGGTATGACATTGTTTTTACCAAAGAAGAGCCTGTCCAAAAACCTGATGAAGAACCTGAAGAACCAATAGAGGAGCCGGTTGAAAACGAGACAAAATATAAAAATCTTCATGTATCTTATGCACACGGCGCAAGAGAACTAAATATTCAAAATCCGGAATTAGTCAATATTTCTGAAGTTGTCATTTTTGATATTACCGGAAAAAGAGTACAGACGTTTGAAGAAGTTCCTAATGAAAAGGAATTTAACCTGCCCGTAAATCGTTTCAGTCCTGCTATATATGTTGTAAAGGTAATTACTGATGACAAAACACTAAGCAGGAAAATCATTATCCGCTAAAGCCGGTTTTTTTAAAAGAAGGAATAATCTTACTACATATTGTTAATTACAGGATTACAAGGTTTTACAATGCTATACACCGATAAAATTGAAATTTATAACGGAATTATACGTAAGTTTGTTCCTACATAAATTTTAATGTGTATGGAGAAAATTACTCCCAGACTAAAAATTGTTTTAGTATTTTTATTTTTATCCTTTTCAGCTATCACGTTATCATCCACAGAAAATAAAACTTCTGCCGATATTAACGTGAGTGCTGATGCTACTGCAGTCTCGTGTATTGGAGGTGCTAATGGCGCCATTGATATTACTGTTTCGGGAGGATCGGGAAATTATACTTATGCCTGGTCCGGACCGGGAAGTTTTTCCAGTTCATCAAAAGATATTTCAAACTTAAGTGCCGGCACCTATTATCTTTCAGTAACTGATGAAACCACTCCGGAACCCCTGGAGGAAAATATTTCTGTTACTATTTCTGAAGAAGACAATACAAATCCCACAATTTCAGCTCCTTCAAATATTACTGTCTCTAGCAATTCCGGGAGTTGCAGCGCTTCCAATGTTGATCTGGGTAATCCTGTAACCAGCGATAATTGTAATATTGAAGCAATCACTAATAATGCTCCCACCTTTTTTAGTCTGGGTACCACTACCGTAACCTGGACTGTTACCGATACTGCGGGGAACACTGCTACGGATACTCAGGAGGTAACCGTAAGAGATTCTGAAAAACCTGTAATTTCGGCTGGTTCCGATATTGTTGTTAATAATGAAAGTGGTAGCTGTTATGCTACAATTCTAATTGTTGCGGCTTCAGCTAAAGATAATTGTGCTGTTTTAGATCCTACCGGAACCCGGGATGATGGCCAAAACCTTAATGAAGAATTTCCTGTGGGCACCACTATTATCACATGGGAAGTTACAGACGATAATGGTAATGCCGCAACACCTGTTCAGCAAAAAGTTACTGTTAAAGATAGTGAGGCACCTGAATTACCGGTTGTAAACGATGTTATTTGGGGCTGTGATTATACGGTAGCTCCACCAAAGGCTGTGGATAATTGCTCAGGAGAAATAACAGGAACCAACACTAATGCAACAACTTTTTCTTCTGCGGGCAATTATAATATAACCTGGAGTTTTACAGATGAAGCCGGAAATACTTCAAATATTACACAGAAAATAACCATAGATCCTTTAGAAGTCACAGTGAGCACTACTGCTGCAGATTGCTTTAATGCCACTACGGGAATGGCTGAAGCAACAGCTAAAGGAGGTGTGGCCCCATATAAATATTCATGGACAGGATTGGGTACCGGAGCTTCCAGGACTAATCTTTCGGCTGGAAATTATACAATTACCGTAACCGATGCCAATGGATGTTCGGTTGATAAAACGGTAACTATTTCACAACCTGATGAATTGTTGATGGCTGCACCAAATACTACTCCGGTTAGTTGTAATGGGGGGGGTAACGGTACAATTACCGCAGGGGCTGTTTCAGGAGGGAATTCAGGATATCAGTATTCCATTGATGGAACTAACTTTAAAAGCAGCAATTCTTTCAGCAATCTTTCCGCAGGAACATATACTATTACAGTAAAGGATGCCAAAAATTGTCAAATTCAGCGATCCGTAACTATAACAGAGCCGGAAAATCTTACGATAGCTACTCCAAATACTACTCCAGTTAGTTGTAACGGCGGGGGTGACGGTACAATATCTGCCGGTTCGGTTTCAGGAGGAAATTCAGGATATCAGTATTCCATTGATGGAACAAACTTTAAAAGCAGCAATTCTTTCAGCAACCTTTCCGCAGGAACATATAATTTTACAGTAAGAGACGCTAAAAATTGTCAAATTCAGCAAACGGTAACTATAACAGAGCCACCTCTGCTCGAAATTTCTCCGGGAGAATTTAGCCCGGTAACCTGCAACGGTTCTGCAGACGGCAGCTTCACAGCAGGAAATACAACGGGTGGAACAGGCAATTATCAGTATATGATTACCGGCAGAGATTACCAAACCTCAGGTACCTTTACGGGACTGGCCCCAGGATCCTATACTGTTACGGTAAAGGATATTAATGGTTGTACTGCGGGAGAAAACTTTGTTGTTACTGAACCCGGAGAATTGAATATGACAGCTCCAACATCAACCGAAACCACCTGTTTTGGTGCTGCTAACGGCACAGTTACTGCCGGTGATGTTACCGGCGGTACGGGAATTTACCAGTATTCTATAGACAATATCAATTTTAGCACCGGCAATACCTTTACTGGCCTTTCAGCAGGTAATTATACTATTTTTGTGAAGGATGATGAAAATTGCGCTCTTCAGTCTGCCGTTAGCGTCACAGAACCCAACGTGCTAAATGCAGAATTATCAAAAACAGATGTTGGATGCTTTGATGGTGCTTCAGGCACTATTTCTGTTACCAATCCTTCCGGCGGACATGGCAATTATGAATATAGTATCGACGGAAATACCTGGCAATCTGAAGGCAGATTTGAAGGTTTGGCTAAAGGAAGCTACAGCATTTTTATAAGAGATAAAGATTATCCTGATTGCGAAAAAACATTAAATAGTAATTATGAAATATTACAGCCTGCAGCACCTCTAACAGTCACCGGAACTTTCACCAGAACCACCACCTATGGAACTGCAACCGCAACTGCAACCGCCAGCCCCACAGGCGGATCCACAGGCTACACGTATGAATGGTACCGCTACGGTGAAGATCAGCTTCTTCAAAATACGCAAAAAGCTACCAACCTGCCTGCAGGAAGATATGTAGTGCGGGTAACCGACAGGAATGGTTGTACAGCATCAGCAGAAATTACTATCCTTGAAAAAATAGAGGCCCCTATAATTCCCACTTCAATTTGTGAGAATGAGGAAGATATGATCAGGACTTCTTATTTTGAAGTAGAAGACGGAACAGCAAAAGGAGGAGTAGGCCCATATACTTATGAATGGAATTTTGGTGCAGATGCTTCACCTACTACTGCAACCGGCCCCGGTTCCCACAGGGTCACCTATTCCTCTCCCGGAAATAAAACCATAACTCTCAATGTGACAGATAGTGAAGGCTTTACCCTCCAAACTACATATATCCAGTATGTGGGCGAATGTTATGTTGATGATTGCGGTTCTAATGATTTTAGAGGAAGTGACTTTTTTGTAGGTGATGAGAATGGAAACAGAATAACTGCAGCAAACTGCGGGAGCACAACAGCCAAATTTGTTTATGTAGACTTATCTACTGCTCCCAGAAGATACTCATTGTACATAGAGTTTATCTATACTCTCGAAAAAACCGACGGCACTTCGGTTACAGTAAAAGACGGAGGTGAATTTTACTGTAAACAAACTATTCCCGATCGTGCCAGAACAATTCGTCTCAATACCTGGGAATGTGGAGACATTATAAATATTGATAACGTATACCTTACCTTCGGAAATAACAAAAAATGGTCCTGCGGCCAGGGGCCCGATCCTAAATGCTTCTCAACAAACGATGGAGAAACCATTAGCACCCCTCTTTACGCTACAGTTACTGCAAACCAGATTCCTTGTTACGGTGGTAAGCAGGGCATTTTAAATATTCGTGCCTCCGGGGGAACTCCTGCCTACGATTATAGCCTTACCGGAGCAAGTGGCCCTTTTCAGAATTCAAAAGAATATACAGGGCTGGCTGCAGGAACTTATACGGTGTGGGTACGCGATAGTAAAGGCGATATATTTGAAACAAGTCCAGTCACAATCGTACAACCTGATACTCCTTTAACTGCAGAAATAACAACCAATGAGCCCGTATGTTTTGGAGAAAATGCCACGGCTTACGCCACACCTTCTGGAGGTACACCTTTCATTGATTCGGAAGGAAATCCTTATTATGAATATCTCTGGAACGATACTGCTCAGCAAACAGGAACCTCAGCCACCAATCTTGAGCCGGGATCTTATACTGTAACAGTTTCTGATGCTAATGGCTGCCAGTTTCTTGATACAGTAGAAATTTCTGAACCTTCTCAATTAACCCGGCCTTCTGCAGGAGAAGACCAGATTATGGGTTGTGGTTTTAATACTATTACTCTGGAAGCGAATACTCCTGAAATTGGAGTGGGTACCTGGGAAATTATTGAAGGCGACGGGGGCAGCATTACAGATCCTTCAAAACCAGATTCTGAATTTTCGGGCACATCAGGCAGTTACCTGTTACGTTGGACCATCGCACATGAAGACGGAAACTGTGCAAATTTCGATGAAGTACAAATAACACTGGAAAGTGATTGTAGTACACTTGATTTTGATGGTGTAGACGATTATATTGATTTTCAGGATAACTACAGTCTCTCTTCAGGTAACTTCACCCTGGAAGCCTGGGTTAAACCAAAATCGGTACAGGGAATTAAAACAGTATTGTCTAAAAGGAATGTAAACAATCTTTCCAGCGGCGGTTACGACCTCATCATCAATAACGGTGCACCAACCTTTAGGTGGGCGGGGAATGCGGTTTCCACTTCATATAAAGTGGGAACAGACAGATGGTATCATCTTGCTGTTATTTTTAAGGACTCAAAATACAGCTTATACGTAGATGGAATTCCCGTAGGTAACAGGTCGGGAGTTAATCCTGCTTCTCTTCCTGCACCATTTTTTATAGGCGCAGGTCATGATGCGGACAATGCCGGTACTCCGAAAAATTATTTCCACGGATCTATAGAAGAAGTACGCATCTGGAAATCTGCTCTAAATGAAGAACAATTAAGGTTTATGATGAATCAGCGGCTGGAAATAAACGGCAGCTATACAAGAGGAAAAGCTATTCCTCTTGATGTTCCTTCCAATCTTTTATGGGCAAACCTGGCAGGATATTACCACCTTGTGGTAGATGAAACTGAAAATGGATTTACTATTGACAATTCTTCTACCCCGGTTAACGGAAGATTGAAAAATATTACCACGGAACAGGAGAATACCGCTCCCCTTCCCTATTTTTCTGTTCAGGACGGTGCATGGAGAACAGATGAAACCTGGGCGAGGCCCACAGTTTGGGATCCGCCGAACAGCAAAGGAATTAATGGTGAAGCCATTAACTGGAATATTGCCAGAATTTCGCATAAAATAACTTCCGGTTCACAGGATATAACTTTGCTGGCATTATTATCTGAAGAAAGCAACTCCACAAGAGAGAGCGTGATAAGCATGGAGGGTGATAATCCTACAGAATCAAACGGAAGTTTAAATCCCGGTACGGGCAATGGCCTCACCATCACCCATTATCTGGATCTGGACGGGGTAATAGATCTCAATGGGGAATCACAGCTGGTACAAACTGCAGGAAGTATTCTGGAAGAATCCGGCAGCGGCTACATTTTAAAGCAACAACAGGGTACAGCCAGCAGCTACAATTATAACTACTGGAGTTCACCTGTATCGCCACAGGCAGGAAATAATAATTCAGGTTATACGGTTGCAGGAGTAATGAAAGATGGATCTTCAGGAAGTTTTGGAGAAAATCTTGATTTTGGAAATAAGCATACCTATGCCGATGGCAGTTATACCACTCCGCGAAAAATCAGCAATTACTGGATAAATGCTTTTCGTGCCCGTGCAGCAGATGCTTACAGCGCCTGGGAACAAATAGGAAGCAACGAGTTCCTTAAAGCCGGTGAAGGCTATACCATGAAAGGAACTTCAGGTGAAGCGGCCATTAGCAACTGGCAAAATTACGTTTTTAAGGGAAAGCCGAACAACGGCCAGATTATCCTGAATATTGGCCCCAGTCAAAACTACCTCATAGGAAACCCGTATCCTTCAGCTTTAAGTGTAGATGAGTTCTTTAAAGACAATTTAAAAGATATCAGCGGGGGTAGAAATAATGAAAATTCATTTAACGGCGCCCTCTATTTCTGGGACCATTTCTCCGGAAAAACTCATAATCTTGCCGAATATGTTGGCGGCTACGGTGTCCTTAACCTTATTGGAGCTGTTGCAGCTATAGCCACAGATGAAAGGATTGATGCCACGGGAGAAAGAAGTGACCGCAGGCCCGGGGATTATATTCCCCCGGGGCAGGGATTTTTTATAAATACTGAAATAAATCCGGCATCCGGAGCAGAAATGCCAGGTGATGGCGGGAGTGTTAGATTCAAAAATAACCAGAGGATTTTCAAAAAAGAAGGTTCAAATTCCCAATTTCTTAAACCGGAAATTCGAACTAAAGCTGAAGAAAAACCTAAAATCAGGCTGGATTTTAGTTCTCCTATGGGTTATAACCGTCAAATTCTTCTTGGCGTTGATTCATATGCCAGCAATGGATTCGATTTAGGTTATGATGCCCTGCTTAATGACTATAATAAAGAGGATATGTTCTGGCTGATTAATGGCTGGGAATATGTAATCCAGGGAGTTGGTGATATAAATCCTGAACAGGTGCTGCCCCTGGGAATTAGAACAGAAAAAAAGGGAAATATCTTCATTAGTATAAACGAACTGGTAAATGTACCTGGCGGGACCAGGATTTTCATCAGGGATCTTTCCACAGGCAGTTATTATAATTTACAGGATAAAGAATTAGCCCTTGAAATTGAACCCGGTGAGTATTACGATCGTTTTGAACTGGTATTTCAGAAGCCCCAAAAACCTACTGAAGAAAATACCGGGGATGACGAAAGCGATTCAGATGAAGGTGAAGAGCCCGGAGAAGAAGCCGAAATGCCCGGAAAAGAAACACCTGTAGAAAATCCGGTAGAAAAAGATGAAATTGTAAGGGAAATTTCTGCCGATTATATGATGAGCACCAGGGAAATTATTATTACAAATCCTTCAGAAACAAATATTAACGAAGTACGCATCTACAGCATTAACGGGAAATTAATTGAAAGCTTTGAAGAAATTCCTTCAAATCGTGAAATTCATCTTTACATTACCCGTCCGGTAAGTACTGCCGTATACGTGGTAAAAATATATTCCGGGGAAAATCTCATCAATAAAAAAGTAATTATAAACAGCAAATAGAGAAGTTTTTACCGGCCATCATTTTTCTCCCAAATTCAAATCAACACCCTAACAAATCGGGATGTTGAAAACAGGCTAATTTAACCTTGGTTTATTATCCCTTAAATTTTAAAGGAAGATGAACCACCTTTTTGGTTTCAAAAAAATCTTCTTCATAATAATCTGTAAGTTTATAAATACTTACAGTTTTATAATCCTGTAGTTCTTCGGAAAGATCCCCTCCTTTTAGATAAAGAATTCCATTTTTTAAATCGTGGTTGCTCCTTTTGGCAATTTTCCCTTTAGTCCAGTGTACAAAGGTGGGCATTGCCGCCACGGCACGACTTACTATAAAATCATAATGCCCTCCGGTTTCTTCAACCCGTGCATTGGTAATCTTTACGTTTTGAAGGTTTAATCCCGCGGACACCTCTTCAACTACTTTAATTTTTTTTCCTATAGAATCTACAAGATGGAATTTAGTTTCAGGAAATAATACAGCTAACGGAATTCCCGGAAATCCGCCCCCGGTTCCCACATCCAGAATTTCAGCACCTGGATTGAATGCCTGCACCTTCGCGATACCCAGGGAATGCAATACATGCCGCAAATAAAGCTCATCTATATCTTTTCGGGATACCACATTAATTTTAAGATTCCAGTCTTTATAAAGTCCGGATAATTTTTCTAATTTTTCTAATTGATCTGTAGATAACTGTGGAAAGTATTTCTGTATTAATTCCAATTTTTTACGATTTTAAGCAAAAATACAAATCACGGCTTAAAATTTGAGCATTTCATATCACAGAACTATTTAATATTTTACCTTTGAAGAACAAAGAAAACACCATGGAGTTTCCTCAGAATAATATAAGATTCTCCCGAATCGATTCAGCAAAATTTTTCAGAACCTTAAATAAGAGGGTTAATTCCTACTTCAAGGAAAACAATATCAAAAAAACCGGAAACTGGAAGCTTCATATTAAAGCTGCGGTGATGTTTTCTATTTTTCTTACTCCCTATTTTATTATTATGACCCTTGATATTTCACAGTGGTGGATGCTTTTGCTTACCATTGTAATGGGAGCAGGAATGGCCGGCGTGGGCATGAATATAATGCATGACGGGAACCACGGCTCCTATTCTTCAAAAAAATGGGTAAATAAATTTATGGGCGGCACCATCTACGTTCTTGCAGGAAATGTCTATAACTGGCAGGTACAACACAATGTGCTTCACCACACTTACACCAATATACACGGGCATGATGAAGATTTGGATGCAGGCAGGGTAATCCGCTTTTCCAAACACGCCAAGTGGGAGCGGTTTCATAAATTTCAACATTATTATTCAGTGTTTCTTTATGGCCTGCTTACCTTCAACTGGGCCTTAACTGTAGATTTCAAGCAAACAAAACGTTACTTAAAAAGAAAACTGGCTTACGGAAAACTTCCAAATCCTGTTGCGCAATGGAGTATTATTGCCGTAACCAAATTAATTTATACCGCAGTTTGGATCGTTTTACCAATGATTATTCTTTCCATCGCCTGGTGGAAAATTTTAATCGGTTTCTTTATAATGCATTACACGGCAGGTCTTATCCTGAGCATTGTTTTTCAATTAGCCCACGTTGTTAAAGAAACAGACATGCCTTTGCCAGACAATACAGGGTCTATGAAAAATACCTGGGCAATTCACCAATTATTTACCACTGTTAATTTTTCTACCAAAAACAAAATTGTAAACTGGTTCACCGGCGGACTTAACCATCAGGTTGAACATCATATTTTCCCCAATATCAGTCATATTCATTACACACAAATTTCTAAAATTGTGAAAGAGACTGCCCGGGAATGTAATTTACCTTACAACGAATATAAAACCACACGCGCAGCTATAAAAGCCCATTTTCAGCATTTAAAGGAAATGGGCTCAAAGCCTGCAATATCCAGTTAAATAATCAATATTAATCAACTAAAATGCAAGAACAATTATCAAACAGGATTAACAATCTAGCAACGTCTCAAACTTTGGCAATGGCTGCAAAAGCGCGTGAATTAAGAGCCGAAGGAAAAGACATTATTGGCCTTAGCCTTGGGGAACCCGATTTCAACACCCCGGATTTTATTAAGGAAGCTGCCATAAAAGCTGTTAATGACAATTACAATTCCTACACCCCGGTTGATGGTTATGCCGAATTAAAGGATGCCATCATCACCAAGTTTAAAAGAGACAACAATTTAACCTATAACCATTCCCAAATAGTGGTTTCTACCGGAGCTAAACATTCTTTAGCCAATGTAGCCATGGTTTTGCTGAATCCCGGAGATGAGGTAATTCTCCCATGCCCTTACTGGGTAAGTTATGCCGAAATTGTAAAATTAGCTGAAGGAGTTCCTGTTGAAGTTCCCACCACCGTGGAAACCGACTTTAAAATGACTCCCGAGCAACTGGAAAAAGCAATCACTCCAAAAACAAGGATGATTTGGTACAGTTCTCCCTGTAACCCCAGCGGAATGGTTTACAGCAAAGAAGAATTAAGAGGCCTTGCCGATGTCCTGGCAAAACATCCCGACATTATTATAGTAAGTGATGAAATTTATGAGCATATCAATTTTGTTGAAGGTGGCCATGCTTCTATGGCTGAATTTGAAGATATGTATGAACGTGTGGTTACAGTAAACGGAGTTTCCAAAGCTTTCGCCATGACCGGCTGGAGAATTGGCTATATTGGCGCACCTGCATGGATTGCCCGTGCCTGCAACAAGATACAGGGACAAATTACCAGCGGAGCAAATTGTATTGCACAAAGGGCAGTAATTACTGCTTTAGAAGCCCCGGTTAGTAAGATTAGCCATATGGTGGATACCTTCAAAAAAAGAAGAAAGCTCATCATTGACCTGTTGAATGATATTGATGGTTTTGTAACTACCGAGCCGGAAGGTGCCTTCTACGTATTTCCAAATATTTCGGCTTTCTTCGGAAAAACTATAAAAGGCCATAAAATAGAGAACGCTACAGATTTCTCCATGTTTCTTTTAGAGGAAGCTCTTGTAGCAACAGTTACTGGAGATGCCTTCGGAAATCCTGACTGTATAAGAATTTCCTATGCTGCAAGCGAGGAACAAATTGAAGAAGCTCTAAAAAGAATTAAAGAAGTACTTTCAGAAGCATAAAAATTAGAATTTTAAGAGCCAACCTCACAGGTTTTAAAAACCTGTGAGGTTCTTATTTTTAAATTATATCCTAATTCTCCTACACATCAGTTTCAAAATACCCTTTTCCTATGAAAGGTGAGAGAACTATTTCTTACAATTTTAAGGCTATGTTTTCCTATTAATGTTGACCAGTTTCCCATTCCCCTTTTCACCGGTTTCTCCAGAAGAAAGGTGTGAGGATTATAAGCACCGTAAATAATTCCAGTCTTCCTATAAGCATAAGGAAAGCGCACCACCATTTTCCGAAGGAGGGCAACATATCAAAATTATTCACAGGACTCAAACCGCCAAATGCAGGACCTATATTTCCCAGAGAAGAGGCCGCCCCGCCAATAGCCGTTTGAAAATCAAGATCTAATGCAGCCAGGACTACAGAGCCAATAATAAATGCCAGCATGTAAAGAATAAAGAATCCCAGAATATTAAAAACAATTTTCCCACTAATACTTTTTTTATTAAAGCGTACCGGAAGAATGGCGTTGGGGTGAAGTGTTCTTTTAAATTCTGTAACCCCGTTTCTTATCATAATAATATGCCGCATCACCTTTACCCCGCCGGCGGTTGAACCTGCGGAGCCTCCTAAGAAAAACATTCCGAAGAAGAAAATAGTCAAAAACGGTGTCCACATAGTATAATCTGCCGAAATAAAACCCGTAGTGGTAATTACTGTTAGCACCTGAAAAAGAGAATGCCGGAAAGCACTTTCTGCCTCCCCCCAAACCATAGGGTGATCTATTGAAGATAATCCCACATCTGCCTGCAGGTAAACAATAACAGAAGAAATTGCCGTAAATGCTGCAATAAAGATAAAGTACCAGCGAAATTCTTCATCCTGCAACACACGCTGTACTTTTCCTTTAAAACTAAAATAACTCATCACAAAATTACTTCCTGCCAGGAACATAAAAATTATGATAATGTATTGAATTACCGGCTGGTCATTCCAATACGCCATACTTGCATTTTTAGTGGAAAACCCACCGGTACTAAGAGTGCTCATGGCATGGTTTATAGCATCAAAAAAACTCATTCCTGCCGCGCTAAGCAAAATAGTTTCAGCCGCTGTATAACTCACATAAATCAGCCAGAGGCGTTTTGCGGTATCAGTAATCCGGGGTTTTAGTTTATCGGCACTGGGCCCGGGAGCTTCCGCAGCAAAAAGCTGCATCCCGCCAATTCCCAGTAATGGTAAAATAGCAATAGCAAGCACTATAATTCCCATTCCACCAATCCAGTGGGTGAGACTTCTCCAGAAAAGAATTCCTTCCGGCACTACTTCTATATCATTCATAATAGAAGCTCCCGTTGTGGTATAGCCAGACATGGTTTCAAAAAAGGCATTGGTAAAGCCCGGAACAGCTTCGCTTATCACGTAAGGCAAGGTTCCGCTTAATGCCATAAAAATCCATCCGAAGGTTACAATAATATACCCCTCCCGCTTTTTTACTTCCTTACGGTGCCCACGGGTGGTAAACATTAAAAGTGTGCCGATAAAAAGTGTGATTAATGCCGCTGTAGAAATCTCCATGGTTACGCCATCATCATAAAACCAGCTCATAAGAACAGCACTAAGCATAAAACCACCGTTACACAGCAACAACAGCCCCATTACATGAAGAATAATCTGGTAATTAAGCCTTGGCATTACAAGAAGAGTTTTTCAACTTTATTAATAGAGCGCGGAAGACAACAAACTACAATACGGTCTCCCGATTTTATTAAAAATTCGCCCAGGGCAATAATACCTTTACCATTTCTTATAATCCCTCCTATTATTGCAGATCTGGGAAATTCAATGTCTTTAATCTTTTTATTGGTCACCTGCGAATTCGGTTTCACTATAAATTCCAGCAGCTCGGCATTCATATTATTCAATTTGGTCATAGCCACTACTTCCCCTTTTCGGATGTATCTGAAAATATTGTTTGCTGCCAAAAGTTTTTTATTAATCAGAGTATCTATTCCAATAGAGTGACTTAGCTGAAAGTAATCCATATTCTCTACAAGGGCAATGGTTTTCTTCACACTTTTAGATTTGGCAACAAGGCAGGACATGATATTGGTTTCCGAATTACCGGTTACCGCAATAAAGGCATCCATATCATGAATATTCTCTTCTTCCAATAATTCCACATTACGCCCGTCTCCGTTAATAATTAAAGAATTTGGCAGCTCATCGGCAAGGTCGTATGCTTTATCTTTATTACTTTCAACAAGCTTTACATTGAAATTATTCCGGGAGAGATCCATAGCAGTTTTACGTCCAATTTTACTTCCGCCCAGGATCATTACGTTTTTAATATCCTGTTTTACTTTTCCTGCCAGTTTATAAAGCTCTTCCACGCCGCTTTCAACTGTTATATAATATACCTGGTCTCCTTCCTTAAACTGGGTATCGCCCCGGGGAATAAGCGTGTACTGGGTACCAAACCTCTGGATGGCAATAGGCACGAAGTTAAGTTCCGGAAATACTTCCGCAGCCTCCTTTACAGTTTTTCCAACAAAAAGGGCATTTCTGGAAAGGTTAAGGCCAATCATGGTTAGTGCGCCATTTTCAAACTCGTAACTATCATTAAAAGCCGATTGGTTGAGAAGCAGTTCAATTTCCCTTGCGGCAAGGGCTTCAGGAGAAATAAGTTCATCTATCCCGAATTTCACGAAACCAATTTCCTCCTTATTTTCAAGAAATTCGGTATTGGAAATCCTGGCAATTGTACGCCGGGCACCTAGTTGCTTGGCCAATACACAAACGGTAATATTAGTAGCCTCGCTTGAGGTAACTCCAATTACCATATCGGCATGTTTTACCTGCCCATCCTTTAAAATTGTTATAGAAGTAGCGTCACCTTTTATAGTTCTTATATCTAGATGAGTATCTGCATACTGAAGGTTATCCCGGTTAGTATCAAGTAATGTAATGTCCTGAGATTCATACGAGAGTAATTTTGCCAAATGAAAGCCGACTTCACCTGCTCCGGCGATTATTATTTTCATATAACAACTTGAAATTGTAACGAATTAGCAAAGGTAACTTATTTTGGATTAACTAAAAACATAGCAGATTAATAACAAAAAATCCACCCGGGATAAGGCAGTTATGCCAGATCATGTATCTTTGGAAAAAATTTAAAAATGAGTAAGAAAATTACTCCCTATAAAGATTCCGGTCTCAATAAAAAGAAGCAGGTTGAACAGATGTTCGATAAGATTTCCGGGAATTACGACGGGCTTAACCGCGTAATTTCACTGGGAACCGATGAAAAATGGAGAAGAAAAGTAGTGGCTATGGTTGAAAATCATCAACCTGAAACCGTACTGGATATTGCCACAGGAACAGGAGACCTTGCAATTAAAATGGTTAATACCGGCGCACGGAAAATTGTTGGTTTAGATTTATCTGAAGGCATGCTCGCTGTGGGAAGGAAAAAAATAGCTAAAAAAAACCTGGAGAAAAAGATTGAAATGGTACAGGGAGATTCTGAAGCCCTGCCTTTTGAAGATAATTCTTTTGATGCCATAACCGTTGCTTTTGGGGTACGTAATTTCGAGAATCTAAATAAAGGTTTAAGTGAAATACAACGTGTCCTCGCTCCCGGAGGCTTATTTATAGTTTTGGAAACATCGGTTCCGGTAAAATTTCCTTTTAAACAGGGATACAAATTGTACAGCAATTTAATATTACCACTTATAGGCAGGCTCTTTTCTAAAGACAGGGATGCTTATTCCTATTTAAGTAAAAGTGCGGCCAGTTTTCCTTACGGAAAAGCCTTCAACAATATTTTAGTAAAAAACGGGTTTATAAACGTAGAAGATAAGCCGCAAACTTTTGGAGTTGCTACCATATATGTTGCTTCAAAATAAAACTATTCAAACCCCTTACGGGGAATTGGCAAATTATACAGAACCGGCAGCTCCCAAAACCGGGCGAAGTGTAGTCGGTTAAAATTTTATAAAATAAATGAAAAACTTTTTTATTATCATTTTTTTCCTGTGCTGTTATCAGTTTTCCCAGGCCCAGTTATTTTCAGGAGATCAGGTATTAAATAATCCAAATATTGACCAGCAGCGTTGGTCCTGGGGTTATTTTATTGGCTTCAACAGCTATGACTTTCAATTCAAATATGATGATGAGGTCAACACCAACGGCAACGACCTCATTATTGAAAAAACGATAGGCTTTAATGTGGGATTAATAGGTAATCTTAAACTTAACAACAACCTGGATTTAAGGCTGGAACCGGGGGTGAGCTTTAATACCAGAAATTTCCGCCCTCCTTCCACTATAGAAACTGAAGAGATAAATGCCACTTATGTTCATATCCCGTTGCTGCTAAAATTTTCAGCTAACAGATTAAACAATTTTAAGCCTTTTGTTGTTGGAGGCCTTTCCACTTCCATAAACCTTTCCAGTAATGAAAACAATGAAGACGCTGCAACACGTTTAAAAACCAACACCTATAACTACGAAATAGGCCTGGGTATTGATCTATATCTTCCTTATTTTAAATTCACACCTTCTTTACGCGGTGTATTTACCATAAATAATGAGATGGTTAGAACAACTTACCCCGAGGTAAATGCTATGCATTCCAGAGCTGTTTTTCTAAATTTTACTTTCCAGTAAACCCGGCTCTTCGTAATTCACTAAGGAAAATAGCCGTAGCCGTGGCAACATTGAGGCTTTCTGTAGAAATCAAGTCGCCAAATTGCGGGATGGCAACACGGTTACTCACTTGCTCCTCCACTGCCGGTGAGATTCCGTTAGCTTCATTTCCCATCACCAAAATTGCATTCTGCGGAAGAATCTTTGTGTAGATATTCCCGCCGTTCATAAAAGTTCCTAAAACAGGCAGATCCCGTGGACGGGCTATTAAATACTCCGGCAAATCCATATAAGAAATACTAATTCTGCCAATAGAACCCATGGTGGCCTGTACTACCTTTGGATTGAAACAATCTACGGTGTCCGGAGAACATACCAGATTTTTAATTCCAAACCAGTCACACAAACGAATAATGGTGCCAAGATTCCCCGGATCTCTCACCCCGTCAAGAACCAGAGAGATTCCTTCATAATCCGGATTGGAAACTTCAGGAATTCGAAATACTGCAAGAGCTGTTTGTGATGTTTTTAAAAAGCTGATTTTTTTCAGATCGCCCTTCCCCAGAAGCACAAATTTATCCTTAGGCACATCAAAAATTTCTTCTTCTGAAAAAATTGAATAAAGCTCCAGTTGTGAATTTAAAAGTTCAGAAATCGTTTTTTTCCCTTCAGCTACAAATAGGTTTTTCGTATGCCTTTGCTTTTTTTGAGAGAGGCTTTTAATTAACTTTATTTGGTTTTTACTAACCATACAAAAGATGTATTTTTGATGCTTTAATGAAATTTATTTGAAAAGGCGCCTCGCAAAAATATCAATATTTTTCCTAATCCTATGCCTCCTTATTTCCTGTAATGCAGTGAAACGCGTAGAAGCTGATGAAGCTTTACTCACCGAAAACAGCATTATTTTAAATGGAGAAGAAATTCAGGAAAACAGGATATACAATCAGCTATACCAGGAACCAAATTCCAAATTACTGGGCGTTCCGCTTCAGCTCCATTTTTATAATCTGGCGAGACCTGATCTGGATTCTATTTTAAGCGAAAAATTGCTTCAAAATGATAGCAAAAGAAAGCGGCTTGAGGCTATCATCTCCAAAAAACAACTGGACAAATACATTAATTCCCGTCTGGAATTCAACCAATGGATTAAAAGGACAGGAGAGGCACCGGTAATTGTTAGTGAAGAAGAAACCCGCAAATCGGTTAACCGCCTGCAGTCCTGGTACTGGAATAACGGCTGGTTTAACGTAGAAACCGATTATGCTATAATCCCTTCTGAAAAAAAAGCAAAGAGAGCCAAAGTAGAATATTATGTCAACACCAACACACCATATATTGTAGATTCCATTAACACCGATATAGCGTCTGAGGAATTGGATTCTATCTACAACAGTCATATAGCCGAATCAGAAGTAAGCTTGAACCAGCAGTACAGAACCCTAGATTTTAATGCCGAGAGGGACCGGCTTACACAGCTTTTTAGAAACAATGGAGTATATAACTTTGAGCAGGAATATATCACCTTTGATGCAGATACCATTAATACTGATCATAAGGTTAACACCACAATACTTATAAATGACCTACAGGTGACCCAGGGTGATTCAACTTATCGTGCTCCCTTTAAAATCCATGAAATAAGTAAGGTAAATGTCTTTACCGATTATACCTACGCCAATCGCAATGAACCGGTTACAGACAGTGCCAGGATTGGAAATTTTACGGTATATAGTTTCGGAGAGATGGAATATAAACCCGAAGCTATTATTGATGCGGTTTTTATAAGGCCGGGGCGAATGTACAGTGATCTTGCCAGGACGCGAACCTATAACCGGTTGAATTCCCTCCGGGTTTTTAAGTATCCCAACATCCAGTATACCCCAGATCCTGTAGATTCAACCAACACCAATTTAATCGCGAATATTTTTCTAACTCCCCAACAAAAATATTCTTTGGGATTTGATTTTGACGTTTCTCAAAGTAACATTCAAAAATTCGGAATCGGCTTTGGAGGATCGCTGTTGATAAGAAATATTTTTGGAGGAGCAGAAAATCTTGAAATAGCAGGAAGGGGAAGTATAGGCTCTTCCACAGATGCCGCCGTAAGCAGGGACGAAGACCGGTTTTTTGATATTTCTGAAATAGGAGCAGATGTAAACCTGATTTTTCCCCGGATCTTTCTTCCGTTTGATACCGAAAAAATCATTCGTGGGTATATGTCTCCCTTTACTACACTTAGTTTAGGATTAAGCACTCAGCACAATATAGGCCTGGATAAACAAAATTTCTCTTCGATCCTTAATTATAAATGGACATCTTCCCGACAGGTTACCAATAGGTTAGACCTGGTCAACCTGCAGTATGTTAGAAACCTTAATACAAACAACTATTTTAACGTTTATCGCAATTCCTACAACGAACTTAATGATATTATACAATCATCCAACGTAGTTACCAATCCTGATTATTTAAATACCAGCGGCCAGCTTATTATTCCCCGTGGAGCTGAAAATTTTATTGAGGCGGTTAATAATAATACCAATACAACAAGCGGCCTCACTGAAAATCAGCGGCAAAATGTAATAAATATCAGGGAACGAAAAAGACGTTTAACTGAAGACAATTTAATATTTGCAAGTAATTTCACCTATTTATGGAATACCAAAGAAAACCTGTACGATGAAGAATTTTCCCGTCTTCGTTTAAAAATAGAAACTGCAGGGAATACTCTTTCTGCTGTTTCAGAATTGGCAGGACTGGATAAAAATGAAAACGGAAATTATGAAGTAGTGGGAGTGGCTTTTTCGCAATACGTGAAACCTGAAATAGATTTCATCCGCCACTGGGATCTTGGGCACGACAATATTTTTGCATTACGGGCTTTTGGGGGAATTGCTATTCCTTATGGCAATGCTAACAGCATTCCGTTTACCCGGAGTTTTTTTGCGGGCGGCCCTAATGATAATCGTGCATGGCAGGCTTACGATCTTGGGCCAGGGGGCAGTGGCGGAAGAAGTGAATTTAACGAAGCCAACATGAAACTTGCTTTTAATTTTGAGTATCGCTACAATCTATTTGGTGCTTTAAACAGTGCATTTTTTATAGATGTGGGAAACATCTGGAATGTGCTTGATATTGTTCAAGATGAAGCCTCTACTTTCACTTCCCTCTCTGACCTTGATGAAATTGCTGTAGGCAGCGGATTCGGACTTCGGTATGACTTTGGTTTCTTTGTACTCCGTTTCGATATTGGGTTTAAAACCTATAATCCGGCACTTCCTGCAGGAGACAGATGGTTTCACGATTACAATTTCAATCACGCGGTTTATAATGTAGGGATCAATTATCCTTTTTAAGCCAACTAATTTTCTTATTTTTGTAAGCCTAATTAACTAAAATTATGAGTCATAACATTAAACCTGGCGTAGCCACAGGAAAAGAAGTTCAGGAAATCTTTAAATATGCCAAGGAAAAGGGCTTTGCCCTTCCTGCAGTAAATGTAATAGGATCCAGTAGTGCAAATGCGGTAATGGAAACAGCCGCAGAGCTAAATTCTCCTGTAATTATTCAATTCTCCAATGGTGGAGCGCAATTTAATGCCGGGAAAGGTCTTTCCAATGAAAACCAGAAAGCTGCAATTGCAGGTGGAGTAGCCGGTGCAAAACATATTCATGAACTGGCAAAGGCTTACGGTGCAACCGTGATTCTTCATACAGACCATTGTGCAAAAAAATTATTACCGTGGATTGACGGTTTGCTGGATGCCAGCGAAAAGCATTACGAGCATTTTGGAAAGCCACTTTACAGTTCCCACATGATTGACCTTTCTGAGGAACCCATTGAAGAAAACATTCAGCTTTGTAAGAAATACCTTGAGCGAATGAGCAAAATGGGAATGACGCTGGAGATTGAACTTGGTGTTACCGGAGGTGAAGAAGACGGAGTGGACAATACCGACATAGATTCTTCAAAATTATACACCCAGCCCGAGGAAGTGGCCTATGCTTATGAAGAATTAAGTAAGGTGAGCCCACAGTTCACTATTGCCGCTGCCTTCGGAAATGTTCACGGGGTGTATAAGCCAGGAAATGTAAAACTTACTCCTATTATCTTAAAAAATTCTCAGGAATTTGTTTCTGAAAAATTCGGATTAAAAGAAAATCATATCGATTTTGTTTTCCATGGAGGAAGCGGTTCTACTGTTGAAGAAATTCGTGAAGGAATTGGATATGGAGTTATTAAGATGAATATCGACACCGATCTTCAATATGCTTATCTTGAAGGAATACGTGATTACATGAGCCACAAGAAAGATTATCTTGCTGCACAAATTGGAAATCCTGAAGGAGAAGGAGTGCCAAACAAAAAGCATTATGACCCAAGAGTATGGGTACGTGAGGGAGAAATAACTTTTAAAACCCGTCTCAAAAAAGCATTTGAAGATTTAAACAACATAAATACTTTATAACTGAATTTTTGAAATAGCTGAAATAAAATTGTATTTCAGCTATTTTTTTGACCAAAATTTCCGGTTGACGATGCAGCCCCGGATGATAAAAATTGAAAGCTATGGCATGGTTTAAGAGAACACAAAAAGGTATTCAAACCCCTACTGAAGAAAAAAAAGATGTCCCAAAAGGTTTGTGGTATAAATCTCCCACAGGAAAAGTTGTAGATGCAGAGCAGCTGGAAAGCAATTTTTACGTTAGTCCCGAAGACGGATATCATGTAAGAATTGGAAGCAATGAATATTTTAAAATCCTGTTTGATAACAACCAGTTTGAGGAGCTGGATAAGAATATTTCTTCTAAAGATCCACTGGAATTTACCGATACTAAAAAGTATACAGACCGGTTGAAGGCTGCCCAGGAAAAAACCGGACTTATCGATGCAGTACGTACCGCTGTTGGAAAATCAAAAGGAAATGATCTTGTAATTGCCTGTATGGACTTCAGATTTATTGGAGGATCTATGGGCTCTGTTGTTGGTGAAAAAATTGCACGTGCCGCAGATTATGCTCTTAAACATAGAATTCCTTTTATGATCATCTCCAAATCCGGAGGAGCCAGGATGATGGAAGCGGCATTATCTTTAATGCAGCTGGCTAAAACTTCAGTAAAATTAGCCCAGCTTGCAGATGCTAAAATCCCTTACATATCACTTGCCACCGATCCTACAACGGGAGGAACCACTGCTTCTTTCGCGATGCTTGGAGACATTAACATTTCTGAACCAGGTGCACTTATTGGGTTTGCAGGCCCACGTGTGGTAAAAGACACTACCGGAAAAGACCTTCCAAAAGACTTCCAGACTGCCGAATTTTTAAAAGAGCACGGTTTCCTTGACTTTATTGTAAAGCGTTCAGAACTTAAAAACAGGATAAACCTGTACCTGGATTTAATTCAAAATCAACCTGTAAGAGCTTAAATTAAAAAAGATCTTATCAATAGGTAATATTATTTAAAGTAGTATATTTGCCGCCTGATAGAAAAACTATCAATACATAAAAATCATTAAAATTAATATTGGAATGTATTTAAGTAAAGAGAAAAAAGAGGAGATTTTCGAAAAACACGGTCAGAGTAAAACTGATACAGGTTCAGCTGAAGGTCAGATTGCATTGTTCACTTACAGAATTGCCCACCTATCTGAGCATTTAAAGAAAAACCGCCAGGATTATAATTCAGAACGTTCACTGGTACGGCTTGTGGGTAAAAGAAGAAGCTTACTTGATTACCTGATGAAAAAGGATATTATGAGATATCGTGCGATTATTCAGGAATTAGGATTAAGAAAATAAATTTCAGGGGCGGCTTTCGCCCCTTTTTTATATCTTGAAAGTGGTAATTTTGCCATTTTTATTACAAATTGTCACCTCATAACTAACTAAAGGAAGAGGTAGTTTTTCATTGGTCAATCTTTAACTTCACACACAACAACACATCCCGGCCGTCCGGTCAAGGCGGAGACCATGTTTAACAAAATCCGGAGAAGTTAGCCGGAGAAAGAATTTAAAATATTATGATTCCAAAAACATTTAAAGAGGTTATCGATCTTGGAGACGGAAGAGAAATCTCCATCGAGACCGGAAAATTAGCAAAACAGGCTCACGGGTCTGTTGTTGTACAAATGGGAAATGCCATGTTATTATGTACGGTTGTATCTTCTTACAAGCCTACTACCATGGATTTCTTCCCTTTAACATTAGATTATCGTGAAAAATTTGCAGCAGCAGGACTTTTCCCTGGCGGCTATTTTAAAAGAGAAGCCAGGCCCAGCAGTGAGGAAATATTGGTTATGAGGCTGGTAGATCGCGTATTGCGCCCTCTCTTCCCTAAGGATTACAAATTTGAGACCCAGGTAATGATCCAGTTAATGTCTCACGATGATGAAGTGATGCCCGATGCGCTGGCAGGACTTGCCGCATCTGCAGCTATTCAACTTTCTGACATTCCTTTTGAAACGCCTATTTCTGAAGCGCGAGTGGCCCGTATAAACGGAGAGTTTGTAATCAATCCAAGTCGTGAGCAGCTAAAAGAAGCCGATATGGACATGATGGTTGGTGCTTCTGCAGATTCTGTGATGATGGTGGAAGGCCAAATGGACGAGTGTTCTGAAGAAGAAATGGCTGAAGCAATTAAGTTTGCCCATGAAGCTATAAAAAAACAGTGTGAAGCACAGGTAAAACTTGCGGAAGCTTTCGGTAAAAAAGAAACTCGTGAATATGAAACTGCAAGAGAAGATGAAGATCTTCAGAAGAAAGTTCATGATGCCGCTTACCAGAAAGCTTATGATATTGCAAAGCAGGGATTAGGTAAAAAAGAACGTTCCGAGGCTTTTTCAGATTTAAAAGAAGAAGTAAAAGGATTGTTTACTGAAGAAGAACTTGAAGAAAACCTTGCTCTTATTAGCACATATTTTAACCAAACGCATAAAGCTGCGGTTAGAGATTTAACGCTAAAAGAAGGAATTCGACTTGATGGAAGAAAGACCGATGAAATTCGCCCAATCTGGTGTGAAGTAGATTATTTACCATCTACTCATGGTTCTGCAATCTTTACCAGGGGAGAAACCCAGGCTTTGGCAACAGTTACCCTTGGAACTTCAAGAGAAGCAAACCAGGTGGATTTACCAACCCAGCAGGGAGAAGAAACTTTTTATTTACATTACAATTTCCCACCTTTTTCCACAGGGGAAGCTTACCCTATAAGAGGTACTTCAAGACGTGAGATTGGCCACGGAAATCTTGCACAAAGAGCATTAAAAGGAATGATTCCTGAAGACTGTCCTTATACTGTACGGGTAGTTTCTGAAGTCCTGGAATCAAACGGTTCGTCTTCTATGGCTACTGTATGTGCCGGTACTATGGCATTGATGGATTCCGGAGTTCAGCTTAAGAAATCGGTTTCCGGTATCGCTATGGGATTGATTTCGCAGGGAGAAGATTTCGCTGTACTTTCTGATATTCTTGGAGATGAGGATGCTTTAGGTGATATGGACTTTAAAGTTACCGGAACCGCAGATGGTATTACTGCCTGCCAGATGGATATTAAAATTAAAGGCCTGTCTTATGAAATATTAGTAAAAGCTCTAAAACAAGCCCGTGAAGGAAGGCTTCATATTCTTGAAAAACTGACTGATACTATTGCTCAGCCAAGCGAGCATGTAAAAGCGCATTCTCCAAAAATTATCACCAGAAGAATTCCTAATGAATTTATTGGCGCATTAATTGGACCTGGAGGAAAAGTAATTCAGGAATTACAGAAAGAGACTAAAACAGAGATCGTTATCAACGAAGATCCCGTTACTGAAGAAGGAATTGTTGAAATTCTTGGAACACAGCAGGAAGGAATCGATAAAGTACTCGCTAAAATTGAGTCGATTACCTTTAAGCCGGAAAAAGGAAGCGTTTACGAAGTTAAAGTAATTAAATTGCTTGATTTTGGTGCTGTTGTAGAATATGTAGAAGCCCCTGGAAATGAGGTTTTACTTCATATTTCTGAATTGGCATGGGAACGTACCAACGATGTTAATGATGTTCTGAAAATGGGTGATGTAATTGATGTGAAATATTTTGGAATTGACCCTAAAACCCGTAAGGAAAAAGTATCCCGCAAAGCCTTACTTGAGAAACCGGAGGGTTACCAGGCAAGGCCGCCGAGAGATAACAACCGTGACGGAGGAAACCGTGATAACCGCGGGAATCGTGACAATCGCGGTGGCGGAAGAAATGACCGTGGCAGAGATCGCAGAAAAGACGATTAAATTATTCTGAATATATACTTAAATGCCTCTGGAGAAATTCAGGGGCATTTTTTTGTCTTGGTCCCTCGATTAGATTTATGATTACTATAAATATTGAATTTTAAATTTTTAAGTGATGCACTGCTGAAAATGGCAATTATCGCACTTAAGCTTAAAGAAGACGAAGCTCCTCCACTTTTTATAAGGGGAGGTGGCCGAAGGCCGGAGGGGTGAATCGTACCTAATGAGAGGCATCAGAAATGGCAATTTTCGACCAGCAGAAGAATTATTCCCCGAACTACGAACTCAAAACTACAAACTTTTGAAAAGGAATTTTGAATTTTAAATGCGGGCTCTAAAATGCCAGTTTTGACTTATAGTTATCCAGATTCCCTCGAACTACAAACAATAAACAACAGAGACATCATTAATCTAACTCTACTACTTATACAAATATTTTCGCGTTAGGGATTGTAGTGGAAAGCCCGAAGCGACTGGAGGAAGCGAGGACTTGGAGCGGAAAGCCCGGCCCGCAGGGAAACGCCCTTAAAAAAGTTTTTAAGGTTTTTTGTAACATTACGACTACTCCTTACGTATAAACAAATACAAGAGCTATTCACAATTAAAATCCAAGGAGGAGATAGATGAGACAACTTAAAATTACGAAGCAGGTAACCAACCGTGAAACTGCTTCGCTGGATAAGTATTTGCAAGAAATTGGTAAAGTTGATTTAATTACTGCCGATGAAGAGGTAGAATTGGCTCAGCGAATTAAAGCGGGTGATAACCGTGCTTTGGAAAAACTGACCAAAGCGAATTTACGTTTTGTGGTTTCGGTTGCAAAACAATATCAAAATCAGGGATTAACGCTTCCCGATCTTATTAATGAAGGAAATTTAGGATTGATTAAAGCCGCTAAACGTTTTGATGAAACCCGTGGTTTTAAATTTATTTCTTATGCCGTATGGTGGATTCGCCAGTCGATTTTACAGGCTTTGGCAGAACAGTCACGTATTGTAAGACTTCCGCTTAACAAGATTGGATCTATTAACAAGATCAACAAAACCTTTGCTTTTTTGGAGCAGTCCCATGAGCGTCCTCCAAGTGCTGAAGAGATTGCCAAAGAACTGGACATGACGATTAACGATGTTAAGGAATCTATGAAGAATTCCGGTCGTCACGTTTCTATGGATGCACCTTTGGTTGAAGGGGAAGATTCTAACCTTTACGATGTATTGCGTAGTGGGGAATCGCCAAACCCGGATAAGGAATTGTTGCACGAGTCGCTTAGAACCGAAATTGAGCGTGCCCTGGAAACCTTAACTCCTCGTGAAGCCGATGTTATTCGTCTATATTTTGGCCTTGGCGACCAACATCCTATGACATTGGAAGAGATTGGCGAGACTTTTGATCTTACAAGGGAAAGAGTCAGACAAATTAAAGAAAAAGCCATTAGAAGATTAAAACATACATCCAGAAGTAAGATATTAAAAACTTACTTAGGATAAGATATTTAAGATGACAACAGTTTAGTGCCGGAGTGATGACCGGTATGGAAATAACTGTTCGTTTTTTGATTGATGAATGACCCCGGAGTGATGACCGGGGTTTTTTCTTGCGCGATTTTCTTAGTTCTTCAACGTTAGCTAAACCTGTGTTAATTCCTTTTATGCCTTTCTGTTTTTCTACAATTTATATGTATTTTTTCCTAAAAACATCAATATGGAAAAACCGAAAAAAGTTTTAATTGCCGGGGCCTCTGGTGCCCTGGGATTTGAAATAGTGAAGTACATGAGTTCTCAGGGTTACCAACTGAGAGTGCTCACCACTTCTGATGAAGGAAAGGAAAAGCTTAAGCCATATTGCAATGAAATCTGGAAAGCAGATGCCAGTAAAGAAACATCAAAAATTAAAGATATTACCGCGGGAGTAGACACAGTGGTATCTGCTCTGGGTAATAGCGTTAGCCTTTTCACCCCTAACGACAGATCATTTTATGAAATAGATTATCAATCCAATAAAAATCTTTTACAGGATGCTGAAAGAAACAATGTAAAAAGGTTTGTTTATATTTCCATAAAAGGAGCCGATTCTAATAAAGATTATAATGTTGCCAATGCCCATAAACTTTTTGAACAGGAGTTAAAAGCATCTTCTCTTCAATATACTATTTTAAGACCTGTAGGCTTTTTCTCTGGAATCCATGATCTTGCTATAATGGCAAAAAGAAAACTTATTCCTATTGTAGGAGACGGAAGTGCAACAACCAACAGCATCCACCATAAAGACCTGGCAAAAGTTGTAATTCGTTATGTGGATTCCGGTCCTGAAGTGATTGAAATTGGAGGCCCTCAAATCCATACCCGTCTTGAAATGGCAAATATGATAAAAGAAGCTATTGGCGGTAAAATTATTAAAATTCCCGAAATTGTTGCAGATGCAGGTCTTGCACTTCCCAAATTTTTTGAGGATTTTCATGATAAACTGGACTACTTCAAATATATTACCACCCGGGATATGATTGGTGAGAAAAATGGAACCACTACATTTAAGGAATATTTGGACAATCTTGATAAAAGCGAACTACCGTAATGGGAGAAAAATATGATGCCATAATAATAGGAAGTGGTTCCAACGGAATTTCCGCGGCCATTCACCTTCAACAAAAAGGATTAAAAACAGCTATTTTCGAGCAGGCATCTATTCCCGGAGGAGCAACAAAAACACTTGAAGTTACCCTCCCTGGTTTTAAACATGATATTGGTTCTTCTATCCTACCCCTTGGGTATGCATCTCCTTTTCTACGCACTTTGCCACTTGGGGAGCATGGCCTTGAATGGATTTTTCCTGATATCCCTTACTCGCATCCGTTTAATGATGGTTCAGCACTGGCCTGCTATAAAGATATAGACAGAACTGCAGCACAACTTTTAAAGGATGAGAAATCCTATAAAAAGTTATTTGGCTCTATTGTTAATAACTGGCCTGAACTTGAGAGCAACCTGCTTGGTCCTTTAAAGTGGCCTGATCATCCGGTAAAATTAATGAAGTTTGGACTAAAAGCTTTTGTTTCTGCCCATCATCTTGTGAACCACTATTTTAAAGATGAAAAAACAAGAGTGTTTTTCTATGGTTCGGCAGCACATTCCACTTTATCGCTTAACAGTGTGGCTTCATCATCATTTGGGCTTGTTCTTAATATACTAGCACATAAATATGGATGGCCGTTTCCAAAAGGAGGTGCAAATAAATTTACTGAAGCCCTCCTTTCTTACTACAAATCCAAAGGTGGTGAATTGTTTTTAAATACAAACATCACTGATATCGATCAATTACCAGAAGCAAAAACATATATGTTTGACTTGACGCCAAAGCAACTTCTGGAAATAAAAGGCACTCGTTTTACAAGCCTTTACAGGAAAAGAATGGAAAATTTTAAATATGGTGCAGGGGTTTTTAAAATGGATTGGGCACTAAGTGAACCCATCCCCTGGCTAAATGAAAAATGCCGAAAATCTGGTACCGTACATCTTGGGTACAGTCAAAAAGAAATAGAGCGTTCAGAAAATTCAGCAAAATATTACAGCACCAATAAAAATCCTTACGTCCTGCTGGCTCAGCATACTTTATTTGATTCTACAAGAGCTCCGGAAAACAAGCATACCGCATGGGCGTATTGCCACGTTCCCAATGGCAGCACACGCGATTACACTGCAGAAATCGAGGCTCAAATAGAAAAAGCTGCTCCAGGCTTTAAAAATTGTATCCTGGCAAAGTCTACAATGAACACTCAGGCTTTACAGCATTTTAATCCTAATCTGGTAGGCGGTGACATAAATGGTGGCAGCCAGAATATCAGTCAATTGTTTACCAGGCCGGTTACCAGATTATCCCCATACACCACACCAGACCCACGTGTTTATATTTGTTCATCTTCTACTCCCCCAGGTGGAGGAGTACATGGAATGGGAGGTTTTAGCGCTGCAAAAAAACTTATTCAAGACCATTTTCAGGATTTAATTTAACCCTGTTAATTTAAAAATCGTATAAAGTCTTTGAACAATTCTTAAATTTTGATAATTTTGAATCTTAATTCAATAAAACTTTGATGCGTTACGCGATTTGTTATGTTAGTACGGCCAGGAGTGAATTGCCAACAACAGAAATAGAACATATTCTGCAAATCACCGAAAAGAATAATAATGCCCAAAACCTTACCGGATTGTTACTTTATTCTGATGGGAATTTTTTTCAGGTACTGGAAGGCGAGAAAGAGGAGGTTTATAGCCTCTACAATAAGATAAAAACTGACCGCAACCACCATAGCGTAATTCAGATCTTTGGCAAATGTATTGATAAAGAATACTTTGACGGATACAGATCAAAATTTATTTCTTCTGAAGCCCAATATCAGCCCGAAGCTATTGAACAGTATCTTCAGCATGTAAAAATGCTGGATCAATCTGCCCAGAATGTGGTGAGGAATATTCTTTCCGCTTTTATTACCAGAACATGATTAGTCTCACAACTTGATTATAGAGGGTGAATATATCAGGAAAATTTAAATATCCTGAATACATATAAAGAAGACACCCAGGGAGCGTCAAAGAACTCCACATAAGCCAGGAATTAGTATTTTTCTTTATATTTTTGTTGTCACAACCCAGCAAAAGCTATGACAGAAAAATTAATTGCTCCTTCCCTTCTCGCTGCCGATTTTGGTAATCTCCAAAGGGATATTGAAATGGTAAATAACAGCAGTGCCGACTGGTTTCATATAGATATTATGGACGGTGTTTTTGTTCCCAATATCTCCTATGGGATGCCGGTTCTTGATGCCATTTCCAAACATACCACCAAAACACTCGATGTTCATCTTATGATTGTTGATCCTGACCGTTATATTAAAGATTTTGCCAGGTTAGGAGCAGACAACCTCACCGTACATTTTGAAGCATGTACCCATCTTCACCGTACCCTCCAGGTGATTAAGGCTGAAGGCATGAAAGCCGGGGTGGCTATAAATCCCCATACTGGTATAGATTCATTAAAAGATATTATTAATGATATTGATATTGTTCTTATAATGAGTGTAAATCCGGGATTTGGAGGACAAAGCTTTATAGAAAATACGTATAAGAAAATTAAGCAGTTAAAAGAATTGATCCTTCAGAAGAATTCCAGCACTCTTATTGAAATAGATGGCGGGGTGAGTGATCAAAATGCTTTAGAACTTGCTAAAGCCGGAGCAGATATTCTGGTGGCAGGTAGTTTTGTATTTAAAGCTAAAAACCAACTAGGAACAATCAAAAACCTTAAGCAACTTGCCAACTCCTGAAAAAATATACGACTTAATAATTATAGGTGGCGGTCCAATCGGGATTGCCTGCGGCCTTGAAGCTGAGAAAAAGCAATTGAATTACCTCATTATTGAAAAAGGATGTCTGGTAAATTCACTTTACAATTATCCTACTAACATGACGTTTTTCTCTACTTCAGAAAAACTGGAACTGGATAATATTCCTTTTATCAGCAATAATCCCAAGCCAAAAAAAGCAGAGGCTTTGGAGTATTATCGGCGAATAACCACATCTAATCGTCTAAACATGAACCTTTTTGAAAAGGTAGATTTTGTAGAAAAAAAAGACGATAATCTTCTAGAGATTACTACGGAAAAAACAATCTATCAATCCCGTAACGTTGTTATTGCTACAGGATTCTATGATATTCCAAATTATCTTAATATTCCGGGAGAAGACCTGCCGAAGGTTTACCATTATTACGGAGATCCTCACTTTTATGCTACCCGAAAAACCGTGGTGGTAGGTGCGAGTAATTCCGCTGTAGATGCAGCATTGGAAATCTACAGAAAAGGAGGAGATGTTACTATGATTGTTCGCAAACCGGAAATAGGAAGAAGGGTAAAATATTGGGTACGACCAGATATTGACAACCGCATAAATGAAGGCAGTATAAAGGCGCATTTTAATGCTAAACTATCTGAGATAAGAGAGAATGAGGTAATTATTGAGACTCCGCAGGGCAGGCAATCTATGGAAAATGATTTCGTATTGTTAATGACCGGCTATAGGCCAAACTTCAATTTTCTTGAAAAAACCGGGATCAGGCTTTCCGATGACGGTAGAGAAATTCCGCATTACGATCCTCAAACTATGGAAACCAATGTGCCGAATGTTTATTTGGCCGGTGTTATTTGTGGGGGAGTGGAAACGCATAAATGGTTTATTGAAAATTCCAGGATACATGCGAAAATTATAATGGATAATATAGTTACAAAGAGTTAGACACCAGCAAAGCCAGAGCTGGTGCCTATCTCTTTATCTTAACTTATAATTAAGCAAAAGGAGCATAATCCCGTGGTTCATGTTGTACGGTAATCCATTGGAGAGTGGTAAATTCTTCCAGGATAAAATTCCCGTTAAAACGTCCTATTCCTGAACCTTTTTCCCCTCCAAAAGGAGCGTTTGGCTCATCATTTACCGTTTGGTCATTAATGTGTACCATGCCTGTTTTTATTTTTTTGGCAAATGCAACACCATTTTCAGTATTTCTGGTAAATACCGCACCACTTAATCCCTGTGCTTTGGAATTGGCAATTTTGAGGGCCTCCTCTTCTGTAGAAAATCGAATTACAGGAGCCACAGGACCAAAAATTTCATTGTCGGCAATTGGCATGTCATCACTTACATTGTCAATAATAGTAGGCTCCAGCACGTTGCCCTTATTTTTTCCTCCAATTCTTATAATCGCACCCTGGCTGGCACTTTCATTCAGATCTTTGAGAATCCTTTCTACCTGATCGTGATCTATTAGCGGCCCCACAAGAGTGTCCTTTTCGGCAGGATTACCATGCTTTAACTTCCTGGTTTTTTCTATAAATTTTTCTACAAATTCTTCAGCTATATCCTCCTGCACCAAGATGCGGTTTATAGCCATACAAATTTGGCCCTGATGCATAAATTTGCCAAATACTACTGCATTAACTGCATTTTCTATATCAGCATCTTTTAATACTACAAAAACATTGTTTCCACCAAGTTCCAGGGAAGTTTTTTTTATTGCCTGTCCGGCAAGTTTCCCAATGTTTCTTCCCACTGCAGTACTGCCGGTAAATGAAATTAATTCTGAAACCGGATGCTCTACAAAAGCATCGCCAATTGATGAACCTTTACCAATTACCACATTAAAAACCCCTTTCGGCAAACCGGCTTCCTCAAAAATTTTTGCTGCTAAAGTCGCGCCTGTTACCGGTGTCTGGGAAGATGGTTTAAGGACTATGGTATTACCGGTGGCCAAAGCGGGCGCTATAGAACGCATGGAAAGATTTAAAGGGAAATTCCAGGGGCTAATTATTCCTATTACACCTAAGGATTTCCTATATGCCCTGCTTTCTTTACCCGGTGTAATAGAATCGAAAATGTATCCGTGCATGCGGGTAGGAAAAGATGCCGACTCCTTCATGATGCCCAGGGTAATCTGAATTTCAACCTCAGCCTTTGCCTGTGTACTACCAGCTTCTTTTATAAGCCATTCTAATATCTCTTCTTTCCTTTGGGTAATTATCTGAATGGCATTTTGAATAATTTCAGCACGTTTCTGGGGAAGGGTTTTGCCCCAGTCTTCAGCAGCTTTCTGTGCTGCATTATATGCCGCATCTACGTCAGCTTCATTAGCACCTTTAATAGATTGTATTTCAGATTCATCAAACGGATTAAGGTTTTTGATATGGGAATCATCATTCCCTTCCTGCCAGTTTCCTCCTATAAACTGTTTGTTCAAATTAGTGTACTTTTCCATAGTTTTTATTTTTAAGTTATAGAAAAGTGTGCAACATACCAGTTAAAAAATGATTAAAAATAAGAGCGGTTCCCAATGGAAACCGCTCTTAAAGAATCAATATCATTTTATTACATTACCACTATTTGCGGGTCTTTTAAACATTTCCTGCTATTTATTAAAGTACCGTAGAACTTAAGATCTCTCTGGCTGGTTTTAAATTTCTTACCCACCCACTCTGCTGCTTTTGCCAAAGGAAAAGAATATACTTTAATCTCAGGATATGATTTTCTTGTTTTAGAATGATTAACACCTATTTCTATCATTTCCTTTTCCCTGTTGTAGTAAACATATTTGGCTAAAAAATTATGTTTAATAAGCTCCACGAAATCTTCTGACATTTCTTTGCCTTCCATACAATCCTTTACATAACTATGGATGAGAATTTGTAAAGAAGATTCAATTTCTACTGTTTCCAAATATGCTACCATTACATTAAATATTTGATTATTAACGATTTAAATATAGCTAAAATCATTCTAATCAAGGAGATTAATGTAAAGCAGAAAATGTTAATTATGGGGTTATGAATACAACCCTCAGAGGAGAGCTTCAAATTAGCATATTCTGTATTTTAATCACTGAAATTTATTCTGCCAGTAATTCTCAAATTTTTTGATCTATAGAAAATCACTTCCTTATCATCGAATTTTAGTAATTTCTAAAACAAAAAAAGCGGCTTTTTTTTCAAAAACCGCTTTTACAGAAACTTAATATATTTATTTCTACTGAAACAGGACCACATCAGAAGAATTGAAAATTTCATTCTTATTAAGTAGTTTCCCGTAAAATTCCAGATCTCCGTTTTCCTCTTTGCAGGAATTGGTTACCCAGTCTTCTGCAGAATCTAAAGAAAATTGATAAACTTTTAGCTCCGGGTAAACCGAGTTGGAATCAGAATCCTCTATTCCAATTTCAACCATTTTTGCTTCTTTATCATACACCACATATTCTGCAAGAAAATTATGCTTGATAAGATTAATAAATTCAGGAGACATTTCTTCACAATCCTCGCAATCTGTAATATATCGCTTTACTAACAAACGAAGTGATGTCCTTATTTCATCTTTATGCAGATAAGATTTATTCAAATATGAAGACATAATTTTAATAGTTTTTTATTGTGGAAATAAAAGTATTGCTTCTCTACTTACAGAAAAACAATTTAAGCAAGGTTTAACTTCAACATTTAAAGAAATCGTAAAAATTAGATCTTTTACAATTTATATTATCCTAATCATAAGGGAATATTTCTCATCCCGAAGTTTTTAAAAAATCTTCAGCTTTCTCAACCATTTCCTTATTTCCACAAAAGAAGGGAACTCTTTCATGAAGTTCTTCTGGCTGCAGCTCTAATATCCTACGGAATCCATCGGAAGCTTTTCCTCCGGCCTGTTCAGTTAAAAACGCCATAGGATTACATTCATATAATAAGCGTAATTTGCCATTAGGTGAAGTGGTTCCCTGCGGATAAAGATAAATGCCGCCAAGCAACATATTCCTGTGAAAATCTGCAACAAGCGAGCCGGTATATCTTGAAGTAAAAGGACGACCATCATTTTCATCAATCTGCTGTACCCATTTGATATATTTCTTTACGCCTGCCGGAAAATGTACATAGTTACCTTCATTTACAGAATAGATATTTCCTTTCTCCGGAAATTTCATCTGGGGGTGAGAAAGAAAAAAAGAACCAATACCAGGATCAAATGTAAAACCATTTACGCCATTTCCTGTGGTATAAACCAAAATGGTAGAAGTCCCATAAATCAAGTAACCAGCAGCAATTTGCTTGTCTCCCGGCTGAAGAAAATCTTCCATAGTAACCTTTGTGCCAGGTTCTGACTTTCGACGGTAAATACTAAATATAGTTCCAACAGTGATATCCACATCGATATTGGAAGAACCATCCAGAGGATCTATAAGTACAACATATTTAGCATCTTTATGCATGTCTTCATCAAATGCAAGAAAATCTTCCAGTTCTTCCGAAGCCAGGCCGCATATCTCCCCACGGTTCTTCAGGGTGCTAATAAAAACTTCATTGGCCATTATATCCAATTTAGCCTGCGTCTCGCCCTGAACATTTTCCTTTCCCGCTTTTCCCAGTATTTCAGCCAGGCCTGCTTTATTAATTTGCTGGTTTACAACCTTTCCCGCCAGCCTTATAGAACTAAGCAGAGCGCTCAATTCTCCCTTCGCATATGGAAAATCCTTTTGATTTTCAATTATAAATTCACCCAGGGTGATGTGTCTGTCCATTTTTTATATTTTAAATAATTTTATTAAGAAGGAAATATGTTTTTCAGGTGTCGGTTGTAAAGATTATGGGTGACATTTTCCTCTATCTTTGCCCGGCGATTATCCAGCAACTGCTGAAAGTTATCTTTTTCAGCAGCTAATTTATAAGCACAATGTAATAATTGCCGAAAATTGGAATTATAGGCATCAGATTTTTGATCATGTCTTAAGGCATTTGCAAATTGTTTTCCGTCTGAAAAATCTTCTGCGGAAGGTAATTCGTCTTTATCTATGGAAAGTACTTCAGTATAATCTTTTGTAAGTTCTTCATACCTGTTTAGAGCTTCAGCATAAATTTCTTTAGCAAAACCGAAGGCTTCCCCTTCACTTTCAGCGAGACCAATTAATTCTTCCAGCCAGGTGGTGCCAGCAGTTTTTAAATGCAGCCCCATATCATGCTTTTTGATAAGTTTCTGCATCACGGGATAAATAGAAAATTTATCGCTGCCGCTATGCACGCTTAATTTTAGGTTTTGAGGAAGGCCGAATTCTTTAATTGCAAACTTCAGCACCAGCAGGTCTTCTTCAAATTCCTTTTCAAACTGCTGCAAATCTCCCCGATAATCTACGCCTTTGTTAAACTCTCCCGTAAACTTTGGGGCGATGGTATTTACCGGAACTCCATAATGAGCCAGCGCAGCCAGTATAAAAAACAATTCCACAGGTGTTTGGGGATTCTCTACCTCATCTATGGAAACTTCAGTAGAAAACTCCTCATTTTTTTCAGCAGCAATATGGCGGTAAACTTCTCCTGCCTTACCCATTGCCAGGAGAAAGTTATTCAGCATTTCCTGGAGATGCATTTTTGAAATTTCTATTTTATGTTCAATCCCCGGGATTTGAAATTCCCCCAGGTATTTTTCAAAAAACTGCAAAAATTCCTGTTCGTCTTTTTCCGCAGCCTTTTTTCCTATATAATCGGCAACATCTATGGTAAAAAAATCACTAACCGGAAGATAAGGATCTACCGTTTCCAAAGATATATGATCTGCATCTACTAAATAATCTCCTTTATATTCCAGTTCTTTAACGGCGTTATCAGCCTCTACTCTAACTTCTGGTGCTTTGGATCCAACTGTTAGGTGTTCCCGATTAGATTTGTTCCAGACAGGAATTACTTCAATTCCATTTTCCTGCATTTTAAGCACTGCTTTTAATTGCGCTGTTCCTTCTTTTCCAAACCTGTCCCCTACTCCAAAAGAATATTTTCCTAATCTTCCCATATTTTTATTTTTAAACTCCGCTAAATGCTCCAAAACCTCCATCTACAGGCACCACTATGCCGGTAACAAAAGAAGACTCTTCTCCTGCCAGCCAGTTCGCGACTCCCTGTAATTCTTCGGGTTCCCCAAAGCGTTTCATTGGTGTTTGATTAATTATTGTTTGTCCCCTGGAAGTAAGACTTTCATCTTCATTAAGCAGAAGACTTCTGTTCTGTTCACCTATAAAAAAACCTGGTGCAATGGCATTCACTTTAATTCCATCACCATATTTTTGTGCCATTTCCACGGCAAGCCATTTCGTGAAATTATCTACTGCTGCTTTGGCAGCTGCATAACCCATCACACGTGTTAAAGCTCTCTGCGCGGCAAGGGACGAAATATTAATAATACTGCCTTTTTTTTCATCTACCATTCCTTTACCAAAAATCAAGGTTGGCAGCACGGTCCCTTTAAAATTCAACTGGCTTACTTTATCAAAATCATCAATATCAAGATCAAAAATATTTTGATCTGGTGTGATGGTAGCACCTTTCATGTTACCGCCCGCCGCATTTACAAGAATATCAACTTTACCAAATTCTGCTTCTATCTTTTCTTTTGCTGAAGTAAGTTTTTCTTTATCCAGCACATCTGCCACTAAGGCGATAGCTTTTCCTCCTGCATTTTCTATTTCTTCTACCCTTTGCTGTACGGTATCTTCGCTTCTTCCCAAAATACCCACTTTTACACCTTTATTTGCCAAACCAGTGGCTATTGCGCCTCCAAGTACACCGTTCCCGCCGGTAACCACGGCAACTTTATCTTTTAATCCGTTCATTTCTTCCTTTTTTACTGATTTTCTAAAGTATTAACTATTCCAAATTCAAGTCCGCGTAATTCTGCGAGCCCCCGTAATCTTCCCACTGCCGAATAACCCGGGTAATAAGGTTTTCCCTGGTCGTCCAGCATCTCATGTCCATGATCTGGCCTCATTGGAATTGGTTGTCTTTTATTTTTCTTCTGAAGCTCATAAAAAGTCCTTATAAGCTTATACATTCCTGCACTACCTTCAAGATGATTTGCTTCATAAAACCTTGAATTTTCCTCCAATTGAACAGAGCGTAGATGCACAAAATGAATACGATCATAATAAGACTTGATAATCTCCGGCAGATTGTTTTTTGCCGAAGCGCCTAAACTTCCACTGCAAAAGGTAAGACCATTAGATTTCTGCGGAACCTGACTGAAAATATAATCCAGATCTGAAGCTTTGCTTACCACCCTTGGCAGCCCAAGTACCGGCCATGGCGGATCATCTGGATGAATGGCCATAACCACACCGGCTTCTTCAGCCACGGGAATTACCTCTTCAAGGAATTCCACCAGGTTTGTCCTTAATTTTTCAGCAGAAATTCCTTCATAATCCTTCAGGCCATTCCTTAATTTTTCAAGTGTAAAACCTTCTTTATCTCCCGGCAATGCCATCAGCAAACTTTGCTTCAGCACATCTAATTCTTCCTGCTTCATTTCTGAATACTTTGCTTTGGCTTTTTTTACCATTTCAGCATCGTAATCTGCCTCCGCATTTTCACGCTTCAGAATAAACAAATCGAAAATTATAAGGTCTTCCAGGTTATGAAGAAGTGCAGTACTGCCATCTTCAAGCTGGTATCTAACGTTGGTGCGCAACCAGTCCAGTACAGGCATAAAATTATAGCAAATACGGGTGATTCCGCATTTGCCCAGGTTGCGAAGGCTTTGTTTATAATTTTCAATATATTTCTCCCTCTCCGGCCTGGCCTGCTTAATATGTTCATGCACGGGAAGGCTTTCCACCACGTTCCAGTGCAGCGGAAAAGAATGTTTCTTATTGCTTTCTTCCAGCAGTTTTTTTCGCTTTTCAATCTCTTCAACCGTCCAGACGTCTCCAACAGGAATATGATGTAAAGCGGTAACTACCCCATTAGCACCGGCTTGTTTTATGGTCGTTAGTTTTACCGGATCCTGAGGCCCGTACCATCTCCAGCTTTGTTCAAATATTTGTTTCATATAATCTTAAATCTTTGTCAGAAACTATCAAGTTACTAATTGTTTTTTAGAAATGCTTTCCAGGTGTTAATTAATTACCTGCTCTTCTTTTAGCCATTCTTCGCATAATTCTTTCCATATATCTGTTAATCCTGAAGCATTGTTTATTCCAATTCCATGACTCCCCTTCGGAAAAATATGCAAGCTACCTTTTACCCCATTTTCCATCATGGCTTCATAAAAGAGAATGCTGTTCTTGGGACTTACCGATTTATCATTTTGGGCATGGACCAGAAACGCCGGCGGTGTATCACTGGTAACCCGCAATTCATTAGAATATTTTTTCTTCATTTCTTCGGAAGGGGATACGCCAAGGAAATTATCCCGACTCCCTTCATGAGCATATTTGCCAAAACTGATTACAGGTGAAACAAGGAGCATGAAATCGGGTTTAAATGAATACATGTTGAGTGTATCATTTTTTACTTCTGAAAAATCTTCTTTATGGGTCCCCAAAATAGTAGCGAGATGCCCTCCGGCTGAAGTGGCGAAAACACCAATTTTCGCCGGATCAATTTTATATTTTTCAGCATTGGCCCTTATTATTTTCATGGTTCGCTGCGCATCCTGGATGGGACCTTTATAGCTCACCATTAAATCGGGAGAAGTAGGCAATCTATAATTAAGCACAAAGGCTGAAATTCCAATCGTATTTAACCATTTTGCCACCTGGAAACCACCCCAGTTATAAGTAAGGTGTTGATAGCCTCCAGAAGGTAAAATCAAAACTGCAGCTTTTTTATTCTCTTCCGCGGCGGGAAGAAAAGTGTAAAATCCCGGCACTGCCACTTGTGTTATGCGCTGGTTATTTTCAATATGCTCCAGCTGTATACCTTTGGAATTTGGTATTTTGCCTTCAGGCCAGACTTCCGTAAATTCCTGCGCCTGTACCACACTGGAAATCATTGTTGTTACCAAAATAAGCATAAACGCCTTATTCATATGAGTTTATGGAATTTTCAGTTATTTAGATCTACATCAGTTTCCTTGCCCGAAACAGAAGTGGGAACCGTGGCTTCTTTTCCAATGATCACCTCATCAAAAACCACATTTTTTGTATTGGTAATAGATGTAGCATTATTAGTCTCTTTTACCTTTATGTTGGTAAGCCTCACGTTTTCCACTTCACTTTCCTCAAAGCCCTGAATTACCACTGCTGTTCCAGTAGCTTCTTCACAGCTTACATCTGAAATAAATATGTCTGAAATTTTTGAATTAAAGCCTTCTCCCTCTCCGTGGTAATTGGAGGTAATATAGAAGCAGTCTTCCACCTTTTGTAGTTCAATATTACTTATATAGATGTTTCTTATAAAACCTCCCCTGTCGGGATTTGTCTTGAAATAGATTCCCCGTTTAAGGTATCCCCAGGCCCTGTTATTATCAACATAGATATTCTGTACCCCCGCAGACATTTCACTGCCTATTACCACCCCATGTAGACCCTTGAGCAGGTTACTCCTGATGACAATATTTTCTGAAGGTGTATCTGAATTTGCACGGCCTTCGTGATCCCTCCCGGCTTTGATTGCTATGTTGTCATCGCCATTGTCAAAGGTTACCTCTTCTATAAGGATATCACTGGAATATTCAGCATCTATTCCGTCATTATTAAAATTGTGAGCATCATATTTTAAACCTCTAAGGGTGGCACTTTTACATTTTAGCAGGTGAACACACCAAAATGGAGAATCTTCTATGGTAACTCCTTCCAGCAGAATATTTACTGAATTGACAAATTGTATTAGTTGAGGGCGAAGATAATGTCCTTCCCCGAAGATCCTTTCTTTTACCGGAACACCATTATGGTTCATTTCTCTGCTCAATAATTTATCGTCATCCTCAAGTTGTTTCCATTCTGCCCAGTCACCTCCTCCTTCACCATCAATTGTTCCCTTTCCGGTAATGGCAATGTTCTCCAATTCGTTTCCGTAAATAAGCGGGCTATAATTGTACAGCATTGTTCCCTCCCAGCTGGTAAGGACCAATGGATAATCTTTTGGATTGGAGCCAAACCTGATCTTTGCCCCCTCTTCCAGGTGTAAATTAACATTACTTACAAAGTGGATTGGTCCATTAACGGTATAAATCCCTTTGGGAACTACAAGTTCACCACCGTTCCTTTTCTTGAGGGCGTTCATAGCCTTATCAAAAGCTTTTTTGTTATCAAAAATGGAATCTCCCTTTGCCCCAAATTTCGTTACAGAAACTGAATATTCCGGAATGGAAGGAAGCTGAATCCTGTTTACTATTTCCTGTATTGCAACCTGCTTAGCTTCTTCGGTTAGCTGAGCTTTGATCGGGCCACCTGCTAATAAAATCAGCAACAATAACTTTTTCATAAGATCTACTTTAAAAAATCTTCCCGAAGCGGACTAAAAACATCAATTAGAACACCCGCTTCCAAACACTCTGCGCCATGTTTTAAATTAGGTTGCACGAAAAAGGTATCGCCTGCTTCCAGTATTTCTGAATCGCCATCTATGGTAATTTTGAATTTTCCGGACGCAACATACGAAGATTGGGTATGAAAATGATCATGTACATACCCGGTTGCCCCTTTTTCAAATTTAACTTTCACCATCATCATTTGGGTATTATGACCGGTAACCTTCCTGCTAATGCCTTCTCCGGCTGCTTCCCATTCACATTCTTTTTCTTTTAAAAATGAACTTCCTCTTAACATAATTTGTTTTTTAAAACGTTGTTGAACTTTTTAATGTTTATTTTCCCAGTCTGGATAATCTTCTTTCAGCAATTTTTCAGCATAATTATCTATATAATTATAGCCTACCCTTCGTTCCTGCTCTATATCTGCCAGGTGGGATTTGATGATTCCGTCACGTCCAACAAATATTGGAGTTCCGGTATTAATATCGTTAAAACGTCCCCAGAGTGGACCTCCGGCAGAATCCTCAACCACAATACGATCACGACCTTCAACATAAGTGGAATCTTTTATCCATACCACTTTTTCACCCATTACCTTATGATCTTTAAACCATTGCACAGCGCTCCTAATTGAATTTTTAACCTCATCGGAAGGGTTTTCCAATTTTAAAAGATATTCCACAATTCCGGCACTTTCTTTTCCGCTTAATGAAGGAAGTTCATAAGCTCTCGCTTTAGCAGGACTAAAATCATCTTTGTCGTGCTGTGCGCACCAGATGGTAAGATTCCCATTTACTTTCACCTGTGTTTTGAGTATAATTTTTAAACCCTTGTCTATAGCTTTTTGAGCCTGTTGCTTCCGTTTGGCATCTACAAAAGAATAGGCAGTTTTTTCTTTAGCAATATCCTGCAACAAATTCATTACACCAATCATAGCACCGTCATTATAAGTTATATGTTCATAATATCCATCCCTTATAGGATAAAATTGTGGCCACCCACCATTGTCATATTGTGCTTCTAAAAGATAATCCACCCCATCCAGAAAAGCATTTTTGTATTTTTCCTTACCGGTAGCGTTGTAGATTTTTGAAAGATACCTTAGCTGGGTATGGGTAGCACCGTTATCTATAGTAGTTCCCACTTTTTTGGATTTCTGCGCTCTCAGCTTATCTTTCTCTGCGGAAGTCAGTTTATCTGCCATATTGATATTCTTATACCAGCCACCGTTGTCATGCTGGTACAGTAAAACATTATCAGCGATGCGCAGTGCATCGGCAGAAGCATACCACTCTTTATCCTGATGTTGCGCCTCTCCCCATGAAATTAGTTTGGTTTGGGAAAGAATTGAATATTGTGTCATTATTAAGCCTATGCTGAAAATTAAAATTTTCACACATTCCTTTAAGTCTTTCTTGTTCATCATCTTTAAATTTATTTCTTCATTAAATCTTTTTCCGATACTTCTGGTTTTATAAACTTCTTCAACTCCAGCTCCTGTTCTGCGATTTCCTGAAGTGCCAGGCTAGCAACTATGGTTGCACCCTTTTCAGATAAATGCGTGTCATCATTACGTCCTTCAGGTTCGTAGGGATCTTCGCCAGGTTCAAGGTGAAGATGAAGACTTTTAGAATCATCAGGGCCATAGGTAATTTCCAGCTGCTCGGTAAGTAATTGCATATCGATGAAAGCCAGATCCAAATCATTTGCCACCATCCTCGTTACCAGCGGATATTCTCCATGAGTATCTATCAACACGCCTTCTTTATTAAAATTTCTACGAACAATGGAACTCATTAAAATTGGGGTTGCACCTTTTTTCCGGGTTTCCTTTACAAATTTTTCAAGGTTCGCCCGGTATTGTGTATATGGATTTGTGTATCGGCTGGAATCCTTAACCTTCTGGTCATTATGCCCAAACTGGATAATAACAAAATCACCGGACTTCAATTGCTCCCTGACGTTTTCCCAACGACCTTCGGAAATAAAACTTCGCGTACTCCGGCCGTTAACCGCATGATTATCTATATTAATTTTTGAAGTCATCAATTGCGGCAGCATTTGTCCCCAACCATGTTCTGGATTTTTATCCGGATCTTTTTTATCAGACATTGTGGAATCGCCTATCAGGTACAAAGTGGGATTTTCCTGTGCTGACATTGTAATTGAGCAAAAGATCAAAAAGTATAAAATTAAATCTTTCATAATTAAGTTTACTCTATAGAATTAATTTCTTTTGATGCCCAAAACCAATCTTCAGTATTGCTGAAAATATTCTTCAGGCTGTATTTGTTCGCTTCTTTCTCACTTAGCTGGTGAGACCATCCCACTCTTTTATTGGGGGCAGCACCGGGGCCGGAACTGTTATATTCAGCATAATAGGTGGTTCTTTCTTTATTGGGAAACATCTCATCTCCCTTCCAGGGGTTCCAGCCTTCCGCTACTATATGCTCCCCAAGTTCCGTATTAATAAATACCGTTTTGGCATATGGGCGCCAGGGCCTCCCCAAATAAACTTCATTTACACCTTCCGCAGCTATTAACCTGCAGTTGATAAACACATAGCCAAATTCCTGATTTTGTGGAGTGGCCGCCGCGGTCACATAAGAATCTTTCAGGCTTTTTATGGTACAATTCTTAAAAAGCGCCGTAGCCTCACCAAAAATAAAATCGGTGGTGCCTTCTATATAACAATCGAGATAAAGTTGCCGGCTACCTTCAGTAGCCGTGTATATTGTATCCTGGCATCCTAAAATATTACAGTCTTTAATAATAAACCGGTCGCCCTCCACGTGCAGCGCCACTGCCTGACCTTCCCCGCAGGAAGAATTTTTAATGCTCAGGTTTTCAATTTTAATATCATCGCCCTGCACTAAAACCGTGTAGGAAGTAAAAGTGGAATGTTCTTTCCCTGTCTGCGGATTCATTTTGCCGGAAAAATCGTCGTTTACAATAATGGTTTTGTCCTTGCTTTCTCCTATTAATGATAATTGATGTTTCCAACTGGGGATTTCCAGCTTCTCGTTATACGTCCCATTTTTTATATGAATAATCACCTCCCCCGGGCCAAGATCACGGGTAGAATTAATAGCTTCCTGAATTTTACTAAAATCCCCGGACCCATCTTTAGCCACAGTAATTTCACGATAAGCTTCTTTAGAAGAAGATGAGTTTTTTAGCACCCTGTCCAGAAAGGCAGTGGTTAAATTCAAAGTTTCTTCAAACCAGGGATGCATGAGCCAAAAGGAATGTGGCGATTGTTCCAGCGTATGCACTTCATTATAAATATTTTCCCTGTCAAGAATTTTGGTCATATCATCTCTTCCCGCATGGAACCGCGGATAAGAACTGTTGATAAACAAAGTGGGCGGGGTATTTTCATCTACATATTCCAGCGGGGAAGCTGCTGCCCAGGTTTCAGGTTTTTCGTCTTTGGAACCGCCAAGCCAGGTGCCGGCCATCCAGCCTTCTTCGGCTTCAGGATGTATAAATGAGGCCACGCCATCTACATTAACAATAGCCTGAACTTTATCTGAAAAATCTTTATTTTCAGTTTTATAAATTTCAGCATCGGGAGTAACTCCAAGCAAAGCGGCCAGTTGACCCCCAGCTGAAGCTCCTAAAACGGCAATTTTATCAGGATTTATATGGTATTTTTCAGCATTTTGGCGCATCCATTTTACCGCATCTTTTAGATCCAGTACGCCCGCGGGATAAATGGCTTCTGTTCCCAGCCGGTAAGCAGCGGTTATGGCCACATAGCCATTATCTGCCAAATGCTGCGCCATTACCCGCTCGTTTTCCTTGCTACCCGTAAGCCAGCCACCACCGTGAATAAGCAGAACACCGGGAAATTTTTCGGCAGACTCCACGTTTGGCCGGTAAACATCTGCCTTTAAGTCTTTTTTAGCTGTTTTTTTATAAACCACATCTTCTTCAGCTATAATATTTTCAGAAGAAAGCGGCTGCACCGGACTAATAAACGGGTAATCTTTTTTTAGTTTTTCATAAGTTCCCTGTATGGTGTAAGGCTTTATTTCATGCTCCTGGGAATGAATCTTCAGCATAAAAAAGCCCATTATCATAAAAATAAACAGGTGGTTTCTTAACGTCATTTGATGTAGAATTTTGGTTTTCACCCTTATTTTTTCTTCTTCACATGTCTTCTTTGCTGTCTCTTTGAAACCTGTAGCTATTCAGCAGTTTCAGACTCAAGGGCACCCAGTTCCGGAGCGTTTCCGGTATAGATTTTGTTCAGAATAAGACCGGCATTCACCAGTTTACTGTTTTTTACGGGACGCATAAAGCCGATGTCCGGCAGGCTACCATCACTTTTTCTTGGCGCGGACAATTCTGATTTATCCATTGAGATAAAATCATTTTTTGAAACCTGAAAATCCATTTGCCAGCTGTTATTTTTTACCTCTTCAACTTCAGCATTATATTTTCCAAGTTCACCCAGAACCAAGGTGTTGATAATGGTAATTTTTTCGAGTCCGTTTTTTTCTGCGAAAGCGAGATTACGGCCATTCCCGGTAGCCGAGCAGTTTAAAATTGAGATTGTTCCACGGTTGCTGTTATGGTCAAACCCGTCATTCACATTATTCACCGCCATACAACGATAATAGGAGGCATTATGCTTCCGGGTTTTATCATCACTCCCGCCGGTTTTAAATCCGTTGCCATCACCTTTTCCTTTAGTCCCGTCCTTCAAATACCCATTATTAAAAGCCCAGCAATTTTCATAGGTGGTTTGAATATTATCAGCTTCGCGCAAGTAACCGTCCCAACCATCATCAAGATTATTCCATGCACGGCAACCAATGAATTTATTTCCGGAACCCACATCCATTTTTACAGCAAAGCCATCGGCATTTTCCAGTTTGGAATCGGCATTATAAAATGAATCGCAGTTTAAAATAGTATTATTGGAAGCGCCATCGTCCAGCTGAAGACCTGTATCTGCACATTCCAAAAAACTACAAAATTCAATAAGGTTGTTATTTCCCCTCACGTGCAGGCCATTATCACCTGCTTTATAAAACTGAAGTCCTTTAAAATGCCAGTTATCTGCCTTAAGCACAATTCCCTGGTTTGATGAATTCTCCTCCATACCCGAAAAATCCAATTTTGGGCGTTCTCCTGTGGTATCTCCTATTAAATAAATTTTATCGCCTGAAGTGCCGGAATCATTAATAAATATCCGCTCGTCTAATTTATAAATTCCTGAATTTACAAAAATGGAATCTCCCGGTTTAGCATGATCAATTGCATCTATTAATTGTGCTGCAGAACAGACTTCAACTAATCTAACGGCTTTTTTTTTTGACTGCATGCCCGCAGTTTTTTGCTGAATATCTGCTTCCGGAATATTACTTTCTGAAAAATCTATATTTCCACTTTTTCCTGAAACCTGTACTGAAGCCCCCTCTTTATTTTTCTGATAATCGATTTCTTTCAATTGAACATCTTCAGCATTATACAGTACCCGTGCAGGGCCATTTTTCTGAATAACCTTTACGTTTTTCAGCCCTATAGTATTAGCATCGATAACAGTAATTCCTTCTTCAGTCTCAAAAACGGCGTTTTCCAGTTGTACATTTTTAAGCTTCATTTCCGGTAAACCCATAAAAAAAGCAGCTTTATGAGAACTGGTGGCCGTAATATTTTTCATGTAAATGTTGCGGAACGAAGGCGTTTCTTCAGTTACCGGCATCATGGTTTCGTCCCTGGCCTCATCTGCAGCGTCCTGATCTCCTTCAAGAACCGGAGAATTCCCGCCATAAAAAAGATTAAACCTGATGGCTTCAGTAGGAATATTAATCATATCTATATTGGAGATATAAATATTCTCCACCACTCCACCACGGCCACGGGTACTTTTAAACCTCAATCCAACGTCGGTGCCCATAAAGGTGCAGTTGGAAACATGTACATTTTTCACTCCCCCGGACATTTCGCTACCAACTACAAAGCCACCATGGCCATGGTAGACGATATTATTTTTTACAATCACATTTTCGGTAGGCATTCCGCGCTTACGCCCATCTTCATTTTTGCCGGATTTAAAACAAATGGCGTCATCTCCCACATCAAAAGAATTATTATAGATCACCACATTTTTACAGGATTCCAGGTCAAGTCCATCCCCATTTTGCGAATACCACGGATTTCTCACCGTAAGATTTCGTATGGTTATATCCTCGCTCATTAGCGGGTGAATATTCCATGCGGGTGAATTCTGAAAAGTTGGCCCGTCCAGCAAAATCTTTTTACTATTGACAATACTCACCATCACCGGCCGCAAGAAATCTTTAACCGACTCTAATTCTTCATCTGAAACCTTATCGGGCACATTGAAATTTGTGGTACTGTTATATCCCTTTTTTGAACTTTCTGAAGGAAACCACATTTTACCATCTTCAGATAGTACTCCACCAGATTTTACGAGATCCTCCCATTGCGAGGCCGTCATTTTACCTTTTTTCACCGGTCGCCAAACTCCACCGCTTCCATCAATTACTCCTTTGCCGGTAATGGCAATATTTTCCACTTTATTGGCATTGATAGGGGATTCATTACGAACGGTATTTAAACCTTCAAAACTTGTCTTGATAAGTTCATAGTCATCAAAATCTTTGCTGAAGATAATAAAAGCCCCGTCCTCCAGGTGTAGGTTGATATTACTGCGGAAGTGAATAGGCCCGGTAAGCCACATTCCACGAGGCACCACCACTTTTCCACCTCCATTTTCAGCAACATCAGCGATTGCTTTTTTAAAAACCTCAGTGTTTTTCTGAAGTCCGTCGCCTACAGCACCAAAATCTGTTATATTCACCTCGTAATTTGGAAAATCAGGTTCCTTTACCTTTGGCATCTCAAATTCGATATTATCATATATCTGCGAAGGGTCCCAGGCAGAATTTTGCTGTGCATTAAGCATTCCACAGCCTAAGAGGATGAAAATCGAAAGGAATAATTTGGTGATTGCCTTCATTTATTTGCTATTTGAAATTTCCATAAAACTTAGAATTACTATTGCTGAAGTTTGCCAGCGTCATGAGATGCTGAAACAAGTTCAGCATGACAACAGGGCATAACTACTATTCACTGATTCTAAAATATTGCACATCTGCATAGCCACCCCTTTTGGCCTCCTGTGTACTCACGCTAAATAAACCGACTTTGGCGCCAATCCATTTGCCTGGTTTAGCCTGGAAAGTTTCTCCAATTTCTCTAAAATTCTGCCCATCTTCGCTGTAACTAAACCTGCACATGGCATCTGGAGCACTCACTTCAACCCGAAAAGTAACTTCATTAGAGTTTATTCGCTTTTCAGCAATAGTTACTTCTTCTTTGCCGTCTATGGCATCAATTGCCTGCGTTTGTTTTATTATAAAACCATCTTCATCATGAGTCAGCGTTAAACTGGCATAATCCATTCCCATAATAATGAGCCCGGCACGTTTTCCTTCTTCAGCTTCCTGCGGAAAAAAACTAAATTTTGTGGTCGCTGTAAAATTTGGAGCCGGGAATTTCTGCAATAATAAATTTGGCGCCATCCAGAGATTAGGAGCATCTTCAGGTGTTTTAATGGAGAATAAGCGCAGATAGTCACTTCCGGGAAGTTTTGCATGCCAAACCACTTCAGGGTTCGCGTTCCACTGCCATTGCATTCCTAAACTATCCCCCTCAAATTCAGTACTTTCAACAGGAGTTACCACAGGATATTTTTTACCTACATCAGGTTTTTTAGAAGTTTTCACCGGTTCTCCTATTCCGTTGCCGTCTTTATCTTCCCCCATTACCGGCCAGTCGTTTTTCCAGGTCATTGGCTGTAAATGCACAATACGGCCATAAGCTTCTACATCCTGGAAATGATAAAACCAATCCTCACCTTGAGGAGTTTGCACCCAGGCGCCCTGGTGCGGACCATTAATCGCTGTGCTGCCCTGTTCCAGAACTACTTTTTCTTCATAAGGACCATAAATATTTTTAGATCTTAAGATTAGCTGCCAGCCAGTGGAGACTCCACCGGCAGGAGCAAAAATGTAATAATAACCGTTCCGTTTATAAAACTTTGCCCCTTCTACCGTTGGCTGATCATCGTGACCATCAAAAACATGACGTCCCGCATCTAAAACCTTGGTGCCTTCAGCATTCATCTTATTCACGCTAAGCAAACTCTTCACCCCTGCGCGGCTACCTGCATAAGCATGCACCAAATAGGCTTTACCATCATCATCCCAAAGCGGGGAAGGGTCTATAAGGCCTTTGCCCTCCATTACCAATACCGGCTCTTCCCAATTTCCATAGGGATCATCGGCTTTTACCATATAAATTCCGTGATCTGGATCTCCCCAGTAAATATAAAGTTGATTATTATGGGAACGAATGCTCGGCGCCCAAACACCATTTCCATGCTGCGGAACGGCAAAAGTTTCTTCCGGCACCTGCTTTGGCAAAGCATAATTGATCAATTTCCAGTTAACCATATCATCAGAATGCAGAATAGGCAATCCCGGGGCGGCATTAAAGCTGGAAGCGGTCATATAATAATCATCGCCCACCCTTACCACATCTGGATCGGAATAATCGGCATAAAGTATTGGGTTGGTGTATGTGCCATCTTCATTATCGGAAACCCATACTTCAGATTTATAACTATCTGGGTTTTGTGCTGAAACAAAAAAAGAAAATGATAAGAATATAAAGGCAGGTAAAAATTTCATTTTAATATTTTCTGATTATTTGTCTAACTGAAGGCTGGCCAAAATAAAGGGCCCTGTTCCTTTTGGATCATTGCTCCTTATTTCTTCATTTACATAATATTCATACGATGCATCACGGTAAGGGTCCCCTCCCAGGCCTGCCACAGCACAAACCTGATTAAGATTAACCACGCCATTATCTTCAACGGTGATCAAGTTGTTCAGAATGCCTTCATATCCTTTTTTGGCAACCTCCATATATTTTTCAGGCAGATATCCTTTTTTCACTCCCTTTGCGAAAGTATAAGTAAACATAGAAGAACCTGAAGCTTCCAGATAATTCCCTTCTCTGTCGCCCTGGTCCAAAACCTGGTACCAGAGGCCGGATTCTTTATCCTGAACTTTAGTCACCGCTTCAGCAAATTCATTTAAATAATTAATTATTTTTTCACGGCCCTGGTGATCTTCCGGCAGGTAATCCAGCACATCTACCATAGCCATTCCATACCACCCCATGGCACGAGACCAGAAATTGGGAGAAGTACCTGTTTCTTTATTTGCCCATTTTTGCTGTTTGCTGGAATCCCAGCCGTGGTACAATAACCCTGTTTTTTCATCTTTCATATACTCCTGAACAAGGTCGAACTGGTGCACAATATCATCATAAGCTTCCTGTGCCTTTTCCCCTTCGCTAAACATCTGCGTGTAATGTGCGTAGAATGGGTGTGCCATATACAGCCCGTCCAGCCACATTTGTTGTGTATAACGTTCCTTATGCCAGAATCCACCTTCTTTTGTACGCGGTTGCGTTTCTATCTGGCTCCTTAAAAGTTTTAATGCCTCGAGAAAACGCTCTTCCTGAGTTTCCGGATACAAAAACAACAGCGTGTTACCGGAATTAAGCATATCCAGGTTCTGAGCTGTTAAATCATAGGTTCTAATATCGCCTTCATCTGTAACCATGGTGTCTGCATAAGCGTAGATATAATCATAATATTTCTGCTTATTTGTTTCTTCATAAACCTCTTTGGCAGCTTTTAAAACAAGTCCGTTAGTGTAACTCCACTTGGGCTCGTCCCTAAAATCCAGTTTTGAAGCTTCCGGAAATCTATAAATTTCAGACTGCATCATTCTTTCTGACCATTTGAGATCTTCAGGCACAATTTTTTCCTGACTTGTAGATGCTAATTCATCCTTTTCCTTCTTTTCCTCATTTTTGCAGCTGAAGAAGGAGCCCACAAAGGCAAACAGCATTAAAAATATATACAGTCGATTTTTCAGAATTTCCATATTTTTTATTTTAATGTATCATTAGAATCTAAAATCTGCAACAACTCATCGAGATTGGAAACAAAATCTTCTTCTGTTGTAATCCCTCCTTTTTCCTGCTCCCATGCACCAAGAAAATAATAAGTCACTTTATCCGATGTAGGTTTAAAAACCAATAGATGATCGTCCGAACCTTCTACCTGCTGTGCCAGTTCATCTTTTTTGTAGAAAATTGCCATTCCAAGCTTATCTTCCTCATTTACCAAAGTCTGAGCGCCATATGTAGCGATATAGGACCAATTTCCTCCTTCGCTTTCCTTCTGCATTAGCGGCACATCCTCAAATTTTACAATCCCGGTAGTTAATCCCTCAATTTCTGCGGAAGGAGATAATTCTACCTGCGTATACCGGCCTTCAGGATAGATAATCAGTTCTGCATCAAGGTCTATGGTTTCCTCTCCGGTTTGCCAGCCTTCATAAGTAATTGCTACGGAAGAGCTACTGGCTGAATTACTTACTTCGGCGTGAGTGTTTTGAACATTTCTGAAATGCGCCACCGTATCATTCATATATCTTCCGTACCCACCAATTCCCAGGGATTTTCCGGCCTTTAAAATATCCTGCCCCCATGGAGCGGCCTCATGGTAAGAATCGAAATTATCCTGGCCTACATAAGGAAGCACCATAGTATCCCCTTTTTTTCCAAAGATATCTATAGCGTTTCTCCAATCTAGGTACAACCTGTAGCCAATTTGACTGTTTTCCCAGCCCGGGCCTTCATATCTAATGAACCAGCTGTGGTCTGTATGTTCTTTGGGCACATCGAGATTTTCCACATTTTTGAATTGTCCATCTATATATTCCCGGCCTTCCCAATGTCCGCCTTCCTTTATGGAAATCTCAGCATAAGTATCATATTGCGGCTCTGCAATTTGAATTTTAGATTCAGTATCTTCAGCAGAAGTTTGTTTTTGCTCTTTTCCGTCCTTACAAGAAAACAGTGCCAGAGATGCTACAACAGGTATTAGAAATATTTTTTTCATTATTTAATAATTTTTCAGTGGTAATTAGCTAATATTTTGATTAGTATTTTTGACCGTTTATAGTGGTGTTAATGAATTTTATAGGCTCGCAATTTTCTACAGATAAAGGTGTTTCTGTACTCTTTATAGTCACGTTGGTAAAATTCACATTTTCGACCGGAGACTGTTCTCTTCCTTTAATGAGAATTCCATATTCCCCGCCATTTTCCACCTGAACATTTTCCATGTAGATATTTTTTATTGTTGGTATATATTCCCCTTCCTGATTAGCGTAAATCCCGTAATAGGTATTTATTTTAAGAACAGCCTCTTTCACCTGCCCCACCTGCACATCTTTTACATAAACATTCTCTACAAAACCACCTCTTAAAGTATTAGTTTTTATACGAATGGCCCTGTCAAGATTTGGGCTATCCATTTGACAATTCCTCACAAAAACATTGCGTACCCCTGCAGAAATTTCGCTCCCCATCACCACTCCGCCGTGGCCATCCTTCATCACGCAATTTTCAACTACAATATTTTCACTGGGAATCGCCACACGGCGGCCGTCATTATTCCGGCCGGATTTAATAGCAATGCAATCATCACCTGTATCAAAAAGACAGTTTTTAATGTGGACATTTTTAGAATATTCGGGATCGCAACCATCGTTATTTGGTCCATGGCTTCTTACGGTTACCCCGTCTACAGTAACATTATTACTCTTAATAGGATGCATTACCCAAAAAGGCGCATTGGTAAAAGTAACACCTTTAACGAGAACGTTTTCGCATCCAAAAGGCTCAAAAAAGGTAGGACGCAATTGATGCCCTTCCCCGAAGGTACGTTCTGCAACCGGAGTTCCTTCTTCATTCATTTTTCTTAAACGGGGAAGATTATGTTCATTCTTCTGCTCTTGCATGCCCTCTTTGAAACCATACCGATCGGCGCCACTCCAGGGCCACCAGTTTCCATTATTGGCCTGGCCGTTAAAAGTTCCTTTCCCGGTCACAGCGATATTCTCCTGTTCAAAGGCGTAAATAAGAGGAGAGTAATTCATAAGCTCCACTCCTTCATAAGAAGTATGAACCATAGGTAAATAATCTGATTTCTCCTTTGAAAAGAGAATCTCTGCACCTTCAGCCAGGTGAAAGTTTACATTGCTTTTTAAATGAATAGGACCGGTAAGATATTTTCCAGCAGGAACTAATACCATTCCTCCGCCGGCTCCATTACAGGCTGCTATGGCTTTTTTAAATGCTTCGGAATTATTGGTACTACCATCCGCTTTTGCACCATAGTCAGCCACGTTAAAAGTACGATCGGGAAATTCAGGCACTACAATTTCACTTATAATTTTATCTGCCCGCTTCCATGCCTTTTCAGAATCTATTTCTGTTTTTCCTGCTTTACAGGAAAGAAAAAAAGCGAATCCGATTGCTGAAGAAATCATCAACAGCCGGGATAAAGTTTTTAATGTCATAGTTTTATTTTGTAATCGATTGCACTAAAATAATAAAGCTTCAGCAAACTGCATAATTTTTTCTCTTAAAAATAAAAAATTAGTAAAAAAGATACAATTTCACAATTATCAGCAAAGCAAATGGGCTGCTAAGGAAAGTTGCCTTTCACTTAGCCATATTCCAGCTATCTTTCCCGGCCAGGACCCTGTTAATTTCATATTCCTGCAATTGTTCTTCAGAAATATTTTTTGCCCATGGAACCCGATTTGCTGAAGCACCGGGCCCGTAAGAATTATATTCCACATAAAAAGTTGTCTTTTCCGTTTCAGGCTTACTCCAGTTATGCCAGCCTTCAGGCTTTATAAGAGCAGACATTTCTGTATTAATAAAAACTGTTTGTGCGTAATTTCTCCACGGTCTTCCCAGGTAAAAGCTGTTGGCAGGTGCATCTCCTGTGATTTTACAGTCAATAAAAACAAAACCATATTCTGCACTTTCTTCCGTAGAAGCCGCTGTGATATAATGCCCGCCTTCTTTGCAAAAAATTTCACAATCCTCAAAAACCGCCGTGGACCAGCCAAAAATAAAATCGGTAGTTCCTTCTATATAGCAGTTTTTATAGTATTGACGACTATCTCTACCATGCAGGTATAAGGTATCCTGATTTCCTAAAAAGCGGCAATTTTCAAAGATTACTTTATCACCGTCCACCCTAACAGCCACCGCCTGACCAACAGGACCTGCAGAATTCTCGAAAGAAATATTCTCTGCCCTGAAACCATCTGCAAAAATGAAAAAAGATGTAGAACCGGTAGTTCCAATTTCTTCCCCGAATTTATTCAGTTTTTGAGGATAATCATCATAGGTTAAAATAGTATTTTCTACATCTTCTCCAATAAGCGTAACGTTGGTTTTAGAAGCAGGTAAAATAAGTTTTTCCTTATACGTTCCTTTCTTTATCAAGACTCTTGTTTCTGCTTTCCTGAAATTAGGAATAGCATCTATCGCCTCCTGAACATTCGTGAAGTCTCCCGTACCATCCCGAGCTACTGTATAATTAAATTTGGAAGTCTCCTGTGCTACTTTTTTCGATTTAGTATTAAACATAGAAGATCCAAAAGATGACAAAGATCCCGGATTCAGGAATATACAAAGTGTGACTAAGAATATATTTCTCATAAACTTATTTGAAAAAATTAGAACCGGACTTTATAATTGAAAACTTCATCAACTAATCTGTAATCGATTACGTTAATATACCTATTTTTGCTTATTAGGCAAATAATCACTTACTTTAAAAAATCTGAAATCTAACCTTTTATTATGAGCAACCCATATCCCTGCCTCTGCCGTTATTCTTCTTTACAGGATTGGAAATTAGAGTTTCTCGCAATAAAAATTCCCTAAAACTTTTTGAATGAACCGCAAGGAAAAAGTTACTATCTACGATATTTCCAAAAAACTAGATATTAGTGCCGCGACCGTGTCCCGCGCTCTTAACCAAAATCCAAAAATCAGCAAAAAAACCCGGGAGCTTGTCGCAAAGACAGCTAAGGAAATGAACTACAAGCAAAATAGGCTGGCCCAGGCTTTAAAGAGCGGCAGGACAAATAATGTGGGTGTGATAGTTCCCTATATTAATCGTAGCTTCTTCTCATCAGTTATACGAGGAATAGAAGAAGAACTTAATCCTCATGGTTACCATGTAATTATATGCCAGTCTCATGAAGAGGTTAAAAATGAAATAAAACAGCTAAATGCCCTTTTAAATACCCAAATTGACGGAATATTCATGTCGGTTTCAAAAACAACTCAAAATACTGATCACGTGAAAAAAGCATTGGCTGAAAACACACCCTTGATCTTTTTTGACAGGAAAATTGAAACCCCCGGCGTAAGCTCGGTTGTATTGGACGACTTTAAGGCAGGCTTCATGGCTACGGAACATTTAATCCAGGAAGGTTGCAAAAAAATTGCCCACCTCTCCGGGGATATTAATTTGGAAATCTACAAAAATCGTTATGAGGGTTATATTGCCGCTCTTGAGAAATACGGGCTGAATCATAATCCAGAACATGTAATCCTCACCAACAGCAAAATTGAATCCGGCCAGCAGGCTGTGGTACGGCTTTGGGAATGTGAAGAGAAACCGGATGCAATATTTTCAGCCGGCGATTATGCAGCTTTAGGTGCTATTCAGGAACTTAAGAGAAGAAATATTAAAATTCCTGAAGAAGTATGCGTTGTAGGTTTTAGTAATGAACCCTTTACCAAATATATGGAGCTTCCTATCACCTCCATGGATCAGACTCCACAACTTATGGGAAAAATAGCCGCTCAGGTATTTCTGGAACAGGTAAAAGAAAATCTGGCCGTGAGCATTGAAAAAAAGGTGGTGCTATCACCGGAATTGTTTGTTCGTGAATCCTCCGGGAGAAGCATTTTAAAAACTGCTGCAAATAAAGCCTTGCTCTAAATTGAAGGAATTTCAGTTTCTGTTCCTTTTTGTTCTGCTGAAAGATATGCAGCATAAATAGTTGCAATAACGTCTGCAGCAAGTTTACTGTCGCTTTCCAGTTTTTCTCCCAATGCTGCAGTTCTGTAAAATGCTTCCATCTCATGCTGATAACCATTAAACCAGGCTTCATCAGGAGAAATGTTAGACCAGCCTTGTTTGGTCCCGGTTTTCTCAACCACATAAATATCATCAAAATTGCTATTTACGGGATTATATGTTTGCATGGCATTATTAGGCGTAAGGTTACAGACCGTACGGTGATTATTAGCATGTACTTCAAGATAATTTTTTACTCCGCCCTGTAATAGTTCACTGGCTACAATATCTGCCACCGTTCCATCCTCAAAAATAACATGTGTGGTGGCATAATCTTCCACATCGGTATAAGAATCTCTCAGATGCAGTTCATTTTCAAAATTTGACATTCTGGTAATCGCATGGGTTCTGCAGCTTACATATTTAGGCCTGATAGGCCTGCCATTCCGCACCTTGCCTTCTACATGTTTAAGATAAATTGCCCCGGTTAGAGGATGGCAGCCTTTCCCCATTAAAGATCCGCCCCCTGAAAGTTTCCACTTGCCATAATCCAGAGAATGAGATCCGGAATGTGATTGTTGCGCCTGTATCCAAAGAATCTGTGCATTGGTTTTCTCAATTACCTCCCGCTCTTTTTGAATAGCAGGTGCATAAACCCAGTTCTCGGCATACATAATACGGCCTTTACTCTTTTCCTCTGCTTTCAATATATTTTTAATGCTTTGAAGTGCATGATTTAAACCTTCTTTCCTGGAAAAATTATCTCCGGAAAATTCTTCAACATCATTTCCAAAATAACCTGTTAGCGGTTTTTCTATAATGACATCTTTACCCTGCTGAAGGATTTTTACTGCCAGAGGCTCATGTGTAACGGGTGGGGTACAAAGGTGAAGTACATCTGAAGCAGCAATAAGTTCCTGAAGGCTTCCATAAGCTTTTACATTTTTTTCTGAAGAAAACTTTTTCAGGTTGGCGGAAGTTCGTGAATAAGCGCCTGTAATTTCCACCTTAGCGCCGTAAACTCTTTGTATGGCTTCAAAATGAAATCGGGCAGCAAAGCCTGATCCCACTATTCCTGCCCGTATAACCTTTTTTTCTGTCATCTTTTATTTTATAAAGAAACTCCTCGTTTCCATGGAATAAAATCATCCTGATCCAGCTGGTCTGCCTTAGATTTAATTTTTCCTTCAGCCACCCCGATAATATATTCAAAAAGCTCCTCTCCCATTTCAGGAATAGTCTTTTCTCCTTTAATTACCGCTCCCGCATCCACATCAATAATGTCTGGCATCCTTCCTGCCAGGATAGAATTTGAAGACAATTTTATTATTGGAGCAACAGGATTTCCTGTAGGTGTACCCAGTCCGGTAGTAAAAACCACCACATTGGCTCCGGAACCCACCATTCCCGTGGTACTTTCCACATCATTTCCAGGAGTGCAAAGTAAATTAAGACCTGGTTTGGTAACATATTCACCATAATCCAGCACCGCCTGTATAGGTGAAGTACCTCCTTTTTTCGCTGCCCCGGCAGATTTCATGGCATCAGTAATTAAACCATCCTTGATGTTTCCGGGAGAGGGGTTCATGTCAAAACCGGAACCTGAAGCTTCCGCAGCATTTTCGTAGGCTTTCATAAGCGCCATAAACTTTGTTGCAGTTTCATCATCAACACACCTGTTTACCAGCTCCTGCTCCACACCGCATAATTCCGGAAATTCAGATAGAATAGGAGAACCACCCAGTGCTGCAAGAATATCTGAAGCATACCCCAGGGCGGGATTGGCTGAAATCCCGGAAAAACCATCGGAGCCTCCACATTCCAGTCCGAGCTTCAACTTGGACAAAGGTGCAGGCTGTCTTCTAATTTCATTGGCCTTTTTGATTCCTTCAAAAGATTCCCTGATGATTTTATTCAGCATTTCGTCCACAGTTCCTTCCTGTTGCTGTTCGTATATAAGCACGGGTTTTTGAATATCAGGATTTATAGCATCAAGAGCATTCTTAAAAATATCGATTTGAAGATTTTGACAACCAAGACTTAAAACAGTTGCTCCTGCTACATTGGGATTATTTACGTAACCTGCAAGTAATTTGGATAACATTACCGCATCCTGGCGAATACCACCACAACCGCCCTGGTGCGTAATAAATTTTACTTCAATATTATCGAAAATACCTTTTTCTTCCTCTTCAAAATCCACATTGGTATCTTCATCTTTTCCGGTAATCAGATTTCGCAATAATTGCCGCTGTTTTGCAGATTTATGAAAAGATAATTCTTTTTCAAACACCTCCTTCAACAATTCCACATTTCTATTCTCACAAAAAACAAGAGGAAAAAAGAGCCAGGTATTGGCAGTACCCACCTGCCCATCAGGCCTGTGATAGCCCATAAATGTACGATCCTTATATTTGGAAACATCGGGAGCTTTCCAGGCGGTAGTTTCAGTCTTTTGGGTTGTCTTGCTGGCCTGATGTTTAACATTTTCAGTAGTAAGCTTATCTCCCTTTCTTATTTCTGAAACCGCTTTTCCTACCAGTACACCATACATATATATCTTATCCTCCGGCTGAAGACCAACCATTGTGATTTTATGCTTTGCCTGGACATCAGATAATATTATAAATTCTTCTCCTTCAAAGTCTACCCGGTCACCCTGCCATAAATCTACCAATGCTATAGCTACATTATCCTCAGGGTGTACTTTTATTAATTTACTTTTCATAATTCTTCGTTTTTCCTTTCTTACTCAGATTTTTCGGTAAAAATTTTAAAACCTTCTTCAATACCTTTGGTCTCTATTAACTCCAGCGCGAGAGCCGTTTTTTCCTGTAATTGCGGTACCTGAGTTAAATTAGTGCCCCAAAATTTTTCATTTTTCAGCACTCTTTCTGCTATATCTTTATAGCTGTGCTGTTCCCAGGATTTTTTCAATTCTGATGTAGTTTTTTCATCATCATTTACAGGAAGGCTATGCCCCTTCCATTCTCCTCTATAAAACCTTAACAGGCACGCAAACGCAAAGGTAAGACGTAAAGGTAATCGATTATATTTTTTCTGAAAACTTAACAAACTCGGCAGCACCCTTACCTTAAATTTTGAAATACTGTTTAAAGCTATACTGGAAAGTTGATGTTTTATAAAAGGATTTCTAAACCTGTCAAAAACCTCTTCAGCAAACGATTTAAGTTCTTCTTCAGAAAGCTTCAAGGTTGGATTGATTTCTTCAAATACCGCTTCCCTGATGAATTTACCGGTAAACTCATGATCTACGGTATCTTTTACCGTTTCATTTCCGAAGAGAATTGAGAAAGGAACCATAGTGGTATGTGCTCCATTTAAGATGCGTACTTTCCTTGTGCGGTACGGTTGAAGGTCATCTACAATCTGGATATTTTCATCAATTTTATCAAAAGGAACCTTAGATTTCAACTTTTCTCCGCCTTCTATTACCCATAACAGAAAAACTTCCGCGGAAACAACAAGTTTATCCTCCAGTTGCAAATCGTTTTGATAAGCTTCAATATCATCTTTTGGATACCCCGGTACAATACGATCTACAAGCGTATTATGAAAATCATTATGGTTTCTAATCCAGTCAGTAAATTCCTCTTCCAGGCTCCACAGTTCCGCATACTTCAGGATAATTTCCTTTAATGCATCTGCATTATAATTAATTAATTCACATGGAATAATGCTTAAACCTTTATCCTTAGCTCCATTAAAATGTTTAAAGCGTTTGTAAAGCAGAGCGGTTACTTTGGCTGGAAAACTATTATGCGGCTGCCCTTCTAAAGTATCGGTTTCATCAAAAGCAATTCCGGCTTCAGTGGTATTGGATATTAAAAATTCAAGTTCTTCTTCTTTAGCCAAAGCAAGGTAAGCCTGATAATCTTCATAAGGATTTATGCCTTTCTGAATACAGGAAATGGTCTCCTGCCGCTGAATTTCCTCTCCTTTTTTCACTCCCTTCATGAACAGATTATAAAGTCCATCCTGCTCGTTCAGCACGCTAACCAATCCATTGGCTAAAGGTTGCACTACAGCCACTCCGGCATTGAAATTAGCTTTTTTATTTAGCTGATCAATTATATAATCTACAAATGCGCGGAGAAAATTTCCTTCTCCATATTGAACAACCTTAATTGGAAGTTGTTGTGTAATATTGGCATTTGTCCTTGTTAATCTTTTTATTCTGGTTTTTTCCATAATTTAAACGGTTAG
>NZ_JAVRHK010000013.1:0-112817 GCF_031846585.1 Autumnicola musiva
TTCAAAGTAATTCTTCCCCGACATTGAGCTGAGCCAATGATTCACTTCATTAGGGGACACAAATATCATGATAGCCATTTCTTTTCATATCAATCTTTCTATTCAGAAGCTATTACAGTGTATTAATTACTTTCTGGTTGGCTTCCCTTACCCTTTCTACATTTACCTTATCTATCTTTCTGTCGTAGGTCATCAAACCGTTTACTTCACCTTCCACATCGGTAGTCTGGGTATAAATAGCTGCGGAAAAACCTGCTTTAACAAGCCTTTTCAGCTTCTCTGCGTATTCCACATACTTATCTGTAACTTCTTTAGAACTCTTAAATTGGACATATCCCCAATTCCTGCCTGTTGCCCATAGATGATCCTCCAATGCAAGCCCTATACCTCCATATTCTCCCAAAACAGTTACTCTTTGTGCATCATAAAGGTATAAGGAAGGATCGGGGTAATTATGAAGATCTAGAATATCTCCAGTTTGGAAATGATTTCCTCCACTAGCAGAATTAATCAATCTTGAAGGATCATAGTTTTCGGTCCATTCAGTAATTTCCATCGTCTTAAACTGTCCCCAACCTTCATTAAATGGTACCCACACTACAATACTCGGATATGAATAGAGGTAATCCATAATTCTTTTCCATTCTTTACGATAGATCTTTTCCGATTCCGCAGAGCGTTTTAATTCATTTCCTTCAAAATACTTTCGCATTTGCCATGTAGGTTGTGCATCTCCATTTGGCATATCCTGCCACACCAAAATTCCTAATTCATCACAATGCGTATACCACCTGGCAGGTTCAACCTTCACATGTTTACGTATCATATTAAAACCAAGTTGCTTGGTTTTCACAATATCATATTTTAAAGCCTCATCAGTAGGGGCTGTATAAAGCCCATCAGGCCACCAACCCTGATCAAGCGGGCCAAAATGGAAATAATCTTCATTATTCAATTGCATTCTTATAAGGCCGTTTTCATCTCTTTCGGTTGAGATTTTACGCATGGCAAAATAGCTATCCACTTCATCTCTTACTTTTCCATCACTAATTAGCTTTACCGTAGTTCGGTATAAAAATGGTAATTCTGGAGACCATAATTTGGGATCCTCAACATTAATCGAAAATTCCTGACCAATAGCTGATCGGGTTTTGCTAACCTCCCTATTTTCATCATAAACAGTAACTTCTATAATATCGCCATAGGATGAGTTTCTAGCATTACCAGAAATCTTAATCAGATTATTATCAATATCTGGGGTGAACCGGAGATCTTCGAAACTTTTATCATTTACAGGTTCCATCCAGACTGTTTGCCAGATTCCTGTCACCGGAGTATACCAGATACCTTCCGGATTTTTAACCTGTTTTCCTCTAGGCTGAGGTCCGTTATCACTGGGGTCCCAAACCTTAACAGTTAATTTCTGACCTTTGTTTTTATTCAGAAATGGTGTTATATCAAAAGAAAAAGGATCATACCCTCCTTCATGGGTCCCCACTTTAATATCATTAACCCATACCTCAGCTCTCCAGTCTACCGCACCAAAATGCAGAAGAATATTTTTGTTTTTCCAGTTATTTGGAACTGTGAAACTGGTATCATACCATAATTCATAATCACTTCCCACTGGCTTCATTACCCCAGACAGACTAGATTCCACAGCAAATGGAACAAGTATTTCTCCATTAAAATCTGAAGGTTTAGCCTGTCCTTTTTTTACAATACTATAGTCCCAAAGGCCGTTTAAATTTTCCCATTGGGCACGCTTCATAATTGGCCTGGGATATTCTTTTAATATATTATCGGGATCGATATTCTCTGCCCATTTCGTTTTTATCTTATCTCCTGCAGGTTCCCACTGAGCATAAGTAGCACTCTGAGAGAATAAGATCAGGCATATTAAAAAGAGTTTGATTTTTTCATTTGTATTCATTTAATAAAACGTTTAATTAATAACTATTACTCTCACTCCTGTACATTGTTTAAAATAGATTTTAACAAGGTTGCACTGGTTATCTCTATATTCAGAAGGCTCGACATTTTCGTAAAAGGAGATATTTTTACTTCCCGATAGGATGTATCCTGAGCAGATGCATCAACAGCAATCAGAAAAGTAAAAGCAATGGTAGAGTCTCCCTAAACACTTCATTTATAATGGGATTTATTTCTTAATTTTTGGTTTCAACAATAATTTCCCCTCCGTTTTCAAACAAACTATGATTGACGAAATATTCATCTGTATTGGTACCGTTAATTAAAATATTCTTCAATTCACGTGAATTTCCCTGATGAATTATCTGCAATGTCTTCCCATCTTTTAATTTCCATGTAACAGAATTAAAGATTGGAACTGTTACAAGATATTCAGGATCTGAAGGAGAAAAAGGGTATAATCCTAACGCACTAAAAACATACCAAGAAGACATTTCTCCCGCATCATCCATACCTGAAAGAGCAAGACCCTCATCTCCAATACCATAATAATCCGATAAAAGTTTATCAATAATAGCCTGAGATTTTTCCGGTTTGTCAATGAAATAATAGGAAAATGGAGCCTCATGATTTGGCTGATTTCCTTGGCTATACTGCCCTAAAAATCCAGAAACATTCCGCGCTCTATGTTCTGGATTCCATTTATAACTAAAGAGAGAATCAAGTTTTTTCTCAAATTTTTCTTTTCCTCCATACTGCTCAACGAGTCCCGGCATATCGTGTGGAGCAAAGAAAGATACCTGCCATGCATTGGCCTCCCTATACATATATTCATAATACGGATATTGAGGATCGAATGGAGAAACCCAGTCACCATTTGCCATTTTTCCCCTCATAAAATTGGTGTTCTTATCAAAGACGTTTTTATAATTTAGGGAACGTTTAAATAAATCCTGTTGACGTTCCGCATCATTCATTTCTTCTGCAAGAAGAGATAGCGAATAATCGTCATAGGCATATTCTAATGTCTTGGATACACCGGCATTACCCTTTGATTCGGTTTTTGGATTCTCTATGCTCGGTTCCGGCACATACCCAAGTTCGATGTATTCTTGTATGTGGGGGCGTGTTCCTCCTTCCTTGTAAGCATTATTCAGCAAGAGTTCATATGCTTTTTCTACATCAAAGTCTTTTATACCTCTTTTATAGGAACCGGTAATGAAAGACGCAGCGTGATCACCATGGAAAAATGTAGGGATAAATCCTGTGATCTCGCCGCGATTTATTAGTGATTTAATAATATCTGAAGTTACATCTGGTCTCATTATTTCCAGCAATACCACTTTATTCCTATAGGTATCCCATAACGAAGGTTTTGTGTAATAGCGAAAACCTTCATTTCTAACATTTCCGGCAATATCTACAAAATCTCCATTGATATCACTACGTAAAGCAGGCCATAAAAAAGACCTGTATAAAGAAGAGTAAAACATTTCCTTTTCTTTTTCCGAACCTCCTTCTACCTGGATATGGTTTAAGAATTCAGACCATATTTGTTTTCCTTCCTGAAAGACGTCATCAAAGGATTTTTCGCCTACTTCTTTTTTCAGATTCATTCTGGCATTTTCTATACTTACATATGATAATCCTATTTTCATGGTTACCTTATTCATCTCAGATTCATTCAAGCTAACAAGAGCATATCCGCCACGACTGCCCTTCTCTTTTAATTCTATCTCTTTTATGTCATGGTCAATTTCTGCAAAAAAGTGAATTTTATCTCCTCCTACTCTTTGGAATCCGTTTAGCTCATTGGAGGAAACTTTGGATATTTCCCAATCTGAAACCATGTGGTTAGCTGTTCCCAAGTCGAATAATATCCTTTTTTCTCCCTCTTCGTTATAAAGATATTCATGAACGGCGGCTCTTAAAGTAGAGGTCAAGCGTACATTAATATCATAGTTTTGCAGTTTAACCTGATAATAGTCTGGCGAAGCGTTCTCCTCTTCATGAGTAAATGTGGCTTTATAAGGTGCTTCTGCCTCTGTAGAAAGTGGTAGAATTGGAAGATTACATAGATTCCAATGTCCTTTATTAGTATGCGCAAAGCCCAGTATCTCATTATCTTCATATTCGTAACCTGCTCCCGTACCATATTCGGTAATAGGACTCACCTGTACCATGGCATTGGGTAGAGAAGATCCGGGATAAGTAAGACCGGCCCATACTCTCCAGTCCTTTGGAGGCGTATAACCTATAATATCTTTATTCAGCAATGGAGCGGTACCTATAAACGTATTCACATAATAGTATGCAGATTTTCCTTCTTCACCTGATTCATCATTTTCCTGTCCAACAACAGTTTTGCAGGAAAAGAATAACATCAATACACCCAAAAAAAGAACAGGTTGTTTAATATTCATAATATAATTTTTCATGATCTTCTTTTTTGAATTTGATTTCTTCCTGTTTTTAACTTAACAGCGAAGGATTCTTTTGATAAGTTTCCCACAGGAATTCACCGAACAGAGTATTGGCCCATGCAAACCATGATCTGGTAAAATTAGATGGATCATCCTTATGAAAGGTTTCATGCATAAATCCGGTACCTGCATGCGTATTTTTTAAAGTTTTAATACAGTTTCTTATTTCTTCATCATCTATACTGGTTAAGCCCTGCATAGTTATGGCCATTGGCCATATCATTTCCATACCTACATGAGGACCACCTATTCCGCTGGCAGCTTTCCCTTCAAAATAAAAGAGGTTGTCTTTAGAAAGAACGAATCTTCGGGTATTCCGATAAATCTCATCAGACACCTTCATTGCTCCCAAATAAGGAAGCGATAATAAACTTGGTACATTAGCATCATCCATCATTAGACGGTTTCCGAAACCATCAACCTCAAAGGCATAAATTTTCCCATATTTTTCATGATCAACAACCGCATGCTTTTCCAAGGCAGCCTCTACCTCCTCTTTCATTGCATTTAGTTCAGCAGCAGTGTCTGAATCATTTGCGATTTCGGTCATCATTTCCGCTGCCTGCTCCAGACTCACAACTGCAAAAAAGTTTGAGGGAATTAGAAAGGAAAATACACTCGCATCATCACTCGGTCTAAAAGCCGAACAAATAAGTCCTACAGGATTTACCGGATAACCATACCCCTGAAGAGCCCTGGTATCGGTGGCTTTCGGCGTTTCCCTTTGAAAAGAATATTCTCCTCGATCTTCTTTCTTCTGTTGATCTTTAAATACAGCAAGAATAGACTTCATTGCCTTCTTCCATTCTGCATCAAAAGGAGAGGTATCCCCAGTAGTTTTCCAATAATGATATCCTAAACGAATTGGATAACATAAAGAATCAATTTCCCACTTTCTTTCGTGAACACCGGGTTCCATATCAGTGTAATCACTGAACCATTCTCCTTTTTTATCCGGATCATCATAAAAGGCATTGGCATAAGGATCTTTAAGGATATACTCTGTTTGTCTATTAATTACTCCAGCAATTAACTGCTTAAGCTTTTCATCCTTACCTGTAAAAGGCATATACGGCCATATCTGAGCAGAGCTATCACGTAGCCACATCGCATCTATATCACCAGTTATAACATAGGTATCCGGTTTTCCGTTTTTCTTGGAATATGTTACTGTGGTATCTAGGGTATTTGGAAAGCAATTGTTAAATAACCACCCAAGTTCTTCATCATTAACATTCTTCCTAAATTCTCCAATCATATTTTCAATGATCTCACTTCGAAAATTTCTTTCATTTTCAGGAATTCTTACAACAGGAAATTCTTGATATAAAGAGCCTGCAAATATATCCATAGGATTAATCAGTGTTAACCCTCCAAAGAGAGCCGTATTTCGAATAAACTTTCTTCTTTGCATATCTGATATTTTATTTTCAAGGATTAAGCTTCTCCTGTCAATTTAATCCGTTTTTAAGTTTACCTCCCAGTATTTTGAAAAGCCATGACATTTATTTAAGGAAATGCAACCAAAATGCCCATTTTCACCAAGAAATCTCTTATTTTAACTGTACTTCTTTAAAATAAAGTAAGTGAATACTACATATAAACTACATAATACCAGTAAACCAAAACTCAATTCTATTCCTGCTAGGCTATTGATAAACCCCATTATAGGAGGTATAATTGCCCCTCCTACTACTGCCATAATCATTAAACCTGAAATCTCATTTGATCTTCCCGGCATTTTATTTATGGTAAGGGAAAATATTAAGGGAAAAAGATTTCCGGAGCTTAAACCAATAAGAAAAATAAAAATATTGGCAATTACGGAATTTTGAGAAAAGATCAGCAGAATGAGAAATATAACAGTTAAGAGTGCTGACCATAATAAAAATCGAAGATTATCTAAACGAGCCAACAACAAGGCGCCAAGAAGCCTGCTTACCATCAAAGCACTAAAATATATACTTATACCAAGAGATGCACTCTCAAGGGAAATATCAAAACGCTGTACTAGTAGACTCTGAATATTCGTATTCATACCCACATCTAGTCCTACAATGAGGAAAATAGCCAGCACCATACTGGCAACAAAAGGATTCTTAAGCAAATTAAACGAAGTTTTGAAAGAGGCCTTTACAGTAGATTTGGTTTCTACAATTGGAGTAATAGCAAGCCATACTCCTGTGATTATAGAGGTCACCCCATACACTAAAAAAACGAGTTTCCAGTCTCCAAACTCTGTAACCATATAAGTTACCATTATTGGCCCCAGCAATGAGCTAACTGCTTTGATGAACTGGGAAAGACTCATAAAACTTGAGAATTTCTCTTTACTTACCACATCCTGAAGCAAAGGATTCGAAGCCACCTGTATAATGGTATTCCCTATTCCTAAAAGAACAAAACATCCTAATAACGAAGTATAGGTATAAACAGCAAACGGGATAAACATTCCTATAGCTGTGAAGCCAATACCAGATAAAAGCAATTTTCTTTTTCCGTAGTTATTTTGCAAGATTCCAACGGGAATAGAAAGAACAAAAAACCATATAAATACCATAGAAGGTATTAACTGCGCTAATTCAGGAGAAAGATCAAAATCCCGCTGCGCATATCCCGTGCTCACCCCCACAATATCCACAAAGCCCATTACTATATAACAAAGCAATACTGGAAGAAGTACTTTGATCTTTAATTGATTATTTGCCATTACATAAGTTTTAAGGTGGATTTTATTGTATTATAATATCCGTTATCTACCAGTAATGCACTTCCTGTAATCGCAGCCTGTTCCCCTAAATTGGAAACTTTTACCGGAATGTCTGGAAGATATGCACTAAGTGCCTTTCCAAAATAAGGGAAAGCTTTAGCAATATTCCCTCCCAGCACTAGTACTTCTGCATCAAATTCATGCAAATATGGCTTTAAGAAATCTCCTAGTTCTCCTCCAAATTGTAGCAAAGATTTTTTAGCTGAATCATCTTCCTCTACCCTATCGCATATTGCTCGAACGTTTGGAATATTATTCCCACTCAATGATTTATACCGATTTAAAATTCCTCGTGTGGAAAAGACATCATCTGCCATTTCGTTATGATAAAATTGATTATATAAAAAGCCTCCTTCAGGTACTCTTTTATCCAAAATAATTGGCTTACCATCAATAAGGAAACTAGATCCAAGGCCGGTACCCAGAGTCACAGCCACCACACGCTTATATTGTGCTGCACATCCTACCATGGCCTCGGCAATAGAAAAGGCAGTCGCATCATTAATAAAGCGGATGTTTAAAGGTTGTATTCCTAATTTCTCGGATAATTCTACACGAATATTGATCTTATAGAGTGCAGTTAGTTTATCTACATCCTTAATGAGACTTATTCCATTATAATAATCAAAAGGCCCCGGCATGGCGATTCCAATTCCAACTACTTCTTCTTCTGTTGTTTGGCGGCATGTTTCCAAAGCATCCACCCAACCATGGATAATCTCTTTTTTGGATCCTTTAGAATCTATTTTGCGATATATTAAACTCTCTTTATTAACTTCTTTCTTGTTGTGGTTATATAGACATGCTGAAATGTGGCTTCCGCCAATGTCTACTCCTATACTATACATAGCCTTAGTTTTATTGTTTTGATGCTTTACAAAATATAACCCGCTCTCTGTTCACCAGATAATCCAATGAATAGTTCAAGTTATTAGAACAATTAGTTATTTAGAAAAAGCATCTAATGCACGGCTGAAACTTTGTGCTAAAATCCATGCTTTCTTCCTACTAATAATAGAGGAAAAAAGAATGAGTCTCCCTTAGAATTAGCAGAACACGTCTCCTTCCGAACAAATATTATTTTATAAATGCTTTTAAAACTTTAATGGGCAGATTGTTTAGATTTTCAATAGTATAATTTTTTACTACTGCAGGAATTATGAATGATTCTGCATAATGAAAAACAAAGGACTCCCCTGAAATTTCAATTCTTACTTTTTGCCCTTCTACAAGACTCAAAATGTGAGTTCTATTATTTGTAGATACCTTAACTTCATGTTTAATAGTATACCTGTGCACATCATAAAGGTGTTCTTTGTGAGTTGGTAAATGTTCAAGTTTCCAGCCCTTTTCATTCTCAATCACCTGTGGTGATGAAATTAATTCTTTTTCAACCTTGCTTCCAGCACGCTCAAACACTAAATTATCCATTCCCCGTTCTATATTTATAGGGCGTGGCTTTCCATCCAGGTCCACTCGCAACCAATCATACATTTTGAAAGTATAGATATAGGGAGTTGAACTAATCTCTAATACAAGATTGTTTTTACCAGATCCATGAATAGTTCCTGGCGGAATTAAATAAAGGCCATGTTTGCTTGCGTCAAAAGCCTGAACATAATCTGTAATTTCTAATTCTTCATTGTTCTGAACACTCTTCTCAAGAGCTAACTGAAAACAATTTGGGGTAACACCATCCTGAAAACCCAGATAAACCTGGGCGTCGTCCTTTTTATCGAGGATATAATAGGTTTCTTCCTGTGTAATGCTTTCTCCGAAATGCTTCTTCATGTAATCCTTTTGAGGATGACATTGTATGGATAAATTTCCTCCATCGAACGTATCAAGAAAATCGAAGCGGATGGGAAATTCATATTTGTAAATATTAAAATCTTCACCGAGTATTTCCTGGCCAGCATGGTACATTAAAAAGTCAAATGAAAATTCCAACAGTAGCCCGGAACTTTCAAATATCACCCCATTTTCAGGAACAATAAGTTCGAATGACCATGCGTAATTAATCACATCATCAGAAAGACCTTTTATCTGATCTTCAATCCAGTGTCCTCCCCAAGCTCCTGGCTCAAACCATGGTCTTACCCTGATAGGAGTTTTTACATATTCTTCAATACCTTTCCTCCAGGTATCTCCCTTTGTCCAGGTAATTTCGGTGGTTCTTTGCCCATCAATAAGAAAGTCAATATCATTTTTAATAGCGTTTTTGTGTTTATTTAGGACCACCCAATCCACAAAGTAAAATCTTTTATACATCTGCTTTGGATGGAAGGCTTTTGAAGCTCCTAAATTAAACACAGATTCTGCGCGGGAACGGTACTGAATTTCATTCTTGCTGATATCAATAAAAATACTTGTACCCTTTACAGGAACCAATTCCGCTCCAATGCCGTAAAATATAACCGGAGTTTTTGTATTGGTTTTACTTAAGGCCGTTAACCTATGTTTATCGAAAAAATCAATTAACTCCAAGGTGGTCAGCTTTCCAAATACAGGATCATCCCCGCCTAAAAATGGGTTGACCATTTCATTAATATCTTCTTCACTCTTATAGGCCTCTTCTACATTCACCCACTTCGGGTAAACGCCTATTTTATTCAGAGCTTCATTAAGATTCTGTCTTACCGATTCAAAAATAATTCCCACATATCCATCTATTTTGATAATAGGAGAATCAGCTAAGTTCTTAACAAAGGAGTCATAGCCTTTATGTATAACATTGGAGCCAATATTAAAGGTGGGGTAAATATCATATTCCGAAGCAACAGAATCCTTTTTTACTGGTAACTCAAATTGACTTGTCTCCCGAATTTTTTCTTTTGTATTAATCATTATTTCTTATTGTTTTTCATAAATAGCGGCTCTACCATAAGCTTCTACTAAAGCAGCTTGATGTAACAACCAGTAATATCTTCCTTGGTTGTTTCCAGACCAATCTTCATAAAACTGCCCCTCATCATTTCTTGCATTTTCCCAGGCATAGTCCATATTATCAATAAAAACCTCTACATATTCATCAGATTTTGAATCATATTCTGACAACTGAATGAAAGCTGTCAATAATTCTACATTGAACCAGGAGTCATTGGTCTGATAAAAAATTCTACCATTAATAACTTTGGTGAATTTAGAATATGCCGCTCTTGCAGTGCTAATGGCCTGATTCAAATATTCCTGATCATCTGATATTTCATAAAGATTAATCCCAGACATAATCATCATGGCTGCATTATAGGTCCATTTTGTAGTATTTATTTCCTCAGATCCAATATTGATGTCATTCCAGTACAAATTATCAGAAGGATCCCTGAGGGTATTATAAGTCCAGTCATAAACCCTTTTTGCAAAAGTCAAATATTGTGTGTCATTAGTTAACTGATACATTTCAGTGGCAACATATGCTGCATAGGCGCTTGTATTTGCAGCCTTCATGCAATTTGGCCCACTTGTACAATTTTCAGATTGTCCTTCAAACCAGTAAAGGCCGCCACCCATCCTGGAATCTTCTCCAGACATTATAAATTCAGTTACTTTTTTAGCTCTATCCAGATAAAAGGAGTCATTTGTAAGTTCGTAGGCCTTGATTAGTTCCATGGCAACTATTGCACTATCGTCATAATAATGGTCTGTACTACCTCCAGATACGGGATAAGCCTGGTATGTTGGAAGATTGCTCCTGTCATCATAGTAAGCGTTCAGCCCTTCAAATTCCTTGTCTAAAATTGAACGTTCATAACCAAGTTCGTACAAAATGTTTCCGGCGGTAAGCATTCCCACGTATGGCCATAAATAGCTATATTCCCTTTCGCCGCTTTGCTCCGGAAAATTTTCTTTATATAAATCTCCATTTTTGTATAGCTCCTGTATCATTTCATAAGTAGCCATAGCTTTTTCTTTATGGCTTAATGTTTCTTCGGGAGGGTTTTCACCTCCATCTTCTTTTGTAGGGTCTACCATTTGATCTTCTATAGAAGGATCACTGCTACAGCTAAATATTCCCAGCAGAAGAGTAATTACAATTACATGCATTCCTTTAATATTCATAGCGTTTATTTTAATTTATTTCAAGTTCATGATAATAATGATCGGCTTTGGGATCAAAAACAATTCTTACGGTAAAGCTTTTCCCGTTCAATTCATCAGGAAACTTCCAGGCACCCTGCCAGTATCCTGCATCAGGACCTAAAAAGTAAACATTGTAATAATAATCAGGTTCACCTCCATTTGGTCTTACATTGTAAGCGTTTAGACCTTGAACTAAAGATCCGTTCATATCATCAGTATGAAAACTTCCGATGTAGGAGGTTTGTTCTCCTAAGGTAAACATAAAACGATATCTCTCTTCTTCCCCTCCAAGCCAATCTGGAGCCCCAGGGCCACCTGGTACTAAGAAATCAAAATATCCATTTGTAGACTCGAATGTATGATTACCTACATATGCTAAATCAGCCTTTACCTCTTGATTAGCCATTATATACAACTGAATATTTGAAATTTTACTGAATGAAATAGTGGCTTGTGATAAATTCATTCTAACTCTGTACACTCCTTCTTCCATATTGAAAGTTGAAGGTTGTTCACCAATTCTAATTTTACCCTGATCATTAACATAGTAGTAAGTAAAATCCTCTTCATTGGTGTCATCAGAGTTCGCTATATAAAATTCTCCTGGGGTAAGTTTAGTAATAGATTCAAATACCCCCGGTTGAATATCCTGATTAGGTAATTGGCTGGATATTTCCTTGAATGCAATCGCGTTTTCAATATTGGCTGATTCGGTGGCACTCCCATAGATATACATAAATTCCGGGAAAATTGCCAATCCTTCCGGCCTACTTAACTGGACTATAGAAGAGGTACCAAATTGCTCACGGTGATAACTACTAATTGCTTCCACGGTCCAGATAATATTACCTGTTTCCAATTGCGGAATACCTGCTTCAGCAGCCATAACGTTTAATCGTGCAGCACTGGCTGTATAAGAAGGAGAACTACCTCCATTATCTGATACCGCTGAAAATAAAGGATCCTGAAAATCCCCTCCTTGTTCGTCAAACAAAATTCTATAGCTTATTGCTCCACCATCAGCTGATTTAGCGAGTGTCCAGGAAAAGATAACCCGTTCATCATTTTCAGTATCAAGCAATACAGTCTCATTATCTGCTGGAGAAGCCAATGTCCCCATTTCAACAATTTCAGGATTTAAATCGTAATCTTCGTTATCGCAGGATGATAATGCCAGTATAACGGCTAACATTATCATTATTTTATTAGATATTGCTTTCATCACCAGTTTGGGTTTTGAGTTAGATTATTATTGATATCTCTTTCACTTTGAGGTATAGGCCACAGATAATGTTTTGCAGGATCAAAGTTTCTTAAACTAATCCTGATGTAACCGTTATCTTCTGTAGATTCATCGGTTTTAATTCCGTGGGTCCATCCATTTAAAACATCTTCGGCGACCCTCCACCTGCGGATGTCGAAAAAGCGATGGCCTGCTTCAAAGGCTAATTCGATCCTTCGTTCATTTCTCACAATATCCCTAAGCAGGTCCTGATTATTACCGGGAAATTCAAGAGCCTGCCCCTGAAGGCCTGCTCGCGCCCTAATAGCTCTAATTGTGGTATTCCAATCTTGTTGATTAAATGTTCCTAATTCTATTTTTGCTTCAGCGTAATTTAAGAGGACTTCAGCGTATCGGATAAGAATAAGATTTAAACCGGAATTTGTCTGGTTTCGAGCCTGAGGATCAAAATACTTATGAACATAATACCCGGTTGGAGTTGAATTCGAAGAATAGTTTAATCCATCAGGTGCGGCACCCGGAGAAGTATCTATTGTAACCTGATTTCCATCGAAATTGGTCATTTGATATTCATCATAGATAATAGTAGCCTCTAACCTGGGATCTCTGTTTTCGTAAGGGTTATTCTCATCGTACACTGCCGAAGGGTCATCAATAGCATACCCATTTATAGTTGGATAGCTATTGATTAGTTCCTGAAGCGGAGAAAAAATTGCATTACCCCCAAGGCTAGGTGGAATTAGAGAATATTGATTGTTATGTTCCCGATCTATAGGAATGTATTGGAGACTCAGAATAATTTCATCTGCTGTTTCATTTTCAGTCTTAAAAAGAGCTCCATAATCTGGAAATAACGAATATTGCCCTATAAGTTCCTGTGCTAAATTTGCCGCTTCCTCATATTCTTCATTATATAAATGAATTCTTGATTTTAAGGCAATTGCGGCTCCTTTAGTAATCCTACCATTTTGTTCGCTGGGATAACTTTCTGGCAAACCAGCTATTGATTGCTCCAGTTCATCATAAATAAAGGATAAAACCGTGGATTCATCAGTCCTTTCCAAGGTTAAGGATTCTTCTATGCTTATTTCATCGGTAATAAGAGGAACATCGCCATAGAGGTCTATTAAATAAAAGTAATGCAACGCCCTAATAAACCTTCCCTGGGCTTTCAAAGATTCTCTTTGCTCTTCAGTCATTTCCGTTACATCATCAATATTGTTAAAAAAGATATTTGCTCTCCTTATGGCCTCATATCTTGAAGTCCAAACTCCTGTCACAACACCATTTGTGGGGCCATAGCTTCCGCTGGCGATATTTCTAAAATCTTCCCTACCCTTTGTGTAGGCATCATCTGAAAGCGTACTTAAAAATAAATACCTATCAGCATCCATAAGATCTGCATACATCGAATTTAGAAATATGCGTGCATCTTCCTCGGTCTCCCAATAATTTAATTCACTTTGAGAATCTACGGGCGCAAGGTCTAAATCGGAAGTGCACCCAATGTGCAATGAGAGAATCGTTATTATTAATATAATTTTTTTCATTTTCTTTCTTTTTAAAAATTGATATTCAAACCAAGGGAGAAAACTCTTGAAACCGGATAAATCCTACCATTAGCATCTACATTTTCAGGATCTACACCCAATTCGTTTAATGGACTAAATGTTAACAGGTTTAATCCTGTAAGGTAAAAGCGCGTGCTCTCAATACCAAGACTATTCATTGCTGTAGAAGGCAAAGTATATCCTAATTGAATATTTTTAATCCTTAAATATTGGGCATCGAAAATATAGAAATCGGATCTTGCTGCATTGTTTACGGACTCGGATCCTACAGTTAACCTTGGATAAGAAGCGTCTAAATTTTGAGGGGTCCAACGGTCTAAATGCCTTTCAAAAACAGGTCCTTCATTATTATTGTGAAATGCTTCTACTATTTCTCCACGTAACCATTGTTGTCTTTTCCCTACGCCCTGGATAAATATTGAAAAATCAAATCCATTCCAGTCCATCGCATAAGTGGCACCATAGGTATATCTTGGAAATGCATTCCCCAACACAAAACGATCATTTCCATAGTCAATTTCACCATCACCATTGCGATCAAGATATCTTATATCTCCCGGATCCACATCATTTACAAAAATAGGTTTGGCGCTATTGGCTATTTCTTCTTCTGAATTAAATAATCCATCTGATTTCAGTGCATAATAAGAATTTATGGAATAGCCTTCACGTAAGATTGTTACAACATCGGTTCCATTTATAAATTCCCTTCCTCTTAAATCCTCTATTTCATTTTTATTATCAGCAATGTTGAAATTGAATGAGTGGTTTACTGCTCCTGTTTCAAATTGATAATTCATACTGAGTTCCCATCCTCTATTCCTTACCGAACCGGCATTTTGAAAAGGTTGCCCTAAACCATAAGTTGCCGGTACAGGAAGTTGCAAAAGGATGTCTTCAGTCAGATTATCAAAAACCTCAAAAGTCACATCTAATTTTCTCTTGAAAAATGATAAATCGACACCTAAATTTTTCATGGTTGAGGTCTCCCAGGTACGGTTTTGATTTGAAACAGAATAATAGGAACCGGAAACACCTACACCTCCAAAGCTATAGACGTTAGTACCGGGGCTCACTAAGCTTTGATAACCATAATAATCCCCATTACCTTGTGAATCTGTTATATCTTGATTACCTAATTGCCCCCAGGAAGCCCTTATTTTGGCAAAAGACACCACGTCTTCAATAGGTTTAAGAAAATCTTCTTCACTCAATATCCATCCTGCGGAAAATGATGGAAATACACCCCAGCGATTATCAGATGAAAACCTAGATGATCCATCATAGCGTATATTACCATTTATCAGATATTTATCGTCATAGGTATATCCAAATTTTCCGAAGACAGATTGAATAGACCATTCATATCCAGAACCAAAAGCACTCTGAATATCTCCGGCATTATCTATTACTCCAAAATCATTTCCGGGAATATCTATTCCTGTTACTCCAAAAAATTCACTTTTGAATTTCTCAGATGAGCCTCCCAGTAAAATATTAAAATCATGCTTTTCTGCAAATGTTTTATTATATGTTGCAGTTAGGTAAGGATTGAGATATAAAGACCTGTTATAGTCATCTGTCACAGAATTCTCATTATTTCCCCCACCTGGGTAAGCAAACTCTATAGCTTTACGAAATTGATGCCTTTTATTGCTGGTTATATTTCCTCCCAGCACGGCTCTCAATACAAGATTTTCAACGGGTGTATACTCTAAACTAAAGTTACCCAGCATTTCATCATTCTGAATATCAGTAACGCCTCCCTGCTCCAATTGTGCCAGGGGATTACTATTACTACCGCTTGCCAAAGTGTAATTACCTTCTTCATCGATAATATTGTAAATAGGGGGGATTCGTACCGTTGGCTCTATTATCCATTCTTCATAAAAAGCATGCTCTTTAATATCATTTCTTGCAAAAGACATTCTACCTCCCATTTTAAATTTTTCATTTATTCGCTTGTCTAAATTTAGTCTTGCGTTATATCGCTGATATCCATAATCAGGGCCTTTAAACATACTCTCCTGGTCTAGGTAACCCAGTGATAATAGATAATTCAGTCCATTGTCCGCTCCGCTCATAGAAAGGTTATGACTACTTTGAAGGGCCATATCTTTATAAATCTCACGATTCCAATTAACATCAGGTCCATTTTCCTTAAAATCCAATATCTGTTCAGGTGTAAAGGCGGCAGCCATCCCTGAATTAATTAAGGCCTCATTTCTTAAAGTTGCATACTCCCATGATTTCGCGAATTTTGGGAAGTTGGTTGGCTGCTGAACCCCAAACATTGCCTGGTACGAAAAGCGGGGTTTTCCCTCCTTACCATTTTTAGTGGTAACCAATATTACTCCATTAGCAGCTCTAGATCCATATATTGATGCTGAAGCGGCATCCTTCAAAACACTAATACTTTCAATGTTATTGGGATTAATGTTGTTTAAGGAGCTTATTACACCATCTACTACAATTAACGGCGTATTTCCGTTAATTGTACTGATTCCCCGAATATTTATTCGTGGTATGGAACCCGGTTTAGAGGTAGTGTTTTGAATAGTTAATCCCGCAGATTCTCCCTGTAAAGCCTGGTAAGCATTAGATACAGGCTTTCCTTCAATGGCCTCCTCTTCTATAGTACTAACAGCTCCTGTAAGATTGGCCCTTTTTTCAGTACCATATCCCACAACAACTACATCTTGCAGTTCATTTAAATCACCTTCAAGAATTATTTCATAATCATCTTTACCCGGTAAGATTTCTATTTCCTGGGTTTGATAGCCTACAAAACTTATCACGAGGACATTAGCGTTGTTGCCTCTTAAATTTAAACTGAAGTTTCCTTCGAAATCTGTAACAATTCCGTTATCAGTGCCTTTTTGGATAATTGATGCACCTGGTAAAGGTCCAGACTGATCACTGATAGTTCCTGTGATGACTCTATCTTGCGCAAACGATTTAGAAAAAACGAGCAATAAGAAGATCAGGATTAACTTTGAATATTTATTCCTCATAATTATAAATTTAAGTTCATATGTTTATACATATTAAAAATTATTAAAAAGCGATGGGGCTAAAATGCTGATATAAAGAGGGTCAGAAGCCTATTTTACCATTTCAAAAATAAATCTTCATTTGGTTTTTCCCCTAAGGTCATGTTTATAGTAGCACCATTCTTTAAGGTTGAGAATTTAATTTGATGTTCTTTAAATTGTTCTCCGTTTAGCCTAATAGATTGCAGGTAATAATTCCCTGGTTTATTGTTTTCGGTGGTTATTACAATGTTGTTTCCGTAACCATTGTTAATAACAATTTTATCAAACAAGGGACTTCCTATCTGAAAAGAAGGATCTATCTCCGTCAATCCTTTGACATCAAATAATCCCATAGAAGACATTACGTACCAGGAACCAAGTTGCCCCTGATCTTCATCTTGCCCATATCCATATCCATGAATACCTTCTGTACCATAGAAGTCATTGCAGATTTTTCGCACCCATTTCTGGGTAAGCCATGGATGATCAGTAAAATTAAAGAGCCACGCGATGTGCAAGTTGGGTTGATTTCCCTGGTTATACAGATATTTCACTCCCGCAAAAGCATCTATTTCTTCCCCTCCAAATTTAGTTTTTTCAGAAACTGTAAATATGGAATCCAATCTCTTTACAAACTTCTCTTCTCCCATGGTATTAACAAGCTGCCGCGGAGTATGCGGCACATAAAAAGTATACTGCCAGGCATTGCCTTCCTGGAAGCCAGCCCAGGGCTGGAATGGATCAAAATCTTCTAAAAATTCACCAGAAGCTAATTTTGGCCGAACGAAATCTATCTCTTCATCATAAATATTTTTCCAGTTATCAGATAATTCCATAAGTTCCTTATACTCCTTTTCCTTACCCAAAGCTTTAGCAAATTGAGCTACTGCATAACTGCTATAGCTGTATTCTAAAGCATGTGATACTGAAAAACCAGAGCCTTCAGGAGTGGTCTCCCATCCGGGAACATAATCTATATAACCTTTATTAACAAATTGGCCAAGATCAGTCTTTCCGGCTCCCTCATTTCTATCCTTATATTTCATTTCATTTTCATACGCCGCCTTAAATGCTAATTCAATATCATAATCCCTAATACCAGCTTGATAAGCAGAAGCAATGACTAAGCCTACGAAATTAGTACCGACACCTGAAACAAATTTGGAGTTTGCCAATCCATCTCCTAACCATCCTGAATTTTTATAAACTAATAAATGAGTCTGCACAAAATCGTTAAAATATTCAGGCCATACCAACGCCCATAACTGAGTAAGATTCCAGTAAGCACCCCAAACGGAATCTGTGTTATAGAAATTAAATTCTGGCTTACCGTTTTGATCCAGAGGAATCTGACCTATCGTGCCATCATTTTCAGGAAAACTACCATTAACGTCACTAGCCAAACCTCTTCCTAAAAGGGCATGATATAAGCCTGTATAAAATTTAGTTTTATTAACTTCTGAACTATCTGTAATATTAATTTTATTTAATTCTTCAGACCATATCTCTTCTGCCCGATTTTTTGCCATTTCAAAATTCAAGTTACTCGCTTCTTCAGAATAATTTTTCCTGGCGTTCTCTATAGAAGTATAGGAAAACCCCGTTTTGATTTCTATAGATTCATTTTCCTCTGTTGAAAACTTCAAAAATAATCCTGCTCCTTTGCCTTTTACTGATGCGGAATCGGCAAAAGTTTGTTCAGATTTGAAAGTTCCTACAGAAGACGGAGTTTTACTTACAACACCTGAAAAGAACATATGAACCTCTCCATCTGGCTGATACTTTTTTACATATTCGGGATAAGTTATAACCCAGCCTTCAATGGTATTTGTTTCTTTGTTATAAGAGACTGAAGCGTCCTTCACTTCCCCGCTTTCCCCAAGCTGATTTCCAACATCAAAAATTAGATAGGAATCTTCATTTTTTGGAAAAATGTATTTCTGAAAACCTACTCTTTTTGTAGCCGTCAGCTCTACCTCTATTTCATAATCCAGCAATTTAACTTTGTAATATCCAGGTCTTGCATATTCGTCTTCCTTATTGAATCTTGACCGGTATCCCTCATCTGGATTTTCTAAGGATCCGGGGATTGTCTTCAAATCTCCTGTCATCCCTGTAAACAAAAATCCCCCTACCTGAAACTCATGAAGATTTGCAAAACCTTCAATACTTTCATGCCTTTCATCATAACCTACAGCTTCCCAGCCTTGTACGTTACCATAACTGCCATTAGTTGATGGACCAAGTTTTGCCATACCAAAGGGCACTGCTGCCGGCGTATAGAAAAACCAGCGGCTATGAGCGGTTCCAATATTAGGATCAACATAAGCCATAGGATCTTTTCCTCTACTAGAATTAGTTCTGTTTTCAGTTGCAACTTTATTTTCCTTGCAACCTATAAAAATGAGAAGAAGTGAAATTATGGAGGGAAAAATTTTATTCATGATTTAATTTTGTAGTTTTTGAATGTGCTGTAATAAACAGAAAAGAATTAAGGCAACCTTAAATCCTCTCTCAAACCTTTTCGCAAATGAAAATTATTAATGTTCATATGTACAAACATAAAAAATTAAATTAATATATTCCTAATTTTGAATTATATTTTTTATAAAATTAAGTGATTAATATGGAGGAATTTTCTGAATATTGCTTTATCGGGTGTAATAAAAAACAATTTTTCAATTTAATGAATCCCCATCGCTTGGTTGACAGAATCAACTTTTAGCGAGTACTTTCTACAGTATAAAGGAAACTATCTGCCTTGTAATAGCCTAAGTTGTACTCAATGGGTCTTTCCCCTTGATCAAAAACAAATCGTTTCCTAAACAGTACCGGCGAACCCTGTTCAATCTCTAACTTCACGGCAATAAATGCTGTAGCAGCAGTAGCACTTATTTCCTCTTTAGAAAGTGTGGCAATGACTGAATGTTCCTGTTCAAGCATTTCATATAATGGACGCTTAAAATCCTCTTCACCCGTTAACTCTACCCTGGGGTGAAAATAGGAAGCGAAATAAACAAATGGTTCTTCCGGTTTACCCCTCACCCGTTCCATCTTGAAAACTTTACGTCCTTTTTGTATTTCGAAGAAAGTGGCCAATTCATCATCGGCAGAAACCCAACTTATATGAAGTTCGAAATTTTTTATGGGTATGCCACGAAGCTTCATCTCCTGAGAAAAACTTAACCAATTATTAGATTTTGAACTTACAGGTCGAGGAGCAACTTTGGTTCCAGCCCTTTTCTTACGCACCAATAATCCTTCAAAAACTAATTTTTTAATAGCTTGTCTTACTGTTGAACGCGAAATGGCAAGTTTTTTAGACAATTCTACCTCGCTCGGCAGTATTTTTCCCTTACTGTATTCCTCCTCTTGAATAAGTTCCCGCAGTAGTTTCTCTACCTGTGCATGTAAGGGCACAGGGCTTTTATGATCAATGTTGAATTTCATATTTCTTTATCCAATGAATGTGCAATAGTACTAATTTTTTTAAAGTAATATTGTCTACACATTAAATCAAATATGTATTCTAGTACTGCAAATAGAAATATTATACTCAATTTCCAGCTTTTTCTACAGAACCCAGTTGTTTTGGACTTGCAACAAAAAACTGGACTTTAAGTTGAGTGACTATGCTGCTAGTTTGTGATTATACATATTTAATTCAAATTCTATATAGTTCTGTTCCCCAAATAAGAATGTCTTCTTCTGGTATTGTACCAGGTCTCTATCCATTGAAAGTGTCATCGTGAAGGCAAAAGTCAACGAGTAATCAGCAGGGAGCTTGGGATCAGCAGGAAGACCATAAAGAATTATATCACCCAATTTGAAGCCCGGTTACAGTCTGGATCCTCTCCACAAGAGGCCATAATTCAGTATTTATCAAATCCCCCTACCTACCATCGGGAGAAACATAAAAAATTAAACTTACTGTAGAAGTACAACAGTTCATCGATGAGCTGCTTACAGCTAATGAAGAGAAAAAAGCTGCAAGGACTTCGAAAGCAAGTTCTTAAAAAATGTGATATTCATAGCCTATTACAAGAGCAAGACATTGGCATTGCTATTGGCTACACTACCGTCTGCAATTACATTCTTTGCGCCAACATTTATAATAAAACTTCCCCAGAAAAAGTCGCTGAAAGGCATCCTGTCGGATTCTACATGAGTTCAGCCCTTGTTCATCCAGTCTAATTTTACAATACAGTTTTGATTCTTTCCGTATCATTTTTTTAATTCAAATAGAATTCTTTTATTGCTTTACAGGATAGCGGATCACTTCTACATCATTTTCCTGAGTTGGCCCAGAAGTACTCCTGCCTTCAGCGATCAGTTTTTCCAGAAGGTTTTGCATCTGTTTCACAAGGTCGGATTCTTCACTGGCGAGATTTTGGGTTTCACCCGGGTCAGCAGCCAAATTGTAGAGTTGCACCGGCAGGTCGCTTTCCCCGGGTGTCCAGCCACCTGAACCGGGACCCGCGATGTATTTCCAATTCCCTCGACGCAGACCCGGTACTCCACTTATCGATGTACTTATAGCATTTTGCCTCATAGGCGCATTGCTTCCGTGCATCAGGGGTAGCAGGCTAAAGCTGTCCTCTCCTACATTGGCCGGCAACGAAACATTTAGGATGTCCGCAATAGTTGCGATCAGGTCGGCCTGGTGAACAAGTTGCGCACAGTGACTCCCTGGCTGAACATTTCCAGGCCATTTTATAATAAATGGTACCCGGTGCCCACCTTCCCAGACGTCCGATTTATAGCCCCTGAAGGGCCCGCTGGGATAGTGGCCTTTCGCTTCCATGACAGACACAGAACGATGATCGTGATCCGTTGACAGTCTACTTTGCCCATTTGCTTCTTCGCGTGTGGTATCACCAACATGAGGAGCACAGCCATTGTCGCTAGTAAAGATTACCAGGGTATTTTCTTCTGCTCCACTTTTCTCAAGTGCATCAAGCACCCGGCCAACCACAGCATCGGTTTCCATAACGAAATCGGCATACAGCGACAGGTTGCTTTTGCCCAGCCACTGATCATTCACGGCAAGGGGAGTATGAGGTGATGTCAGGGGCAGATAAAGCAAAAACGGACGCGAAGATTCCGATTCCCGCTCAATAAAGGCTGCCGACCGGGCGGCTAAAGCGGGTAAAATATCTTCAAGGGACCAAAGTTCTCTTGCCGGCCCCTGTATGCTAGCCTGGTTCCACCCAAATAACCTCGGAGCGCCAAATTCCGAGGGTATCCCCACCGTCCGGTCATTTTCGATAAAACAAAAGGGAGGATAATTGGGAATATCGGTTCCAAAATATTCATCGAAACCCACATCTGTCGGCCCACCGGGAATAGGAAGTGAAAAGACCTCACGCCACGCATTACGGTGTTCTTCCGTTGCCGTTACATCTTTCTTTCCCGGCCGGAATAGTTCCATCTGGTCATTGGGGATGGGCCAGTTCCAACCCAAATGCCACTTGCCAATGCAGGCCGTCTGGTAGCCGTTTTGCTTTGCCAAACCAGCAATGGTTAGCCTGTGGGGAGTAATTAAAGGATCTCCGTACATTCCCACAACCCCATTTTGTAAACGGCTGCGCCAGTGATAGCGGCCGGTAAGCATGGTATAGCGCGAAGGTGAACAAACAGCCGAAGAAGAATGCGCATCGTTAAAAGACATTCCTTCTGCCGCCAAACGATCGATGTGTGGAGTAGGTATTTTTCCCCGCTCTGGATTGTATGACTGAACATCGCCATACCCCAAGTCATCAGCATAAATAATTACAATGTTGGGGGTTTTATTTTGGCCTAAACAATTATTAAATGTCAAAAGAAGGGTTGTTACCCCCGTCAAAATTTTAAATAAAAATAGTTTATTCATATCACTTTTGATTTTTCTAAATAGTTTAGTATATCTTTCTTTCTTGAATCGGAAGTTACCCCCATCCTGACCATCTCTACTGTTTATTACTTTTTTCAAATCGTTTATCTTATTGGCTTCCAATTGCTTTTCTTTTCAGGTGCCAATTCGATAAAGTTACATATTCAGGATAGGTGATAACCCTGCCTACAATTGTATTCGTTTCTTTATTAAACCATACTGAAGCATCCTTAACTTTCCCACTCTCCCCAAGCTGATTGCCAACATCAAAAATCATGTAGGAATCTTCATTTTCCGGAAAGGTATATTTCTGAAAACCTACTTTTTTTGTCGCTGTAAGCTCTACTTGTATTTAATAATCTTATAATTTAACTTTATAATAGCCAGGGCTGGCATGCTCATCTTCCTTTTTAAATCTTGATCTGTATCCCTCATCAGGAATTTTTAATGATCCCGGAGTTGTTTTTAAATCCTCGGTCATCCCGGTAAACAAAAATACCCCTACCTTAAATTCATGAAGATTAGCAAAACCCTCGATACTTTGATGTCTTTCATCATATCCTACAGCTTCCCATCCATTTTCATTACCATAACTACCATTAGTTGAAGGACCAAGTTTTGCCATTCCAAATGGCACTGCTGCGGTGTATAGAAAAACCAGCGGCTATGGGCGATAACAATATTATGATCAACATAAGCAATAGGATCTTTTCCACCTGCAGTATGTAATGGATTATTAGTTACTATTTTATTTTCTTTGCAACCTGCAAGAATGAGAAGAAGTAATATTATTACTGGAAAATTTTTATTCATGATTCAATTGTTGTTTTTGAATGTGCTGTAATAACCGGAAAAAGAATTAAGGTCAACTGAAACACATTCTCAAACCATTTCGCAATTGTGAAAAAATTATTAATGTTTATATGTACAAACATATATATGTTATTAAACTTTTCCTAATTTCAATCATATTTTTTATGAAGTAACAGGACGACTATTTAAAATTTTATTGTTTTCATAATAATCGAATTTTAAGATGGATTTTCGATATGGGGATTCTTATCAAAAATTTCATGCTTTGACAGAATTCTTAATAATTAAAATACATAAAAAACCACTTCCAGACAGATCCACTGAGAAACTAGGATTGAAATTTGAGGAGCTGGGGGCCGCTCATCCAAACCCGAAACCCTTCCAGATATATCCACTGAAAAATTAGGATTGAAACTTTTCTTGAAAGGCTTCTGAAATTTCAGGAATTGAACTTCCAAAGATTTCCATCCACTGAAAACATAGATTGAAATCAGGGAGCCACTGCGCAGTTATGGTAAGAAAAGTTAATTTATGGCAATTTATACCTTTATCAATATAAATTCTCCAAACCATTTATGCTGAATTGTTTTTAAATAATGTAAAAGATTGTCTTTTGATCTTATTTATTACAGAATGAAGAAGGAGGAATTGTCAGCTAAAATAGAACTAATAAGAGATCTTTTAAATTGCTTCAATTCATTCTTAGGCCTGAGCTGAAAAAATTTAGTAAAGGCTTCGTAAGTTCACCTTCCACACAAAATTGTCATATAAATTCAGCATGGACTAAATGGACTTAAAATTTAAACTTTTCAATAAAAAAAATCGCAACATATTTAAAAAAAGACTGTTGCTATTAATTAAATTCACACAATGCGACACTTATGGAACAAAATTCGAACCAATTAATAGAGGACTTAAAGCTTTTGGCGGAGATGTTGGCTGCATAATTACTAATGGGGTCTTTTATACTGGAGGGGAGCGCAAGAAAGGGGAGAAGTCAGAATTAGCAACAACAGAATTGAACAGAATTTTGTGAAGTTCTCCTTTATGCTGGAAATTAAATTTTTCCCCTTCATTTTCATGTGATTTTAAATCAAGCATTCTATTATTATTAGTCTTCCCAATGTATAGAATATCTCCCTGTAGGTGCAGTCTCAATCCACTTACCTTCTATAATTTTTTCTTCCCCGGTTCTATTGTTAATTAAGCTTAGTTTGTACGACACCTGGCGTTTTCGCCATTCCTGTTCAAAGAAAAATACAGACTGTCCAGCAGGAATAGTAACTGTTGCCATTTCTTCAAAACCGTGGGGGTTTATTGAAGAATATCTGCCGTACAACCTCTGTTCCCCGTCAAAAGAAAGTTCATTGTTATTAATATCAGTAGGAACTTCAACCATAATTGAATCATTCTCTATCCATACAAATGCATCCTTTTCGGAACTTAAAAAAAGAGATTGCTTATGAACATCAATACCTCCATAGGGCGAGACAGTGAGTTCTTGGGATTCCGATACACTGTGCCTATAAGTTGTTCCTTTCTTTACAAAAAGAGAATCTCCATCTTCTTCTTCCAAGATGAACTCTATACTATTAAAATGGTATCCCTGAGATTTTTTCTGAAATACCTCAATCTCTTTGACTTCCTCTCCTGATTTTAACACTACAATAAAATGAAATTCTTCGCCCGTACTGTTTTCTTTTAACATGATGTCAAGTGAAGATGGAGTGTCTCTGATAATTGTAAAACCTTTACTATCCCACAAAGCTTCGATTTTGCCTTGGTCTTCTAAAGATAACATAGAATTTTCCTTTAACATTTCCCCTTCTTGTGAATAGATGTTTCCCTGGATAGCTATATTGCTATTCTGGTTACGGACCTTAGCAATTTGCCAGTCACCATTGGAAAAATATATTTCTGTTTCACCACCTTCAGCTTCCATTTCAATTAAGCTAGTTGATGGTTGTATAGTAGACATTTCATCATCATTACTGCAAGAGACCAATCCAATTGATAAAAATAATCCGACGAAAATTTTTGAAAATATACTGTTTTTCATTTTAAGTGCTTTTAATCTTACGGTGTTGGTTTAGTAATAGTTCCACTATGTTTAGACTATAGTTTTTCACCATTGTTACAAATTTTTTCAACTTATGATGTTCAACAGGTTTTATTTTGTCTCACAAAAGCTATCCTTTATTTCTTAGTTTTTCTTTTAAATTTGAGAAGGTAGTAAAGGTTTTTTTGCCAAAAGGTGATCTTTATCAAGGTCTTTTATATTTTTCTAGTACGGCTGTCTTTCTTAAGTAGTAACTGGTAAATGATATATGAATTAAAACAAAGGAGGATGTGTACCTGTGGGCACAATTTTGGTTGTCCCAATAATTGCAACAAAAAAAGAGGTGTTAAAATTAGGATTTGCTAATAGTTTATTGGCAATTTGACGCAACCAATTAAGAGAAGTTGCATCTAATCTATAAGGTCTTAGAAATAAACTTTAAACATCCTTCTACAAAGTTGATTACTACAATTGTGCTATTCGGGAATAAATAACTTAGTGTCCCACCAAATGTCGCAAGATCAGTTCTTAATATCTTGAAAACCATTTACCAGATCTTAAAAACATCCTTAAAACGCATAGAAGTTATGAAACTCAAAAACTTTTTAATTGTATTAGCACTAATCGGAAACATATTTTATTCTTGCGATTCAGATGATTTAGAGTATCAAAACGAGTTTGAAGCTAGCAAAAACGTCTGGCTTGAGTTTAAAGAATCTTCTGGTAATTCATATCAATATACAGTAGTGAATGGCTCTTGGGTTGGATTTAGTTGGGAAACCACCATAACAGTAGAGAGTGGAGAAATAATACAAAGACATTTTGAATATACTTCTACAGAAGGTTTATCTGAAGATATCCCAGAAAGTGAACTTCAATGGACTGAAGCGGAAACTGAAATTGGTACGCATCATAATGGAGCTGAACCTATGACTATTGATGAAATATATAATAAAGCGGAACAGGAATGGCTTATTGAGAGAGGCAATGCTACAATATATTTTGAAAATGAGAACAATGGAATAATTTCCAATTGCGGTTATGTTGAAGATAATTGTGCTGATGATTGTTTTATAGGAATTACGATAGATAGTATTAAGCCTCTTTAACTGAAAGATGGCTCCAATATTTCTCTTGATAGAGCCGAAGAAATTAATATATCGAAAGAATTGTTCAAAATCTTTACACAATCTTGATCATATAAATCGGAATATCAAAAAATGAATTCCGAGACGGTGAAGTTTAGAATACATCGTGCCTTCGGAAGGAGTCCAAATGGTTTTACGTTCAGCATCTGCAATATTGCTGCCATCGGTGAATATTTGGTTCATAGGTACACTTCACACGGTAGAAACCCAGATATATTTTTAAACTAACCATATATTACCCTAATTTCCTTTTTTAGGAATAAAAAAGCCGTGATGTGACACGGCTTTTTCACTAAAAAACTAAACTAACTATTCAAATAAGTCGTTCCATAGTGTAGCAACGCGTATTCCATCTACCACATAAGCTCCACTAAAACTATTATCTCTTACAACCGTAACAGCCTTCACAAAGAATTCATCACCTGTTTCTGCGATATCTATTGTTGCATCTGCTTCTTCAGGTTCCATAGCAGGAAGGCCTCCTTCTTCAAATATATAAACTGAAGCAGAGTTATTACTGTTAGCCTGATCTGCATCCGGAACATTGTGTTTAAGTACTATTAAATATGTCTCGCCTACTTCAGGAGTAATATCGGTAAGGCTAAAAGCCCCCTCGTACATCACACCTATTTTCGGATTTCCCGCATTATAATTCACCTGAACGCTACTAAGAAATTTTGTAGCACCATTAGGCATCCAGTCAACCATCATAACTGTCCTATTAAATCCACCGCCAGTATCATCCGGAAGTGCATCGACTTTTAATAGGAATGATGTATAATAAGCTCCAGCGAATTCGTTGTTTTGCTGCTGGCTAAGATTATGAGCATAAACATTACTGTTACTTCCTGGTTCATCCATATCTAAGAAAACTGCGTTTCCTACTCCAGAACCAGGATATCCGTCATAGCTCAATCCATCATCAATAACGGGAATATCTGTATTTGCAGCCCTTACTTTGAGCCATCCATCCATTGACGCATTCTGAGTTCCATCTCCTGTCCTATCAGTAGAAGGGAGAGGGGCACCCGCTGTATAGTCAAAATCCTCTATAAACAATTTAGTTTCAGCAGACAAAGTACTGGCCCTGAGTAGTACACTTTCGATCATTTCCACATCGGCACTTGTATGAGTAATTTCACCCGTTTTTTCACCGGTTTCGCCAGTAGAATCAAATCGTACGAAAATTTCAACCTCTGAAGAAAAATCTTCTACCGGAATGGTAAGAATTTCTGAAAATTCCGCATCCGTGGCTCTGGAGATCATAAAATTAGCCGGTGCTTCTATAGCCACTTCTGAATTTAAACCTCTTCCTGAAAGCGTATAAGAAAGCACTTCGGAAGATTGGTCCATAGGTACGGCTCCGAAGTCAAGACTTGTGGGGGTTACACCTATTGACACAGCTGGAAGAGGTTCTCCTGTGCCGCTTAAAGCAATTTCTACCGTCTCGTCAAAATCATCAGAGGAGTGACTTATTGTTCCCGTAGTATCTCCTTCTTCTGTGGGTTCAAACCTGACATAAATCACTTTATTATCTATAACATCGGAAGCACTTAGACTTAAAAGATTTGAGTATTCTCCATCCTCTGTTGCCGAAATAGTAAATGGACCGGTAACCTCTAATGCTATATCTCCCTCCAGTTCAGATCCGGATAAAATATAACTTTGAATTTCTGAAACCTGGTCAATTACTACATCTCCGAACTCAATAGAAGCTTTATCAGGCGTGACCATAGCTTCTCCCGGAATGGTTGCAACTCCTGAAACTGAAATGTTTGGAATATTATCGCGGTCTTCACTAACATGTACTATTTCTTTCTCCATTAAACCTTCATCTGAAGAGGAAGGTTCAAATTTCACAAAAACCGGTGTGGCTTCATTTCCAAAGTCATCAGGACTTAAGGACACAGAATTTGCAAATTCGCCATTTGCATCGAGGGATAAATAAAAGGGTGCTTCTACAGAAATATTTATTGGACTGCTGAGATCTTCTGCAGCAATAGTGTATGATCTCACCTGCGAGCTTTCGGTAACGTCCACATTACCAAAGTTAAGAGAAGTACCGGTAATTTTTACAATGGGATTTTGCGGTATTGAATCATCATCGGAACAAGCCATAACAATTGCAAACGCCATGACTATAACAGTGAATCTTGTGATTAGATTTTTCATAATTTTAAGTTTGATGTTCTGTTTTATATGAATCTTTTTAAAATATATTCTTTTAAATTTCTTCGAATTATACCTGCCGAGCAACATGCTACAGAAAGATCAATGCTATGGTTATCTATATTTTAGATCTAATTGTCGGTCTGGTTCTGACCACCTCGAATGAAAAAGTAAGAATATTTCGCTTTTAAACATTCTTTCATTAGTAACCTTCTTTTTGCGTAAGCTCTGGATTGGTATTGATTTCTCCCTGTGGGTACGGGAAGAATATCTGGTGGGATTGTGCATTAAGTCCCCTGGCCCGGGCATAGTCTATAAATTTATCATGTCGGATCAAATCCTCCCTTCGCTTGCCTTCACTGTAGAATTCCCAGCTCCGCTCCTGTAGGATAATTTCATTAAAGCTGTCCCGATCCCCTACTTCGGACAAGGTATACGGGGCATCTATCGAGCGGGTTCGTACCTGGTTAACAAGATCCACCGCCTCCTGGGTAGGACCGTTCAGCCGGTTTAAAGCTTCTGCCCGAGAGAGCAAGATATCGGCATAACGGATATAAGGAAAGTCCGAACCCGAGAAGTTCCCCACCTGGTTATTGTCAAAATACTTCAGGCTCCTCAAATTATCAGGGGTGGTCCTCAGGTTTACCATATCTCCTGCCCTGTTGGTATAGGTCTCTATTATGGCCTGTTTACGATCATCTCCTGCAGCAAAAGAATCATAAAATCCGTCTTTTATACTAAACTGCGTGGCCCAGTTAGCCATGGAAGGATCCCAGGTAAATTCAGGGATCTTATCCGCCTCAAGAAAACCAGGAGGGAATGCCCCGTTTTGAAACTGGTTCCCAAACCCCGCTTCATTGGCATACGACCAGGTCACGATGATTTCCCTGTTATTCCCTTCGTTCTCCACGAAAAACAATTCGCGGTAATCAGGGTAGAGTTCATAATAATTCAGGTCCATCAGCTCCCCGGTCATATCCACCACCTTTTGCCATTGCCGGGTTTGCATCAGGAACTTGGTCAATACCGCGTAAGCATGACCTTTCGTGGCACGACCCCTTTGCGCCTGCTCTGCAGGAGGTAAAAGGTTTTCTGCTGCGGCCAGGAGTTCGGTTTCCAAAAAAGAATTAAATTCTTCCTGGGAAGGAAGCGGCAAGGCCTGGGGCTGTTCCTCCTGGTCCGTCGTGGTACGCAGAGGCACCACTCCAAAATACCGGTAGAGGTAGGCATATTGCGCTGCTCTTAAATACCGGGCTTCGGCTATAATCCGTTGCTGCTCGGAGGCTTCAATCGAAGTATTTTCTATATTCTCCAACACCGTATTGGCATCCCTTATAGCCTGATAACGAGTGTTCCAGATGGGGGCCTGGAAAAAAGGATCAGAAGCATCCCAGTTAAAGTTTAAAAAAGGTGTCAATTCCCGCTCTACAGCTCCGATCCTCACGTAACTCATATCCGTGGTGATTTCATTGACCAAAATTTCATTCTTGACATTACCCTGGGGCAAAATGTCATTGGCATAGGCCGAAAACAAAAGCGACTCGATCCCCGCCTCTGTCTGTAAAACATTTTCGGGAGAGAATTCATCTACGGGGGGCAAGTCCAGTTCCGCCTCGCAAGAACTAAACAGCAGACAGGCTACAATTGCCCGGGTTACTATCTTTAAATATGATTTATTCATTGCGTTTTTTTTAAAATTCAACATTGATACCTAGTAAATACGTTCTGGGAACAGGATAGGCATTAAAATCTAATGCTATGGTGTTACTCCCACTGGCATTGGCCGCAGGATCAACCCCGCTGTAATCTGTAATCGTCAAAAGGTTCTGACCCGTTACATACAAGGAGCACCTGTTTAAAAAGCTGATGTTTTCCACCGGAAGGTTATACCCCAAACGTACCGACTGTAACCTTAAATAAGAGGCATCTTCCACCGTCCGGGTATTGATCAGCGCATTGGCCCCTCCCTGCGAAGTAGGATTGACAAAAGAAGGATATTCATTGGTAGGATTATCAGGAGTCCATCGGTTTAATAAAGGTCCCGCAATCCTGTTTCTTCTAAAGTTATTAGGAGAGTACGTATTGATCAGGTTCCCGTTTAATCGTTCTACTCCTTCCACGCCCTGAAGAGCCACATCCAGCGTAAAATCAAAAAACCGTATGTTACTGCTAAGACCCCAGGTAAGATCAGGAATGGAGTTTCCTATAATCACACGGTCATCTGTGTTGATTACCCCATCACCATTAATATCACGATATTTGACATCCCCGGGCTGCACTTGGGATTCGGTAACACTAAAATTATCACCCTGCTGCCAAACCCCATCTACAATAAAACCGTAGTAACTGTCGATGGTCTCTCCCGGGCTCACTATGGTAAAATCCGGGATCTGCGCCTGAGCGCCACGGATGATATCTCCACGCTCGCCGATATCCAACACTTCATTCTCAAGCGTGGCTAAGTTCCCGGATAGATCCCAGGTGAAATTATCCTTTCTAAACACATTGACATTCACTCCCAGTTCAAAGCCCTGGTTCCTCACTCCCCCAAGGTTCTGCGTCTGCCCGGTAAATCCGGTATTAGGAGCTTGTGGAACCACCAAAAGCAAATCCGTGGTTTCTTTATTAAAATAATCCAAAGAACCGGTAATCCTGTTTTCAAAAAATCCAAAGTCCAGCCCAATATCATACTGGACGGCTTTCTCCCAGGTAAGGTCAGGATTGGGAAGCCGCGAAGGAAAGATCGTATTATAGAAATTATTCCCGAACAAAAGATCGCCCCCAGCCGAAAAAGTCTGGAAAGTAAGGGAATTGCCAATATTGGCATTACCCGTACTTCCAATACTGGCACGGGGTTTTAATTGATTGATCCAGGAGTTGTCTTTTAGAAAATCTTCCTCATGCATTTTCCAGGCTATAGCACCTGAAGGGAAATAGCCGAACTTATTGTTGTCCCCGAACCTCGAGGAGCCGTCTGCCCTGATGGAAGCCGTAAAAAGATATTTGTTGTTCAGAGAGTAATTTACCCGCGCCAGGTAAGAGATAAACCTAGCCTGCGTTCTGCCACTACCAAGGTTATTCAACTCCGGGTTACCTGAGCCTATCGCATTGGTCGTCAAATCCGGTAAAGCAAATCCCCGGGCATTCCCAGAAAACGATTTCGTTTGAAAATATTCATAAGTAGCCCCTACCAAACCAGTTAAATTATCATCCCCAAATTCTTTATTGTAATTCAAGGTCCCTTCTACTGAAACATAATCCTTACGACCGGTTTGAATAGTGGCTATCCCACCTGTACCAGCTCCCGAAAGCGTATAAGGTTGTACGAAAATATCTCTTCGCACATCCTGAACATCTCCGCCTAACTGTAGTTTTGCCGATAAAGAAGGAATAAGAAAATATTCGAAAAACGTATTTCCATAAAACCGGAAAGTCTCTCCCCTGGCACTCTGCCCATTTAGAATCGCTAAAGGATTATCTATGGTAATAAACTCTGAAAGCTGGTAAGTCCCATCATCATTATAAGGTTCAAGGGTGGGATCATAATTTATGGCAGAATAAAGCGCACCCCCGTTTTCATTGATACCCGTCCCGGTAGAAGCAAAATCATCCTTTATATAGGAAATATTCGTGTTAATACCGTAATTATACTTTTCTGAAGAATCAGAACCAAGATTCAGCCTCACATTATAACGCTCTATCCCGGAACCTTTCACAAGCCCTTCCTGGTTAAAGTAATTTAAGGAAGAATAATAATTAATATTATCCGTAGCTCCCGAAAAAGAAAGGTTGTGGTTCTGGGTAGGCGCTTCGTGAAGAACAAGATCCATCCACTGGGTACCATCCCCCTGAATCTCTTCTATCCGCTGTCCGGGATCACCCCCTCCGGCGTCAATAATAGAATTCAACACCGTTTGATATTCCGTGGGGCTTAGCACGTCAAGCGTTTCAGCAGCCTGCTGAATACCATAGTAAGAATCGTAATTCACTCGTAGCAATCCTGTCTTCCCTTTTTTGGTGGTAATCAACACTACTCCGTTTGAGCCCCGAGAACCATAAATGGCCGTACTCGAGGCGTCTTTTAAAATTTCTATCGACTGGATATCCGCAGGGTTCAGCGTGTTCAGAGGATTTCTTGGATTCTGGTTGCCTGTAAATCCCGCACCTCCGGTAGCCGCGATAGAACCGTTATTGACAATTACCCCGTCTATAACATATAAAGGCTCGGTTCCCGCATTTATTGAGCCGGCTCCGCGAATATTGACACTTAACCCCCCACCGGGCTCATTGCTTTTCTGGCTGATCTGTACCCCGGCAACCCTACCTTGCAATGCCTGTTCAACAGAAGCATTGGCTCCCGGGTTCAGCTCTTCTGCCTTAATAGAAGAAACCGCCCCCGTCAAATCACTCTTTCTTACCGTTCCATAACCGATTACAACCACTTCATCCAGGGCTTCCTGATCCGTCTTCAACGCTACATTAATGGTGGTACGATCATCAACGGGAATCTCCTGGGTCACAAATCCTAAATAACTGAATATTAAGGTGGCGTCACCCGAAACAGAGGGAATAGTATAATTCCCGTCAAAATCTGTTTGAGCTCCTTTGTTGGTCCCTTTGACAGCAACATTTACTCCCGGTAAAGGAGTGCCGTCATCAAAAGAAGTTACATTCCCCGATATGCTTATGTTTTGAGCACTGGCCGTGGGACCAGTAAAAAGAAAAGCGAGCATCGAAAAACAAGAAACAAGGAGCTTCCAGTAGTTGGCTTTTATCATAATAATTGATTTTAGATAATTTTTGATTGTTAGTTCGAACTATTTTGAATGGATAGGAAATCTTCCGCCCAGGCATAATTAAATTGAAATCGACCATTGGCAGGATCAGGTTCCACACTGCGATTGGCATACAACCCGTTGAGAACCCAGGGATCTGTCGTGGCCGTAAAATCCGCCGTCTCAGGATAACTCTGCCTGAAGGCGTAGGTGCCCAGAAAAAATTTGTCATAACTTGAGAATACATCGTAAAAACTGTTGCTCAGATAATGCTTCCGGTTTTCAAACCAGCTGCTCTGGCTCAGAAAATCCACCCACTGTGAACGATCCACCTCATTCTTTAAAGCATAATCGATATATTCATAATTCATCCAGCTATCCGAGAAACCATATTCATTGGCAAATTCCACAGGAATGCTGCCCGTAAGATTGCTCCGGAAATGTTTCATCAAAGAAAATTCGCTTACCATCATTTTCTGGTCATCACGTATCCGGGCACTTACAAAATCCAATGCATCTCGCATCTCCTGGGTAGAGGAATGGTGAATGTGAAGATCTACACCAGCTATCCAGGAAGTGTTACTCGAAAAATCCAATAAATCATTTAACACCTCCAGATTCTGACGCCTGGATTGGTACATATTGTCAAAAGAACCGAAAAATATAGGCCGCTCCCCATGCTCCTCCCCGTAAGCCTTTACCACATTGGTGGCCTCAACATAATAATCATACATGGCCGCTCCGTAATCCTCAGGATCCGTCTCGATAAAAGGCTCATTGCCTACTACGATTACATCGGTCTTATCCCATACCCGGGCAAGAATTTGTTCTAGAACGGCCATCTGAGAGGCCATCTCCGGAGAACCAGCAGCAGGGTAATCACTCCCCCGGAACAACCACTTGATATTTAATACCGTTTTAAATCCATACGTCTGAAGGCCTAGGTAACGGGTGATCTTTGCATCGCTGCTAATTAAGGTAGGATCCTCATAATACCTGAAAAAATCCACAAAACCACGAACCCAATCCGTATGAAGAGCCAATAAAGCATCGTTGTCTATATAGTCTAACTGCTCATTGAAGTTCACCCCGAGGTTCTGCGTCTCCAAAAAAGAAGTATCCACAGGACCATCGTCACTTTGCCCCAAATCATCCGTCGCGTCCACAGGATCATTGTCCGACGAAGCACAGCTCCAAAACAAACAGATCATCAGTACTAACAGGCTTGTTCTATATATATATCGCATGTTCATTTTTTTTCGTTTATAATTTATTTGCCAGAGGAAACCGGCATAGCTTTTTCGTTTTTACCTCCAGATACACCTGACTCATAAATACCCAGGTCAAATGAATGGTCTTCCCTTTCTGCTTTTAGAATTATAGAGATGGTATTTTCTCCTTTCTTTAAATAAGCTGAAGTATTCTCAAGAACCTTGTTTCTATAATGTCTTTTCCTACCCCCCTCATGCTTTTCCGTGGTAACCAATTTTCCATTAATAAACACCTGCATTGAAGATTTATCCAGATAATATCTTAATGTCAGTTCTTCAGGTACAGAGGAAAGGTTGAATGACTTTTGGAGATACAGATCTTTTTTTGAATTCCAATTTGATCCTTCAGGCAAAAAATAATTATCATAGGAGCTAAAAGGAGCTTCTGCTTCCTTCCATGCTGAAGACCTTTTTATGCCATCCTTCCAATTTCTCTTGGGATTATAACTTATCATCCAAACATGGGAGTCTTCCTCTGAATCTGAAATAATGGTATTAAAATCATCCGCTTGCTGGTAAAGTGGATTTATTAATTCCTTAGTCACTTTCGGATCTATCTTAATCACTTCACGGTCATAAGTCATCAATCCATTAACTTCTCCTTCCACGTCAGTGGTTTGGGTGTAAATTGCAGCAGATAGTCCAAAACTTTTTAAACTAACAAGATCCTTTATCAACTCCTCAAACCGCCGTCTGTATTCTACCTCTCCATCGTAGGTGAGATATCCCCAATTCTTTTTATCCCACCATATGTGATCTTCAACTGCCCAGCCAATTCCCCCAAATTCGCCTAGAACCGCAGCCCTGTTTTCTTCAGGCAATTCCATTCCAGGTCCTGGGTATAGATGCACATCGATCATATCTCCCACACCTCTATCTGCCCAACCACTTGGAGAATCTATCAATCGGCTGGGGTCATAATTTTCAACCCATTTGGTTACCTTTTCTGTATCATATTGCCCCCAACCTTCATTAAATGGCACCCAAACAACTATGGATGGAAAAGAATGAAAATAATCCATCATTTCTTTTAATTCTTTTTCAAATTGCCTGGAAGATTCTTCTGATCTTTCAGCATCTTTCTCTTCCCATGCTTGTATCCTCAAATCTTCAAGGTAATTACCGTTTGGCATATCCTGCCATACCAGCATTCCACGTTTATCGCACTCATAATAAAATACGGCCGGTTCCACTTTAACATGTTTTCGTAGCATATTAAAGCCCCACTTTTCGGTCATCTCCACATCATAAAGCATCGCCTCTTTATTGGGAGCAGTATAAAGTCCATCTGGCCACCAGCCCTGATCCAGTAATCCAAATTGAAAAAGCGGCTCATCATTAATCATGATTCTTGTATAGCCATTCTGATCCTTTCCCAGGCTCACTTTTCTCATTCCGAAATATCCGCTAACCTCATCCAGTGTAGAATCCTTATCCCGTAACTTTATTTTTAAATCATACAAATGAGGATTGTCGGGACTCCATAAAACCTGATCTGGTATTTGTAGGTTTACCTTTACCTCTTCTTGCCCAGGCTGTAATTCTATTTCAGAAGAGGCTATTACTTCTTCACCGCTCAAAGCTTCTATTAATAAAATCTTATTAGCCGTGATACCTTCAAGAAAAATTTCGGAATGAAGAATAGCCTTGTCGATATCCGGAGTGTTTTTAAGAGAACTAATAAACTCTTTAGAAGTCTTTTCCAGCCAGACGGTTTGCCATATTCCGGTTACAGGAGTGTACCAGATTCCTTTTGGATTAGCCACCTGTTTCCCCCTTGGCTGAGTTCCCGCATCACTGGGATCCCAAACTTTGATGGTAAGAATCTGCTCACCTTTCTTTAGGTACGGTGTGATATCCAGGCTAAAAGGTGTAAAGCCTCCGGTATGCTCGCCAGCTTTCTTTCCATTTATATAAATAGTCGCTTTCCAGTCTACCGCCCCAAAATTTAATTGTATTCTTTCAGTATTTGAATAATCAGGAACGGTAAACGAAGTACGATACCAGAGGTTACTATCTTCTCCTACTAGTTTTTTTACCCCACTCAATTCAGATTCTACAGCAAAGGGAACAAGAATTTCCCCTTGAAACTTTGTAGGTTTTTGTTTTGTAACAGGCAAGATAGCATACTCCCACAAACCATTTAGGTTTTTCCAATTTTCTCTTTTCATTTGAGGCCTTGGATAAACATTCCAAACATGATCTTCTGATACCTGATTCGCCCATTTACTTTTCATGGAAAATCTTAAAACATCTTCTGCCTTCTGAGCAGTTGCAAAAAAAGGAATCAATAAAATGAAGAGGAAGATTTTTTTCATTGTCATTATATATTAATTAGTTGGAGCAGGATAAACCTGGTATTGATTTGCTAATTTCTCCCATTGCTCCTTCATGAGATTTAGCCTTTGAGGGTATTGATATGACAGATTATGAACTTCTGTGCGATCTTGTTTTAAGTTGTATAGGTTCCATTCGGACTGTGCATCCAGTCTCACAATTTTCCAGTCACCACTGCGCAGTGCGGCTGCGCCGAAATGTTCCCAGAAATAATCTTTTTGGGAATTTTGATTGTCGCCACGCTTTAGAATTGGCATTATGCTTTTGCCTACAGTAGGTTTAATATATCTGCCTTGAAAACTCTTTGGATATTCCGCTCCGGCCAAATCCAGGCAGGTGGCCATCAGATCAGTAATATGACTTGCTGTATTTTGGATGACATCGCCTTTATTAGTAAGACCTGCAGGCCAGTGTGCAATGAAAGGCGTGGTAATTCCACCTTCGTATACCCGGGCCTTCCAATACCGGAAAGGGGTGTTAGCAACATGTGCCCATTCAGGTCCAATCCCGGAAGTGACTGTTTGTGGGCCGGAAAGAAAGTCCTTCTCTACAGGAAATTGTATTTTTTCTCCGGTACGGGTTTCACCTGGCCTGTCGAAACCTGGTCCGTATTCAGAGGGACGTTCAGAGCTGGCACCATTATCAGAAAGAAAAAAGATAATCGTATTATCTAATTCTCCTGTTTTCTCAAGTTCATTTAAAAGATTACCAACAGTTTGATCAAGTATATCTATCATAGCTGCATGAGTGGCCATAGCATGTACATCCCACAGGGTATCCCTATTTTTTCTCCATTCCCGTTCAGGAAACATAAAATAAGGAAGCGAAGTGTCAGATCTAATGACTCCTTTCTCTATTAGGCTTTGATACCTGGTGGCACGTATCTGTTTCCATCCCATTTTATACCTCTCCTCATATTTTGCAATAACGCTATCCGGCGCCTGAAGGGGCCAATGTGGAGCAGTATGAGCTACGTACAAAAAGAATGGATTATCCTTTTTTGAAAACTGGTGTACATATGCCACGGCAGAATCCCCAATTGCTGTAGTGTGATAATAATCTTGAGGAACGCTTTTTACCTGGTTTTTATCATTTACAAGACTAAAAGGATCGTAATAATCTACAACCCCCCAAATGTTGCCATAGTATTTTTCAAATCCTCTCGAAGTAGGATATGTAGAAGTATCGGAAAAATCACCATAATCATTTTGATGTGCCAGCCATTCCAATTGTTCCTCAGTCCGCCGTACCGGTGTTTCGGAGACATGCCATTTTCCCACCATTCCCGTTTGATAACCAGATTTCTTTAGAACTTCAGCAATCGTCACGGTATTATTATCTAATGTTCCCTGGTATCCCGGCAAATCCGTTTTATGGGTCATTCTTCCTAAACCCGCTTGGTGAGGATATAAACCTGTCAGCAAAGATGCTCGAGAAGGGCAGCATCTGGAAGTGTTGTAGAAAGCGTTCATTCGCACCCCGTTATATCCTAGTTTGTCAATATTGGGGGTATGGATCTCTCCACCGTAACAGCCCAAATCTGAAAAACCTAGATCATCTGCCATGATGATGATGATATTAGGTCTATCTTCAAGTTCCGTATCTTTAAAACTCCATAAAAGTAGCGGAATGAACAAGAGCAAAATGCTTATCATCAATTTTACAGGTGAGGATTTCATCAGGACTTTATGAACAGCAAAGATTAACTTCATTTTCCTTTTTATTTATAAATTATTAATATAGCACCTCATATTTTGAATCTTTAAAATTAAATTCAGCTGTTAACTATCAAATTTGTTTTGTAATGTTAAATGAATATTAATTTTGTTTCCTATATATTTGTTCATTCTACTAGCATTTTTGTCTAATTAAAGGATACCATTTAAGAAAAATAAATTATGACTATTTTATCCTGTCGCTTTTCCACCATCTTCCTAATAAAATTAGTTCTGGTAATTTTGCCTTTGTTTGCCTTTACCAGCTTAAAAGGGCAAGACATAAAATTTAAAAAGATTACTGCCAAGGATGGTCTTTCCCATAGCACTGTTTATGATATAGCTCAAGATGAAAATGGCTTGATGTGGTTTGGAACAAGAGAAGGCTTAAACAGTTTTAACGGGAAAGAAATTCAAAGTTTTTATCATCAGGAGAAGGACAAGACTTCTTTAATTAACAACCAAATCAATACAATAGAGGCTTTGTCGGATGGATTATATATTGGGACATTTGAGGGATTAGACCGATTTTTGCCTGAAACACATTCTTTTGAACATATTCTCAATAATTCCGTTGGTTCAGTTAATTCTATCATTGAAACAAATATTCATGATATCTATGCAGGAACAACAAAAGGTTTATTCAAAATAACACCTGAAGGCAAGAAATACCACTATTTAAAAGACAAGACTATAGTAGATATTGAAAGTTTTAAAAGCAATGTATACATTATTGCTCTTAATCAAAGTTTATTATTAATAAACAATTTTGGAGAAATCATAAAGAAGTACAAACCTCCAGTTGATTCAAATCCTCCATCTAATCCTGATAGCAATATTTATACAATTAACTGCCTATTTAAAGATCGGTGGGATAATATCTGGCTCGGAACTTCCATAGGACTTTTCCTATTTGATCCACAAGAAGATACATTTCAACATATACCAATAGGAAACACAAATCGGATTGAAGCCGAAGTAATCCGTTCCATAGATCAGGACAAAAGTGGCAGGTTGTGGCTTGGTACCGAGAGTGGAATTTTCATTTATAACAGCAAAGAAGAAAAGGTAGTTCATTATTCCCAATCTTTTAGTTCACAACCAGAGACCCTTTCGGATAAATCCATTTACAGCATTTTTATAAGTGATGAAGAAATTACATGGATCGGAACTTATTTCGGGGGTGTAAATTACACTAGTCCTGAATCCTTAGGTATTCAGCAGGTCTTACCGAGTGACTATAAAAATTCCATCAGCGGTAAGGCGATAAGTCAAATTATTAAAACTAAAAAAGGCGAAATATGGATCGGTACGGAAGACGGCGGGATTAGCATTTACAACCCCTCAACAGAAAAGTTTAGTTTTCTCAAAACTTCTGATGGCCTTAGTAGTAACAACATTCATGCTTTAGAAGAAGATGATAGCGGCTATATTTGGATAGGAACATTTCTCGGAGGACTTAACAGGTTTGACAAAAAATCCGGAGAGGTTACAATAATGAAGTCGGATAAAAAAAGCCCCCATTCCATTTCTAACAATTTTGTCTACGCTTTATGTAAAGACCACTCTGGTAGGTTGTGGGTAGGTACCCAGTTTGGATTAAATATTTATGATTATCAAACAGGGCAATTCTCCCTCTTTAAACCTGAAGTTCTAGGAGACAAGTTTATTTATGACATTCTTGAAGACAGCAATCATAATCTTTGGTTTTGTACCCGCAATTCCGGTATTTTTAAACTGGAGGCTGAATCGAATCAATTATTCCATTGCAAAATCAATTCGTTCCCTAATGATGGTAAAAATGCTCAAATTGTTAACGCATATGAAGATCTCAGCGGCAATATATGGTTTGGATCGCTTAATGAAGGCGTTATTATAGGCAATAAAAATAAAAGTAGTTTAAAACCGTTTTCAGAAAATAAAGATCTTCCTAATACCAATGTCTATAGTATATTGGAAGATGAATATGGTAAATTCTGGATTTCCACTAATAAGGGAATAAGTATTTTTGATCCGAATAATAACAATCTAAAACACCTCGGCATTGAAGACGGCCTGACAACCAATCAGTTCAATTTTAAATCAGCATTTAAAGATGATAATGGAGTTTTATATTTTGGATCAATCTATGGCCTTAATATCATCGATCCGGCAAAACTAGATTCATTTCCGGAAGCTCCAAAGATTCAATTTACGGGTTTTCAATTGTTCAACAAAGAAATTCCCATAACAGAAAAGGGAATCCTTCGACAACATATCAACTCACAAAATGACCTGGTCCTTAACCATAAGCAGGATGTAATATCATTCAAATATGGAGCTATAAATTATGGTAGCGAAGGTGCGGTAAAATATGCTTATAAATTGGATGGTTTTGATGAAATATGGAATACTGTAGGAACAAAAACTACCGCAACATATACAAATCTTGCTCCCGGCGAATATAGATTTAGGGTGCAAACGCTTCCACTTAACAACGAAAACGAAAGAAGCATACAACTTACTGTTCTACCCCCCTTTTGGAAAACAAATACGGCTTATATTATTTATTTAATCTTTATCATCTTCCTCATATATGCATACTGGAGATTTGTGAGATTCATCCATAAACAAAAGTTGGCTGTGCAGATGGAGCGTCTTGAAAAAGAGAAGATCAGTGAATTAAACAAACACAAACTCAATTTCTTCACATTCATCTCTCACGAGTTCAAAACTCCTTTGACCTTAATCATTGCTTCTGCTGAAAAATTCTTTAGAGAAAAAACAAACAATTCCAAACCACCTGAAGAATTAATTTCTATAAAAAAAAGTGCTGATAAATTAAACCAGCTAATTCAGCAGTTACTTGAGTTCAGAAAAATTGAAACCGACCATGCACAGCTGGAACTGCGAAAAGGAGACATTATCCTGTTTCTCAAGGATACCTTCGAAGCATTCCATCCGCTCTTTGAAAGGAAACAAATCAAATATAGTTTTAAAACAGATTTCACGGAATATAGCTGTTATTTTGATCCTTCGAAAGTAGAAATGATCGCTACGAACCTTATATCTAATAGCTTAAAAAACACTTCGGAAGGTGGCTCGGTAGAATTAAAAATCAATATCAGCAACAGCCTCGATGAACAGAAAAGAAGCAGCATCATGATGTCCTTTTCGGATACCGGCTCTGGTATGAGTAAAGAAGTTATTGCTAAAGTTTTCGAACCGTTTTATAAATCTACAAATGAAGATAACACAGGGGGTTCTGGTCTCGGATTAGCCTTGGTAAAAAGTCTTACAAAATTTCTAAATGGAAACCTTTCCGTTAAATCCGAGCTGCTGAAGGGTACAGAAATTAATGTGGAATTTCCTTTAATTTTAAAATCAAAAAGCACAGAAAAATTGGAAGAAATTCAAGGCAACAAATCTCTTAATGTATCCAAAGATCTTATCATCAGCAATTTTGAAGTTACACAATTTACAGATATTGAAAAGAAAAGCAACCTGAAAATACTTATTGCTGAAGATAACGTTGAGTTAATGAAATTCCTTCATAAACATTTTTCTGGCAAATTTCAGGTTATAACCGCTAAAGATGGGGAACAGGCGCTTCAAAAAATTGAGAATTCTTACCCCGATGTAATTATATCCGATATGAAAATGCCTAAAATTTCAGGTTTACAGTTATGCAAAAAAATCAAATCTACTAATGAAACAAAGCACATCCCGTTTTTACTTCTGACGGCTAAGAATGATGAAAACCTGAAATTAGATGCGCTAGGTTCCGGAGCAAACGCGTACTTGGCAAAACCTTTTAATCTAAAGGAATTGGATTTGTTAGTCACAAACCTTCTGGAAACCAGTAAAAACCTCGAAAAACGTTTTTCTGATATAAATTCCAAAGAACAGGAAGCAATTCCGGCCAATAATCAGGACAGGGAATTTTTGAGAAAAATTTCTTCCTTGGTTGAAAAGTTTCATTCCGATCCAAAATTTGGAGTGGAAATCCTAGCCAATGAGGCAGGCATGAGTCGTTCTTTACTACACCTTAAAATGAAAAAAATAACCGGTTTGAGTGCTTTGGAATACATCAAGCGAAAGCGCATGAAGAAGGCTACCCGCCTCATTAAAGAAGGGAAAAACATTTCTGAAGTAGCTTATCAGGTGGGATACAGTGATCCCAACTACTTCAGCAGAGCATTTAAAAAAGAATTTAATCTTACTCCAACCCAATTTGCAGATCAAAGTTAAACAGTGCTTACCCTATTGCAGAGTTCCGAATTTATATATGCAGACAGAGCGGTATTCTTCATCTGGCTTTAATATAGTTGAAGGAAAGTTATCCTGATTTGGGGAATCTGGAAAATGCTGTGTTTCGAGACAAAAAGCTCCCCTGAAATCATAGGGTTTCCCAGATTTTCCTTTTGTTTTACCATTAAGAAAATTTCCTCCATAAAACTGTAACCCGGGTTCGTTTGTAAAGACTTCCATAGTCCTTCCAGACATTGGCTCCACTACCCTAGCGGCAAGTATAATTTCATTTGAACCTAATGATTTATTATTAAGCACAAAGTTATGGTCATAACCTTTTGCTCTTCTCAGTTGTTCATTTGCAGTAGTATCCAAATCCTTTCCAATAGACTTTAATTCCCTGAAATCGAAGGGTGTATTAGTCACCTTCTTCAATTCACCGGTAGGAATCAACCCTTCATCAATGGGAGTAAAAGCATCAGCATTAATCATTAATTTATGATTATTTATAGATCCGTTTCCCGCTCCCGAAAGGTTAAAAAAGGAATGGTGAGTAAGGTTAACGGGGGTTGGTTTATCCGTAGTCGCGTAATAATTTATCTTGAGTTCATTTTCATTAGTGAGTTCATAATGAACTTTTACTTTTAGGTTACCAGGATAACCCTCTTCTCCATCGGGTGAAGTCCGGGTAAATTCCAGCTTATAATCAGATATCTGACGGGCATTCCAGACAACACTTTCAAATCCTTTGTTCCCACCGTGAAGATGGTTTTCGCCGTTATTTTTGGCCAGCTGGTAAATAGAATCATCTAATTTAAACTGCCCATTGGCTATACGGTTTCCATACCTACCTATTGTAGCTCCAAAAAATTTTTCTTTGGCTTTTCGATATTGTTGCAAACTTCCAAACCCTAAAACAACATCATCAAAATTTCCTTTGGAATCAGGAACGTACAGAGATACCAGTCTTTGGCCATAATTAGTAAAAACCGCTTCCAAGCCGTTATCATTCTTCAAAGTAAACAGGTTTATGTACTTATCGTTAATTTCTTGCTGAAAGTTTTTGGGATCAAGATCAGCCTTAAGCATCACGCTGTCCTGTTGTTCAAAAATGTTCTCAATATTATCCCTATTGACATTGTCTTTACATGATGAGACCAATATTAATGTAGCCACAGCTACTCCGAAAAAAAGATGATTATATTTCATTCTCGCTTTATTTTTAAGGCTTCAATTAACATCAAAAATTAGTCTTAGGTTCAGGAGGTTTTTGAAAAAATCATGCAGTTTTGATGAATAATGCACATTTGTACACTTCATTTGGACAAATTTACTTTGAAACGGAGAGAAGCATAGATATTTTTGGGCTATGAAAAATTCACATCTTCTTTGGATATTTATAGCTATGATAGCTATTTCATGTAGAAACGATTCTTCCACGAAACCCGAAAACTCCGATAAACAAGATAGTCTTCAAAAACCAAATAAACCAAATATTGTTTTATTATACGTTGACGATTTGGGATATGCAGATTTAAGCTCTTACGGAGCAAAAGGTGTGGAAACCCCTCATACGGATTCTCTTGCTAGAAATGGAGTCATGTTTACAGATGCTCATAGTTCTGCCGCCACCTGTACTCCTTCACGCTATTCATTACTCACGGGAAATTATGCTTTTAGGAATAATGCTGCAATCCTTCCGGGGGATGCGCCTTTACTCATTGATACGAGTATGGTCACCCTTCCCAAAATGCTGCAAAATGCAGGTTATACTACAGGCGTAGTTGGGAAATGGCACCTCGGTCTTGGGTATGGAAAAGTTAACTGGAATGAACCAGTAACTCCCGGCCCTGCAGAGGTTGGCTTCGACTATAGTTTCTTACTTCCTGCTACTGGAGACAGAGTACCTACTGTATTTCTTGAAGATGACAAGGTTCTAAATCTTTCTAAAGACGATCCTATAAAGGTTAGTTACGAAGAGAAAGTGGGTGATCGCCCCCTTGGAACCGAAAAACCGGAGTTACTCAAAATGAAAGCCGATTTGCAACATAGTCAGACAATAGTAAATGGCATAAGCCGCATAGGCTACATGAGCGGAGGCGAAAGTGCTGAATGGATAGATGAGGAATTCCCTTTTATATTTACTGAAAAGGCTTCTAATTTTATTACTAGGAACAAAGCAAATCCATTCTTTTTATATTTTAGTTTTCATGATATTCATGTACCAAGGGCACCCAATGAAAGATTTCAGGGCAAAAGTGATATGGGACGCAGAGGAGATGCCATTGTCCAGATGGATTACGTGGTTGGAGAAATAAAAAAGATTCTAGAAAAGGAAGGTCTGGCTGAAAATACCATGATTATTTTCACCAGTGACAATGGGCCTGTATTAGATGATGGATATGATGACAAAGCAGTAGAACTCGTTGGGGAGCATGACCCTGCCGGACCTTTCAGAGGTGGCAAATACAGTATATACGAAGGAGGAACAAGAGTTCCCATGATTGTCTACTGGCCTGGAACGGTTGAACCACGAAAATCAGCTGCAATGATGAATCAATTGGATTTTTATGCTTCCTTAGCTGAACTTGTAGGTCAGGACATGGGAGGCCAGATTATAGATAGTGAGAATCATCTTGATGCACTTTTAGGGAGAACTGAGAAAGGTAGGGAGGTTATGCTTGAAGAAGCCTTTACACTGGCTTTGAGAGACGGAGATTGGAAATATATTCAACCTTTTACAGATGGATCTATCCCGGATTGGATGGCCAATAAGGATATTGAAGCGGGCCTGAAATCCGCACCTCAATTGTATGACCTCTCTAGGGACAAAGCTGAACAACACAACCTGGCACATGAAAATCCTGAGATGGTTAAAAAATATGAGCAGATGATAAAGGATATTAAAAACCATTCTGCTAACTAATTAACTACAAATTCGATCGTTTGCAACAGGTGCTCGTGCTTTATGCCTATAGTAGTTTACTGTTCCAAACGCGCCACATGTTACAACAAGGAGAATGAAGAAATCCCATGATGGTGATCATGGTAGTTGGTAGAAAGGTGTAGCCTCACCATATTCACCTTCAATAGTCACGTTCCTAATACTTTTTTACTTCCTGAACTTACTGGTAGGAAAATTCGATGAAGACAATGGAATCTATTGATGGTGATTCATATTAAGATCATCAATACAACAAAAGCCATAAAAGAAAAAATTAGAAATATAATTAAAATGCTATTTTATGATGATATTAAATAGACTATGATTAGTTACATTAAGTTTATTACTATAATGATCTTCTTGATTGATTGTGGTATACTAATGGCTCAAAATGAGGTTCATCCGGATGAAATAACTTTCGTAAGACAAGGTGTACGCCGATATATCTTTAATGAAAATCAACAAATTCCACTCTCACTTTTAGAGCCATCTGAACTAATAGGTTTACCCGTCATGCATCCGGTAACTTATTATGCCGATTCAACAATCAATACAAGAATTAAAAACGGCAGATTCTTGGTAACATCGGATAAAAAGTCCCCTTCAGCTCTCTGGTTTGGAGGCTTTAATCCCTTTGCCACTTATACCATCGACTTGGCTTCTTTTAAAGGTTTGGGAGAAATAGGTTTTGACTTTTCAGACGCAGAAAATACAGAAAGATTTTTATTAACTATTTCTTTTGCAAACGATAGCATTACGGATGTCACACAGAAGATTTATCGTCAGGGCAAAACAGTCATTGATGAATCAATTGCTATCAATTTGGATCAAGTTATATCATCTGATTCAAAGAAAATAATTTTACAACTACTGGGAAGTGGGTTGACTGTATACATCAAAAATAAGGATCTTCCCGTTGCGATAGGTCAAATTGATTTTGCCGAATATATTGATTTACGAGAAAAACAATATCTCCACTCGTTACAGTCCAATCTATATATCAATATGCAAGGCGAAATCTTAATTGACAAAATACAGTCAACACTAAGCACTGGTGTTGGTTTGGCGGATATCCGAGCAATAACATACGAGGATGGAACTCCTTTTATAGATCAAAATCGAGTTTGGTACACTATGACTATGAGAGGGAGAGCACTACCTCACCCACTGCAGGGAGTATTCAGCTTAGATCCAACTGTTTTTGACCTCCAATTTGAAGGAGTTATAGTGTTTGACAGGGCAGATGGACTGCTTCGTAATGATGTGGCATCACATATATTTTATGATAGAAAAGATTCCATATGGCGTGGCATAACTACAGGTTTCAGTGCTTTCGCTAAACCTGGAGAAAAAAAACAATTATTGAGTGTATATAGCAAAAAAGATCCCCGATTTGGTTTTTCGGTAATGAAAGCTAACCCGCTGGGTATAGAGGGAGATATTGAAGACCCTCACATAATCTATGACCATCAGATTAAAAAGTGGAGAATACTTGCTTGTGAAAATATTAATGGATACAAAGCAGTCCTGATGGAATCTGAAAATTGGAACAGGGGGTATCATAAAATATCCGGACCTGTCATACATAATTCCACCGGTGTATCCATACAAAAAATCGGAAATAAGCGTTATTGTTTTTCCGGTAGCAGCGAACGAAAAATTTATATTTATAGTTATCCTGACCTAATCGAAAAAGGAATATTGAACATAGATTTACCCCCATGGAATAGTAATTCAGGCAGCAGGATATGGCCTAATATCATTGAACTTCCAGCGGATTACCCTTTTCGCTATATTTCTTTAATGATGGACAGGTTCAATTATCCATCTATTCAGGGCCCCCAGTGGTCATATGGTGCGATTTATTTATTTCATGGTTACATCAGGTAATCAAAATAGAACGTACGGCCCTCCAGCTTGGGAATGCGAGTTTCGGATTTGCTATTAGCAGAAACAATTAGGTTTCTACCAGTGCTATCTGGTTAACAAGCTCCGAAAAATCAATTTGAATGAGTAACTCAATTATAGCTACAAAGAGTATTGATATTATAGGCCTGAGATTTTAGTGTCTCCGTAAGGAGTGCATCCATTTGTTCCACGATCCTGGGATATTTTCTATAAACATTTACAGATCCGTAAGGATCTTTCTCTAAACCATAAGTCGTGCCGGCGGAGCATTTTCTCTGATTTTGTCATTTTCTACATCACTGTTTTCCTATCCAGTGAAAAGGAATGCAGCTGCTCCTCCAAAAGTATGGGCTCCTACCTCTTTCCTGACAAAACCACCTCCTCCCTGCCCGCTGATATACATTTATTTTCCCTTCCGTAGGGGCAAATTATTTGCCTTAGAAGGACTTATCACCTGATGATCACGTATGTATTTTGAAGGTAATCCCTTAGGCGGGTAACATATTATAGCTATCCTTTACCCTCTTTTAATTCCTAATCTACAAGTAATGATAAAGTAGCCAAAAAATTGAAATTAGACATAATTATATGGTATACCTTTCTGCTGGGACCTAGCAAGACAAAGGTACGATTAATGGTACTTCTGGCATGCGTATGACGGTTTGGATTTTATTCATTGTTCAGTAGTAATTTTTTTATGTCCCAACTTCTGTCTTCTACGGATATGAGAAATGGAAAAAATTTTGTCTTTTTAACTTCGTAGATCAGAAAATTTCTAGTGATTTCATTAGAAATCAAATAAAAGAGTTTCTTAACCAATTGCTTAAAGTTATTATAATTCATTTCCTCTTCAAGAGAGTTTCATGTAATTTAATTTACTGGTTTACAGAAAAATAAAAAGCAAACCATTAAATCTTTTAGCTATGAAAAAATTCATATTTCCTTCGGTATTGGTATTTTGTTTTATGGGACTGTTCTTCGCCTGCACCAGTGATGATGATTTTTGGGACACTTTTATCCCTGAAACAGAAGAAGACCCTACCCGGGATCAAAACAGCACTTACGTTTTTAGACCGGCAGTGGTGGAAGCTACAGACCAACGCGTAAATCAGTTAAAGCTCCCTCAGGGATTTAGCATTCTAAAATTTGCTGAAAATCTCGGAGAAGCAAGGATCATTGTAACCAGTGAGGCAGGGCATGTGTATGTATCCCTTCGTTCAGAGGGAGAAGTACTTTTACTTGAAGATACCAATAATGATGGAATGGCAGATCGCAGGGAGACAGTGGCCACACTGGAAAATGCTCATGGTTTAGCCATCCATAACAACAGGTTGTACATCGTGACCATTAAAGAAATTTACGCCGCAGATATAAATGAGGATGGTACGTTGGGAGAACCGGAACTTTTAAATTCCTCATTACCTGATGGTGGCCAACATCCAAACCGAACAATAAAATTTGGACCCGATGGAATGATGTATGTAACCATTGGAAGTACCTGCAATGCCTGTATTGAACCAAATGAACTTCATGCCACCATGGTACAGGCCAATGCTAATGCTGGTGATATGCGTATTTATGCTGAAGGACTTAGGAATACTATCGGGTTTGGCTGGCATCCGGATACAGGTGTGCTTTGGGGAATGGATCATGGAATTGATATGTTGGGAGATACTGAACAGAATGAAGAACTGAACGAGATCATGGAAGGTGAACATTATGGATGGCCGCATATATTTGATGATGGACAGTACAATCCTAACCCTAGACCTGAGGATATGACCTATGTGGAATTTGCCGAAATGTCGGTCTTTCCTGAAGTGCATTATACAGCACATGCTGCTCCTATGGAAATGGAATTCTATACCGGCAATCAATTCCCGACAGAATATCAAAATGATGCATTTGTAGTGTTCAGAGGTTCGTGGAACCGGAGCCATCCAGTAGGGTATAAAGTTGCCCGACTCATATTCGAAAATGGACAGCCTGTAGGTTTTGAAGATTTCCTCACCGGATTTCTTGTAAATAACAATAACGCTCATTTTGGTCGTTTGGTTGGCCTGGCAATTCATGTGGACGGTTCATTGCTGCTCACAGATGATACCAATGGTGTAATGTACCGTATATCTTATAATTAATAGAGTTCAAGATTGCTGTGCTATCTTTATTTTATCATTATAGCTTTTAGCAAAGAAAATTTAGATTTCGCTAAACAAGTTTGTAGGCTCCGTAAGATTTATGATCGATAATTATAACAGAACAAAGGTGGATTACCTCTGCGGTTAAATATCGTTAATGATACCATTTGAAATGGTACCAGAGCATTTTGTTTTAACTTAGAACAAACCTTTTATAAAAGTGTTGAAGATATTTGTTGGGGAGCAGATATTCACAAATGGCCCGTATTTATTTTATTAAACTCGCTGAAAAAAGCAATATCATGGTCAGATGGGCGGGAATAAATTTCTCTAATATTAAATATAGTTCCCCTGCAATTTGATGAAAAACGCAAACCATTAATATGCTCTGATTATATAAGTACCCTTTATAGTTATCAATGAAACATGTTTAGAAATTTAATGAACCCGATTATGGGGTAAGATGGTGAGAACCTGAAGGCACTGTAGAGAAAAACTAAAGAAAAGATATGCAAAGGAGGTTTATTTCAATTGATGAAAATAAATACTTTTCATCATCATTACAGGTTAATTAGAAACTGTAATTAAAAATAATTATTTCTATCTCTTAGTTTTATACCTCTTTATTTAAATTAGGAATACTCCCTAAGCCCATTATTAAAAAAGACATCTATATTATGAAATATGCTTTTTGTTATGTTAGTACCGCCTCTATGGATTTAAATGAAACCATATTGAAAAATTTAATGGACCAAACACTCCAACAAAATCTTAAAAATAATATCAAGGGAATATTACTTTTCTCTGATGGTAACTTTTTCCAGGTTCTGGAGGGAGAAAAATCTTTTTTACTTCAATTATATTCAAAAATCGAAAAGGACCCGAGACATCAAGGTCTAATTCAAATAGTTGGAAAGGATATCTCTCACGGAGCTTACGATAGTTACGAAACCCGTGTATTAGAAGAAGATATTAAATATGACGCTCCTAAACTTCTGGAAGAGTATGTGAAGCCACTAAAGGGAATGGATTAGAAGGTTCAAAAAACAGTGAAAAATATATTAAAGACATTCCTAAAAACCAGGATTTCCCTTAGCTAAAATGTATTCTACTGTAGTGGTTTTTCATGCTCCCCCATCCAATGCATTGAACTTTTTGGTATTTAACTGAACTCCTGTTATTTAAAGTCCTTTATGGCTTCGCTAAGGTCAAACACTTTTTGATCTTTGAACTTGTTCTCGAGGATACTACTTCCTGCTGCAGAACGATAACCGCCTGCACAATGTACTACAATAGGTTTATTACCAGGCACTTCATTTATTCGCTCCCTCAATTCGTTCAGCGGAATCTCTACGGAATTATCAAAGATTTTATCTTCTGTCCATTCACTTTCATTCCTTACGTCTACAATTGTATATGCGCCAAGATTATTTTTAAAATACTCCAAATTAAAGTTATATGGTGTTATGAAAGCTTTACTATTTAAGGTTAATATTCCTTTCATTTGATTTTCATAACCAATTTTCGCCGTCCTTTCCAGTAGCTCATCAATATCTTCTACAGAATTCACCACAAGATAGAAAGGTTCGTTTGGTCTAATAATAGTGCCCAGCCAGGTTTCATACTTATCCTCTCCCCTACGGGCCATAATATTTATACTGTTTGACAGGTGTCCTATCTTATAAGATTCTGCAGGTCTTACATCTACCACTGTAATTCCATCTTCCACTTTATCTTCTGCTATGCTCACGGGCACGCGATACTTTTCCTGCTGCACATTACCTGCACCATTTCGGTTAAGGTCTACATTAAAACCAAAATAAGATGGTATAAAAGACTGATCTTTAAGGATCTCTTCCACAAATTGTTCTTCAGTTTGTTTTTTAAATGCCCAGTTTGCCATTCTTTCATTTCCAAGCGTAGTTGAAGATGAGGTACCTATATTTTTACCACATAAGGATCCCGCACCATGGGCGGGATATATTAAAACTTCATCAGCAAAACTATTAAATTTTGTTTGTATAGTTTCGTACATAGCCTTTGCCAGTTCTACCCTTTTAGCTTTCATATTACCTGCTTTTTCACGAAGATCAGGACGGCCTACATTTCCAATGAAAAGCGTATCTCCTGTAAACAAGACGGTCTTGTTTCCTTCTTCAACCACAAAAGTTAGACTATCAGGAGAGTGCCCGGGAGTATGCAAGGGGCTAATGATTGCTTTTCCTATTGTAACAGTATTTCCTTCGTCAAAAGGTTCATGAGGATAGTTTACTCCCACTTTTTCACTTACGTATATAATAGCTCCTGTTTCCTGATGAATTTGTAAATGACCGCTCACAAAATCGGCGTGGGGATGAGTCTCGAAAACCGCTACAATCTTTACTTTATTTTCTTCTGCAAATTTATAATATTGCCTGGGGTTTCGACTAGGATCAATTAAAGCCATCTCTCCTTCACTTACTATGGCATAGGAGTAGTGTGCTAATGATTCATCTTTAAATTGTTCTATTTCCATGTTTTCACCGATTTATATTGATTTTCAAAATGAGGATTAATTTTCCAATCCCTCCTCAAGATTCTTAATGCAAAAATACTTGCATAGAGTGCATTATACAGTAACATTTGTTACATATTGATATCTTCTGCAAATTTAATTGCACGAGTTCACTCCTATCATTCCTATGTTCACATCGCAGATCAGGCATAGGTTAAATAATCTTAGAATATGTATGGATTTCAGCCAATCTCATACTATTGTGGCAGTTAAAATCTATCCATGCTGTCACTATTCAAATTCACAATCAGGAATAATATTTATATTATTCATATAGTACTTCCTACCTTTTCTGAAACAAAATCACAGCATCTCTTTTCAGAAAATATAAATTCCCATTACCAGGACAAACCAGCCAAAACCTTTTTTAAGTTTTTCGCTATCAATAAATCTGTTAAGGTATCCTCCAACAAATATTCCCAGTTTTGACAGACCAGTAAAAACTATAAGAAAGCCCCATCTTGAGGTTTTGAATATCTCCTATAAATCCTAAAAGGGATTTCACTGCTATGATAAGCAAAGAAGTCGCCACTGCCTTTTTCATAGGTAATTTGGTCAACAAAACAAGGGCAGGAATAATTAAAAATCCGCCACCAGCTCCAACAATTCCTGTCAATACTCCTACCAAAACCTTCAAGAACAATAAAGAAAAAGTTATACTGTACCCTTGTCTCCTGTAGTTCTTTCTTTTTATTGCTTTTTACCATGGAGATAGAAGCAAAAATCATAATGACAGCAAAAAATAACATAATCCCAATAGCTTTTGTTAACTCAAAGCCCCCGAGAGTGAATATGCGCTCCGGAATTGCAGGAATTAAAAACTTTCTCGTGGGTATAAACAGCCATAAAAGCAGGAATGGCAAATACTGTGGCAGTTCGAAAATCCACCAATTTTTTTCATGCTATTAACCGCTCCTACCAGAGAAGAGGCCCCCACTACAAATAAGGAATAAGCGGTTGCTGTGACTGGATTTATTGATAATAGATAGACGAGTGCTGGCATGGTAAGAATGGAACCACCTCCAATCAGGCCCAGAAAATCTAATACTTCCAAAGTGTCTCTTATTTCTGAAGCAAAAGTAATCTGGCACCTCTTCCCCGACAGTAACAAAAGTTACAGAACTACTGATTAAAGATCATAAACCAAAATGTGATTTCGTTGGAGGAGAATTTTGCCCTCCAATTCCAGCTTCTTCAGAAGCCTTGAAATGACCACGCGTGATGTATTTAAATCATAGGCCACCTGCTGATGAGTAACCTGAAGTTTTTCAGCTTGATTAATCTTCGCTTTATCCTGAAGATAACGCAACAAACGTTCATCCATATTCATGAAAGCCAGTGTATCTATCGTCTCAAGCATTTCAGTAAGTCTTGAGTGGTAACTTTCAAAAACAAAATTCCTCCAGCTTTTGTATTTAACTGTCCAATCTTCAATTTTGGCAATAGGGACCATAATAAAAGATGTATCTCTTTCAACTACCGCCCTCACTTCACTTTTAGTCTCTCCAAGACAACAAGATAAGGTGAGCGCACAAGTATCGCCTCGTTCCAGGAAATACAAAAGCAATTCATTGCCTTCTTTATCTTCACGTAGAATTTTAATAGCTCCTTGCAATAACAAAGGCATGGCCTTGATATAATCATTAATATCTATAATAATGTCACCTTCCTTTACCGATTTTAGAATACCGATCTTTTCAATTTCGGCTATTAGTTCTTCTTCAAAAATAAAACCATAAGCCTCTTTCAATTCTTGTGACATAATTTGCTTTAAAATTTGAAGTTACATGATATAATCGGTTTCCCGAAACTACAAAAAAACCAGTATTATCTTTGCTATTAGCCACCGGCTTTTACTTTATGTTATACTTTATATTTTTTATCCTTAGTTGTAACTACGTCCAATCTTTAATTTCTAATAACCAACTCACCTTACAATCCACGGATATTTTCATTCCATTTTGCATTTCACTTTTGATCATAGAAACAGTATATTCTTTAGGCATAGTGTGTTTAGCATCTTTATAACGCATGGCTACGAACTTTTGAAAATTACCGCTTAGATCAGAATAGAAAACACCTGAACCAGTTGTTCCATTATAAACCATTGTTGCCTGGGCAGAATTATTATTTATTGGATTCCAACTTATATAAGGACTCAAAGCGGCAAATGGAAACCAAACAATTTCAGCCAATTATGGCTGTAATGTTGCCTGATTTACTTTTTCATTATTTCCTGCGTTTACAACGGGAATAAAAGAAAACATTTTGATTGTCATTTCCCCCTTTCCGTTTCAAAATTTATCTCTCCCGGTCACATTAATTAATGGATTCATTTTTAATTTAACAGACCAGTTAAAAGCAGGTGGGTCAGTAGTGAAATATTGTTTGGCAATTGCCTGACTCCACTCTTTCTGTTGGGGTTTCATCAACATTTGTGCGTCTTGTTCCAGATAAACAGTTTTTATTTCTTCTTTTCCAACCATTCCGCTATTTCTTAGCCATTTCCGAACTACACCTGGTAAATCCATTATTAGTTTGTGCGGGAGTGGTGATGTTGACCGGTTGTGTTCCCATTACCAAAAGCTATAGCAATATTAGCTGGACAAGTGTGGTAATGATTGCCGCTATGATTCCAATGGGTGCTGCACTGGAAAAAATCGGCCTGGCACAAATTACCGCGGGGGCACTTGTAGAGAGTCTGGGGGCAAATACATCCAACAGCTCTGCTGGCCGGGTTCTTTTTAGTGACTTCTTTATTTAGCCAGACGATCAGCAATTCTGCCACTGCCATTTTGATGGCACCAATTGCACTTATTGCCTCTACCACTTTAGATGTTTCACCGGCACTATTTTTAATAACTGTTGCCATCAGCGCTTCTACTATCTGTCTTACCCCTGTGGCCACACCTACCAATGCCATGATAATGTCTGCAGGCAACTATAAATTTGTGGATTACTTTAAAGTAGGAGTTCCCCTGCTTTTAATAATGTTTGCCACCACCATTCTACTGGTTCCGGTAATCTGGCCATATTAAAATAAACTATTATGGAAAATGTTCTCAACCAACCAAAAGCCAGAAATCTTAAAAAGTATGGTTTAAGGATAACGTGATACAGTGGAATCTCAGCGGAGAAGAACTTCAGAAAATCACTATCAAAAAAGAAATGGGCAGAGAAACAGAGAATGGCCTCTTGCTGTAAATACAGGGAGGTTTACCGGAAGATCTCATCAGGTTTCTCGTTCAGGACGATTACACAAGCAAAGTCTGGTGGGGAAAATAAACAAACCCATTTCCCCCGAAAATTTTGATTTGTTGTATGACAGAGTGGCCGCTTATCTTTCAGGCAATGAAATTTACGTGCATGACGGATATGTTTGTGCGTATCCCGAATACCGGCTGGACGTAAGAACCACTACCGAATATCCCTAGTCCAACTTCTTTGTAAAGAACATGTTTTTGAGGTTGAATAAAGAACAACTGGAAAATTTTGAAGAAGACTGGCTGGTTTTATGTGCTCTTAAATACTTTGAAGAAAATCCTGAAAAATACGGTTTTCGCCAGGGCAACTTCAGCATTCTTAACTTCACCACAAAATTGTCCTTGTGGCAGGCTCTGCATATACGGGAGAAATGAAAAAGGATATTTTTTCAGCATTGAACCTTATTCTTCCTCTCGAAAAAGATGTACTTCCTATGCACTGCTCTGCCAATGTTGGAAAAGACGGTGACACGGCTATTTTCTTTGGGCTTTCCGGTACGGGAAAACCACACTTTCCGCAGATCGCGAAAGAAAGCTGATAGGGGATGATGAACATGGCTGGACCCCGAATGATGTGATATTTAATTTTGAAGGTGGTTGTTATGCCAAGGTCATTGGTATGACTGAAGAAAACGAACCGGACATTTACCGCGCCATTAAACCGGGAGCACTTCTTGAAAATATAATTTTTAATGAAGGAACCGGAGAAGTTGACTATTTTGACAGCAGTATTACCCAACACACGATAGTAAGTTATCCAATAGATCATATTAAAAATATCCAGGAAAATTCTTATGCTGAAAATCCGAAAAATATTTTCTTTCTTACCTGCGATGCTTTTGGAGTACTCCCGCCAGTCTCAAAACTCACTCCAGGCCAGGTCGCTTATCATTTTATTTCAGGCTACACCGCCAAAGTAGTCCGAACTGAAGCGGGAATTACTGAAACAGGCTGGAGCGGCGGCCCTTATGATGTAGGCTCGAGAATTAAGCTGAGATATACCCGCAGCATGATTTCAGAAATACTGAGAGGTAGTTTACAGGAAGTCGATTATGAAACACATCCAATATTCGGTTTAAAAGTGCCTAAATATTGTCATGGGGTACCTTCTGAAATGTTAAACCCGATCAACACATGGCTTCAGAAAGAAGCATATATTCAAAAGGCCATTCAACTGGCTCATTTCTTCCATCTTAATTTTGAAAAATTCGCAGCTAAAGCTACTCAAGAGATTGTAGCAGGGCTAAACCCATATCCAATTCCCAGGTGTAAACGGTTTTGGTTGAAATACGGCTTTTCCAGCATGATAAAAACTTCATCAAAGGCTGTCCCATAAAGTTTTCTGTAAACAGGATATTGCAAATGTAACCTATACCTTGTGCGGTGACCAAAGCTATGTTCAGAATTTTGACTGGTCCAGATGGTTTCCAGGCGGTAACGGTGAGAGAGACCAAGTTTCCCATAGGCATTCTTCAGCACCAGCTCCTCAAAAAGCCTGTTTTGATCTTTTCCAGAAGCTCCTGAGCCATCAAAGGATTCTGAATGAAAATAATCATAGCCTAAAGTAGCTTGTACCATGGATTAAACCTATAACTTAAACCTGTTCGAGCCAGCACAAATTGAAAATCTTCATAAACACGATAATGTTGAAGAATAGTGATAGTAGGAATACTCCAGTTTTTAGAAATTTTGTGCTGGCCAGAAATAAGCATCCACGAACCCACCATATTTTCCGGATTTTGAGCTGAAATAATTAGAAAACATATAAGGGCGAGAGGGGTGAAAATCTTTCTTTCCATGGCTAAAGATCTTATACTAAAGATACTTCATTTAACGCATCTTTCCTGGGGTTTGCAAGAAATAATGATGTATATAATACTAATTTAAAGGCGCTACAATCAGGAGGAAAATTTTGTGCTAATAATACCCAGATTAGCTTTCAAACATATCTTTTATCTCTGAAAATATTTCATCAAAACATTTCCTCACATCATCTTGCAGTACCTCTTCCCGTGTAAACAAGGTTCTTTTTATCTCTCTAAGCTTAAAATCAAGAACCTTTTCCTCCCCATCCGCATATACCACAAACTCCCCCGGCTTTAGAGTAAAAAACCGGCTTGCCCTGATCTTTGCCACCTCCCGCTCTCCTGTGGTCACGCGGGTATCAAAATCAAGGCTATGACTTCTGTTTACACTGGTAGTAGGTTGCTTCACCAGTTCAAAAAATCGTTCATAATATCTTGCCGTATCCGGGTCATTAGCCTTTCCGAAAAACTGGTAGGATAAATTGCTTAAAATAGCCTTACTGGCCTTTTCCCCGTACATGAGGTCGTTCTGGATTTTATCCTGCATCACGTAAAGCGTAGCAATATCGTAACTGCGAAGGGTAGCCGGGACCCGGTGCATATTGAGCAGCCGAATGGTCGGGGCCTCTTCCATCAGCACAAAAGAAGATTCCCGGTTTCGGGTACTCATTTGCTTAATAATGGTATGCATGATGGTGGCGATAATCGGCGAATAAGCGGAATCATACTTAGGATTATTGACCATGGAGATGACGGCAGGATTTTCCGGGTTATTAATATCCAGGGGCACTTCATTCCCGGAGAGCACATAAAAGATCTTTTCGGTGGTGATTTTCTTCAGGGCATTGGCCAGGGTACTTTTTACCCCTGCGGTTTGCCGTTCAGAATCCTTACCCTGGATAAAAGCACTGGCCATTGCTTTGGAGGTCTGGTTCCCGGAGAGGAAGGCAATCAGGCTATCGGTATCCAGCAGCTGGTAGATAGCAATAAGGTGCGGCAGCGTACAATACTCCTGGTAATCCGTACGCAGGCGCCAGATAATTCCCCCGATCAGGCCTTCCACGGCATCATTAAAAAATTTGGAAGCACCGAAGCTGCCGCTTTCTTTCTGTTCCAAAAGGTTTTCCAGCAGCACCCGGGAAACTTCATTGACGCTTTCCTCGTTGGGGAGGTAACGCGGGGCAATCGGATTGACCCGGTGCACGATCTTATCGAAGGAAATAATATAGAAGGGAACCTCACTATCTTTAAATAGCGGATAAGCCATTTCGGTAAGCTCAAAATCTTTATAATCATGGATGACCCCGGAGAAGTTATACCTGCGGAAATGTTGCAGAAAAGGATAAACCACGCTTTCCGTTTTTCCGCTCCCGGCAGCCCCGATGATGGATACACCGCGACGAACATTTGCAATCGAAAATTTCCCTTTAGCAGTCTTAAAGTTTACCCGGTATTTTTCCTCCACGTTTTCATCCAAAGCCTCTTTACCGAAAAACACGTAAAGGGCGGTGTTGATCAGCAATAACGGGCAGCCATAGCAAAGGATGAGTCGCAAGCTCTCTCCTTCCGGGTACCGGAAGCTTAACAGCCCTAACAACAACCCCAGCAGCACCAGGTTGAGCCAGAAACCATATTTTGAATATTTAAACAGGGCCAGGAAACCTCCCCCGGCAAAACACCAAAGGGACAGGACCACCAAGGGATGAAACAGATTTATTAACATGACGATTTAACTTTTTTATATACCGATTGAACCTGATTTTAAAGCAATCTCCACTCCCCGTTTTAGGCTTTTAAAAGTTTTTAAAGCCAGTTGTACCTTATTGGTGGGAATGGAAGGTAAATTTGGCAGGCCTGCGGCCCTGAGCATCCGGAAAGCAATTCGCTTTTCAGGAGTGGGTAATTTGGCCAACTGCTGCAGGTAATTCTTTGGCTGCTGAAGAAACATCTTCCGGGCCTGGTAGGATTCCACGAAATTTCTCCGGTAACCAAATTTCTGATCGAAAACTTTTTCCGCCTGTTTAAAGAAATGATCCCGGTCAAAGCCTCTCTGAACCATCTTTCCATTCATCACTACCTGCGAAGCTTTGTATTTACTACCCGGGGAGAGGCTATACCTGTTGGAGGCATCTTTGCGGCTGATGATAATATGGATATGCGCCTGGTTGCCTTCTTTGGGCATGCCCTGGGTAATCCGCTGCCCGTTTAGCTGGTGCGGGGCTTCTCTTTCCAGCTTATCCATTTGCTGCTGCAGGGATTTGAGGTTCCCCGACTGCTCCCCCTGCCGGATACGCCTCATTTCGTTTTTAAGTTTCAGGATACGGGTGGCATAAGGCTGGTTTTCTTTGATCTTCCAATCCGTTCCTTTGTAAGTGCGCTGCGTTTCCAGCTTGGCAAAATATTTCAGGTCATTTACATTGACCGGCCTTCCGTCAATGTCCCGGTTAAAGGACTGGGCGTAAGCTTTCATGACCTCCCGGGTATATGCTTTCAGCTGTTCATTGGACTGCACATTTTTCAGTTCGTAGGCACTTGGATTTAAGGTGACAGAATAGAATTTCGGTTCTGAACTTTTAAGTTTAGCGGTATTGCCGTCAATTTCCTGAATGACCGTTTCAGGATCCACCCGGTCTTCTTCCTGGTTAAAAAAGAACTCCTGATTTTCCAGGGATTTCCCTTCATTTTCCTTTTCCAGGTAACTGACAAAACCGGCACTGCTTTTAGGAAAAGCGCCACCTGTTTTTTGTGGAGAGATAGTGATGTACATGAGCTAAGTATTTAATTATTTGATTTCTTTTCACGAAACTGCACCGGTTCCTCTTTTTCCTGAAACTTCTTTTCTTTGAATTTGGGTTCGGATGGGCTATGCTCCTCTTCGAATAAAGACTGCAACATCAGGGTGGTGGGCTTAGTCTGGTTTTTTTCGATACTTCGGACGATGGCGATCAGGGCGTCAATACGTTTTTTAACCAAGCGTTCCAGGGTCTGCATATGCGGCCCCATATGCTCTTTAGGAGAAAGCTGATTGGTCTCAAAAAATTCCAGCATCAGCAGCAGGGTCATCGATTGGGAGCACCCCAAATGCCTGGCATATTTCCTGAATTTCCGACCTACCGAAGCTTTAAGCTTAAAGGTTTCAAAAGGCTCTTTTTGGTGTGAGGTATCCATTTTTTAGTAAAAATTCGAACGGAAAATACGGGCTGCCGGCACTTTTTAGTAAAAAACCAGCTCCCCTCTTCTCAACCAGGCATTTGTGTAAGAAACCAACTAATTGATAACCAATTAATTAGTTTAATACAAAGGACCTGTAACATCGCGTAGCGTGTTACCCTCTTGCTTGTCCTTTTTTCCCGGCGGGCCGGATCAAAAATGCCACGATTTCCCTTATCGGCAAACCGCTACTGTTTTAGGAATATATTCCCGTTCCTATGTTAAACTTCTATGTAATGGCGCCTTTTGAAAGTCATAAAAAAATGCGCCTTCTTGTGAAGATCGGAGTTAAAAAAAGTCAGTTCAATATTATTAAATTTTAATACATCATAAAGATAAAATAGAAAAAACCGCTACTTAGAAGCAGCGGTTTGGGTGTTATAAAATCCCTTCATCGGCAAAACTATAGTAACGGCCATCGGGAGTAATAATAAGATGGTCCAGCAGTTTGATATCCAAAAACTCCCCCGCACTTTTAATTTTACGGGTCAGGCTTTTATCATTTTCACTAGGTCTTAAAGTTCCGGAGGGATGGTTGTGCGCAATGATTATCGCCGTAGCTAATGACTTTAAGGCCACCGCAAATACAATACGCACATCCACTAAAGTTCCCGTAATCCCTCCTGTGGAGACTTCAAATATACCTTTTACCCTATTGGCATTATTTAAGAGCATGACTTTAAAACATTCATGCAGGGCGATATGGTCTTTATTCCACTGGTTAAAAAGCAGTTCTTTAGCGCAAAGGGAGGAGCTGATCTTAGGAGCTTCTTTTACTTTAAAACTATCCCTGTATTTTATCGATATTTCATTAACTTTAGATTTCATTTTTATTCTATTAAAGGGTTAATAATGAAAAGAGGGCGGGATTAGAATGGGTTCGAACCGCCCTCTTATTTAAAGCTGAATTTTAGGCGTCATTAGCAGTATTTCCGCCAAGCAGGAGGATTTCACCGGCAATAATTTCAGTTACATATTTTTTGCTGCCGTCCCCGGCTTCATAAGAGCGGGAAGTAAGTTTTCCTTCAATGGCAATTTCTTTGCCTTTGCTCACATATTTCTCCACAATTTCAGCGGTTTTCCCCCAGGCCACAATATTATGCCACTGGGTATCCTGTACTTTTTCACCACCTGAAGTGCGATAGAAGTCATTAGTGGCGATAGAAAATCCGGCTACTTTTTTGCCGCTTCCAAGGTTTTTGATTTCAGGAGTGTTTCCAACATTCCCGATCAGCTGTACTTTGTTACGTAGATTACTCATAATTGAAAAATTTAAATTAAACATTGATTTACTTTTTGTATCCTGAGCGTTTTCCTTTTTTTGTTTTTTTGGCTGCGCTTCCTTTTTGATGTTTTTGTACGATTTCATAAGATTCATTTTAGATTTACTTCCCGTAGTGCCGTCGCTGTTACCTTTTTGTTGCTGATACATTTTACAGGATTTAGAATTAGGGAGCACTTATAAAAAGGAGGTACGACTGGCTTATGCAGTGCGGCTAACTTCTAAATCCTGGTATCTTTGCAAACAAAAAAAGGGAAGTACAGTGACTGGGCCGGAAGTAAGGCTAAAGAACCCTGTGAAGTATAAAAACACAGGAAGCGCAGCCAAATGCAACTATGGAATACCAAGCAGGCTCAATCTCATTCCGGTTTTGTATTGAAGTGAAGTGCTCCGACTCCATCGATAGCAAACCGGAAGCACGAAACGTAAAGACAAAACGGGAAGTTCCTATATATTGTTAAGCCGAAGCGCTTTCCCCGAAATAAGCTTTTTCTGCGAAGTGGAGGGAATGTGCTGAGCGGATTTTTGACCAATCTCACCTCTACCGCATCCATAGTACCCGGATCAATATCACTTCCCTTTATTACTGCCATTGATATGTCTTTTAAAAAGTTTCAGTTCGATATTCCTTGCCCCTTGCTTTTCAAAAAGCCTGGCCATTATTTCCTTGTTATTCGGCAAAGTGATTTTTGGAAGCACCACCACAAACCTATCGGTTGTTCCCGCTAAAACTTTTTCCGGAACACTATGTGCATATAGTATTTCCAAAGGAAGCGTTTGCATGGACTTTCTTTTTCCCTGCTTTTTGGTACTGATATAAAACCCGAACTGATCAGGCTCATAGCTGATCCCGGAGGAATTGTTTATTTCCATCACTACGAAAAAACGCTCGTTGTGAAACACGATATCTTTTACCTGCAGTACAACGCCAGAATTTTCCCGGCGCCGGAGTGTTCCTTTTGCCCTGCGTAGAAAGTGCTCCGAGAGCCGCTCCAGGTAGGGAGAAGATTTTGCTTTAGCAGTTTCTACAGAATTCTTTTTTAAAGGAGCTTCACTTCCCACCGCGTCTTCTTCAGTAAAGAAATAATAGAAATGCGGCAGGTCTTCCCTGTACTTCAAAACAAAGGAAAACACCTTTCCCTGCTGATCGATTACAAACAGGTTGCTAATCGCTCCTTCTTTGGCCTGCAGGAGCCCGAAGTACTGCGGATGATCCTTATTATAAGTAAATACCATATAAGGAGCCCCGGTGACTGCCTGGCGGATCGGAGCCGGAAAGAAGAGGGCGACCTGCTGGTGGTCATTGGCATAGATGGTATCAGGAGCCTTATATGCCTGTGCATAAAGAAAATTGCTATTAAGCAGGACATAGAAGCTGGTCAACACAAAAAGTTTGATTGAAGTTTTCATAAAAATAAATTTTAGAGTTCCGGTTTAAGCAGTAATTGATAGCGATCGGTAATACTTACCTTTATATTGCGGTTATGTTTTTGAAACAGCCTGGTAAGTCCCCCTACCTGGGGAACCGTGGGAATATTGATTTCCCCCAGTACATCATCCAGGGTTTCCCTTGAAGCCTCTGCCCGGAAATTATTTTCCACGTAGATCCCTTCGCTGCCATCCTGAATATCATAAGCTTTTAGGGAAACCGGCAGGTGCATTACCTGCGTAATGGAAAGCATCACACGGTTAGGTCTAAAACTGACAAAGCCATACACCGGCTTGAGCCGCTGCAGGTATTCCCCTCCTATCCAGGTGTCTTGGCTTAGCCGCATGCGCAGACGCGAATTCGCCCGAACCAACTGTTGCCCGTCTACAAAAACATGAATAACAGCATCCGTTTTGCCGCTCATCAAAGTCTGATGAACAGTTGTACTGCTAAAAAACAGCTCCTGGGCCAGGGCCAGTTCCACGGCAGAAGTTCCTTCTGTTTTGGAAGCAGCTGATTCCGCAGGAACAATCTGCTGCTTTTCCGGCAGAGCACCTGAAACACTGTCCTTAGCATCTTCACGGTTAAAACTCCAGGAGTCCATCGTCCATGTTTCCTTTTCAGGTATAGAATCCGCCAGGATCCTGTTTTGAGCCTCCGACCACTCCTGCTGTTCCTCTTCGATTTCATCATAAAGGCTCGGGGCCAGGGACGGCTTTTGTTCCTGGAGATCATTAATGGCCTCCAACCTGGAATTATAGAATTCAGATTCCTCTTTTAACTGCGGTACTTCCGGATCGGAAAGCACCTCCTGTTCCTGTTCTTTGTCACTTCGAAAAATCATCAGGCTATAGGAAAGAATAAAGACCAGGACACAAATCAGTATGGAGCCAAATACTACTTTTTTCTTATCAATTTTCATCATTCAAAATTTTCAAATAAAACATCTATTCTACAGGAAGTTTGTGCAAACGCGCTTCAAAAAAGTCCGTAATAAGCAGCCCGTGGGTATTCTCCGGAAACCGGCGTTCCACGGGCAGCAGTTTCCCTGTTGTAATAAGTTCATAGGTATCCTCAATCATTCCCCGGTTAATGCGGAAAACCGTACGGGTACGAAAGGAATAAGGTGCCTGGTCCAGCTCTACTTCCGACTTCACGGTATCGATTTGCTGAACAAGGGCATATTGCAAAATCCGGTTATATACCCCATCTGCCCTTTTCTGGCGATACACATTATCCACAGTGCTATTTCCCAGCCATAAGGCTTTTTCAAGCTGCTCTTGGTAGCCAGCCGGGGAAAGCCCGTAGAAGTAACGGTGAAACAATTCCAGGTGCGCAAGGGCTTCCACTTTAAGGTTATCCCGGCGCAGCTGCCAGCTTAGGGGAATAACTTCTCCCCTGGTATTAATAGCAAAGGCATGCTCTACAGCATCCCGATGCATTTTGTAGACCAGAAATCCTGAGAACATACAGGCGCAAAACGCCCCGATACTTACGCTGATACTCACCAGGCGATTGAGTTTCAGCACCTGGAAGATATTACGATAAGGAGAAATTTTCTTAGACATAAATGATATATTAAAGGTTAGGAAGTAAACAATCTAAGCGTAAAGGAGGTGGCCCGTTTATAAAGTTTAAACTTCAGGAGCACAATAAAAGCTATGGATCCAGCTTCCACCAGGTTGATAACGACCTGGTTCTCTGAAGCGCTGCCCAGCAGGTTCTCCCAAAAACTGGTATTGATTTCCCGGTAAAGCTCGTTGATAAAAACATTCACCAGGAAAAATGCCGGCACCAACATATATACCGCGACATATAAACGAAAAAAGGAATAGGCCATGGAACGGAATTTTTCAAATACCGAAAGGCTGATGATCAGCGGAAAAAATACCTGCATAATCCCCAGGATAAAAAAACGCTCTGCCAGAAATAAAGGGTAGATAAACAAATCCAGGATCCACAGGAATACCCCGACAATAAACGACAGCACTTTCACGGAATATAGCGGGGTAAACAGTGCTTCATAAAGAGCCATCATCGCTTTGGTCATCACATCAAAGGCACCGGGATCATCTTCAATTTCCATTTCCTGCAGACGCAGGGGAACCAGAGCGGGAGCCGTCTCCATGAACTGCGATTCAATACTCACCAGTAACTGATCCAGCAATCCCAGGATTTCGGATGCACATAGTACGAGCAGCACTACAGTTAAATTCCGTACCAGGTCTACCGGACGCAGTCCCCAGGTAATCCCGTCCTTATCCACCATGCCTTCCTGGTATTTTTTAAGGATGTTGACCAGGAATAGGAGCACAGCAAGGCTTTTCATCCCCAGCATGGTATATTCCATAAAGACATTGGTCTTTACCGTCTCAAATACGGCATTTACATATTCCAGTCCCAGCTCCATTGTTTTATATCTTTAAAGGTTACCTCCCTGTCTGGCGGGAATTCAGCTGCTCCTGCAGCTGGCGAAAAGCAATAATATCACGGTAGCGCCTAAGCTGCCGGTCTACCTGTAGCAGCAGTTCCCGGGACATTTCTTCTTTTTCATTAAGTATTTGTGTCCGGTCCGCATCGGTCATTTTCAGGAAATCACTTGAAAGCACCTGGTCAATAAAATCCAGATCTCTTAGTGAGAGCTCTATAATGGCATCAAAGGAATTGGAGATCCGGCTGAATTCCTCCGGGTGGATATATGGCGAATTCAGTATCTCCCGGACATCTGTACGCAGCCTTTCATAAAGGCGCTGATGATTTCGGGTGAGTTCCCTCACCGCTTTCAGCTGACGCACCACCGCATTGACTTTTTCAATATTCTCTTTTTGCTTTTTTAGGAATTCCACGGTTTTTAAAAGCTGTGTAGTCTGTTTGGCGGATTCTATCAGGGATTTGGCCAGGCTGATAAAGTTGGTATTATCATAAACCGGCATCCCCTGGCAGGCGGCGCCTGCGGGTACTAGCAGGGCCATTGACAGGGCCAGTCCAAAAATTTTGTTTTTGGTTTGCATCTTATTAAGTTTTAGTGTTGATATATTCCGTGATGGCGCGTTCCATATCGCCTGTCTTTTCATAAATAGCCATGATGGCTTCGTTTTCAGCTCCATCTGTCAGGTATGCCGCGTAGGCTTCCGGGGGTACTTCCAGACGAAAAATATTGCTCTCCTTCCCTATCTTGATAAAGACTTCCGTATACTTCCGGGGGCCACTCAGGTTATTGGTAATCGACTTTAACTGGTTCAGGTCATGGGCGGAAAATTTTAACCTGGCTACCAGGTCCTCGTAGCCTTTTTCATTGCGCAGGCTGTAGATCACCTGGGTATTTTCGAGAATACTCGCGGCGGTGCTATTGGCCGACAACTGGTTAATAGACTGCAGGATGATCCCGATGGCACCGTTTTGCTTGCGGATGGCCTGGTAATAGAATTCCACGCTCTCCAGCACGTTGGCGAATTTGAGTTGCTTGGCAAACTCATCAAAGAGGATGATGCCTTTTTCGCTGCGGTTGCTCCAGATAGACCTTTGAATTGCTGTTTTGATTAGTTTCAGCATAATAGAAAGGATTTCTTTATTATCTCTTACTTCATCAAGTTCAAAAATAATCAGACGCTTCTCTTCCAGGCGGTAGGACTGGCCTTCCTGCTGACGAAATAAATAACTATACAGGCCGCTGCCCACGTACTCCGACATGATATGGAGGAAACGCTGAAGCTCAAAGTAGCCGGGGTGAATACCCAGGCGTTCCAGGATATCTTCCTGTTCCCGTTCTATAAACCGGTAAAAACCCTCCAGGTGGTGTGGGGAAGCCACTGAATTGTAATACGCCTGTAGCAATTTCTTTAAGGCCACGGTTTCTTCCTTGGCCCCGGAAACTCCCGAGGAGAGTAACTCCAGTACAAACACCGCCAGCTCTTCCAGGTGTTCCGGGGCAGGGCGGGTAGCATTGGGCAAATAAAAAGGATTGATCCCAAGAGATTTGCCTGGCTGGTACCGGAGCACTATGTACTGCCCGGGATAGAGTTTGGCAAATTTAGCATAAGATCCTCCCAGGTCAATGATTACCAGGCGCAGACCCTGTTCAAAATACTGGCGGAGGATATTGTTGGCCAGGAAGGATTTGCCTTCCCCGGTAGGCGCAAAAATGGCAAAATTACGGGCCCTGATCCTTCTTTTTTTCTCATCCCACACATCCTTTACTACCGGGATATTATATTGCCGGTCATTAAAGACCACCCCCCGGGGGTCAGATTTATAATTCCCGCTATGCAGCCATAGGCAAAGGGCATGTTTTAAATCGGTTACATACAGGTCATCATTGGAAAAATTAGAGGTAAAGGCAAAAAAGCTATTTAAAAAATACTGCTTTCTTGCTCCCGCTATTGGCGCGTAAGGTCTTATGTCAAGCTGTTTGCAGATGGCCTTTATTCCCGCGGCAATGTCCTTCAACTTATTGGGGTCCCGGTGCCAGTAAAGAATACTGAGTTGTCCCCGGATGATCCTGGTCTGTTCATCATGGTTGATAGCATTTAGTACCGACCTGATCTTCTCCAGTACCACTAAATTCTGCGTCCCGAAATTGGCACTTTTCTTCAGCGCCTCCATTCTTTTCTCCAGCTGTTTGCGCCAGAGGATGGTATCGTCAAGGATGAGTAACTGGTTGACGATATGGTTCTCATAAAGCTCCAGGCCGAAGCCATCAATAAAACCCTGATGAAAGCTGAATTCCTCCGAAGTAAAATGTGTACCCGGGCGGCTGGTCTGCAACTGGTCCCCGAAGGCGGTCTCATGTTGTACAGCCATTACATCCATGTAATGTTCTCCTACCTGGATATGCTGATCACCCAGCAGGATATCGGTATCCACGCCTTCATTAAACCCGTTAAAATAATCATGAGCAAAGGAAATCACCTCCTCCTCTTTTAAAGGAATTAGGCTGAGTCTTTGACTTTGATTTAGAAAATGCACCACATCCTGTACGGCCGTCTGGAACCGTTCAAGCAGTTCATTTTCGCCGGAGATTACTTTCTTACTGACCGCTTTAAACGGGTTCACATATTTTGTATGATTAAAGCTTTTATTACCTGGCCAGCAAAAGAAAAGATAACACCGGTGCTCCAGGAACTCCCGCCCTTCAAAATGTTTCCGGGTGGCTTTTTCCAGGAAAGAAGTTCCCGGCAATTGCTCCGTCTTATACTCCTGCTTTTGGTAAACATCCTGTTTATGTACTATACACCGGGAAGGAAGGCTTTTCAGCGCCTGAAACCAGGTGCCGTGTAGCGTTTCAAAATCTTTTTCCGAGAGGGAATACACTTCCGGCAGTTCCACGGCGTAGCCCAGGATTATATTACCATTGGAGGCGAATACCAGGTTATCTGATACAGCGGCCAGCGGGGGCTGCTTATACAGGTTCATTACTTTCATCAGGATAAGGATTAACAGGTTTATTACTGATCAGCTTAGGAAATACACAGATGAAGGTGACCCTGCGGGTCAAACGGGTATAATGAAGAAAACCAAAGTAAAGCCCGATATTCATTACAATAAGGACAAGGATCATCAGTAAATTAAAAGCAAAAATGGCAATCAACAGGGAAAGCACTAAGACGGCGATCTGCACGGCAAAAAGCAGTAAGGGCAATCCCATGATCAGGGCTTCTTTACGGATATCCCGGTAAGCGATATAGCGTTTCATCAGACCGCCATTGTTACGAGGTAGGTGAAAATACCAACCACAGCACCGGTAATCAGGACAAACACCAGTACCCTGCTAACCCCTTTTTTAAGATCGGTGTTTTCCCCGAAAAAATGCCCGGCATTAAACAAGAAGCCCACCAGGAAAATCACCCCCAGAAGCACTGGGAAGATTGCACGAATGATATCGGAGATCTCCTGTACGGAATTTTCTATACCACCGATTTGCGCAAAAGCAGGGACAGTCACAAGGAAGGCGCCTGCTAAACTGAAATAGTTAATTTTTTTCATCACTTTAGATTTAAGTTAAACTGCTGATTATCTGATCTCAAATTAGAAAACAGCGGAGATATATAGCTGAAAATCATAAAGTTGTGAACAACAATTCCTTTGATGTTATTTGTATTCAAAGGAGTTCAAAGCCATATAAATTTATGGCAACCAAAACCTAAAGCTGTTAATAACTGAAAAACCTTATCCTAGATAATAGTGGCAAAACGGCAGATTCCGGCAGGAACAGCAGCGAAGAAGTTTAGAACAGGAAAGGATTATCCGGTAGCGCATTGAAAATATTATTTCCTTTTGCCCGGCATAAATGGTGCTGGATTTTATAGACAATTCCGGCTTGGTGAGATCTTGTAAATATTATTTATGAACAAGCCCTGGGAGAAAAAGCATTTACTAACAGCGTTAATAAAGATTAGATTTGAGTAATTGCTAATCCCAATAGAATAGTTAGTTTGGTTATTGGAAAAAAGAAGGTAACCACATAATGCAAAAGATTTGGCTTGTGCCTGGCGGAACCATACTACCTCTCTGAACCCAATCCTAAATATAAGTAGCCAACTTTAACAGCAAATATATGAGCGCAATGGATAATAATTGGAATGCAGAACTATACATGAATAAACATTCTTTTGTATACAATTATGGTGAATCTCTGGTCGACTTATTAGATCCGAATAAGAATGAAAAAATTTTAGATTTAGGTTGTGGTACCGGTGAATTAACCAATCAGATTAGCAAACTATCAAAAGAAGTTATTGGAATAGATAAATCTCCGGAAATGATTAAAAGTGCAAAAGAAAATTTTGCAACTATTAATTTTCAAATAGGAAGCGCTGAAAACATAAAATCTACAGAAGAATTTGATGCCGTTTTTTCTAATGCTACGCTACATTGGGTAAAAGATTATCAAGCTGCTATTCAATCAATTTACGAGAGTTTGAAGCCGGGAGGAAGATTTGTAGCGGAATTCGGTGGAAGAGGTAATGTAGAGACAATTATATACAGCTTAAGAAATAGTTTAGCTCAAAATGGATATCTAAAACAATCTCAGACTGAGATTTGGTATTTCCCTTCAATTGGAGAGTACACTTCAGCGTTAGAAAAACAAAATTTTAAAGTTAAATATGCCAAACACTACGATCGTCCCACGGAATTAACTGATGCTAAATCCGGCATTAAAGACTGGTTAGAAATGTTCGGAAAGCATTTTTTCGATAATGTCTCAAAAGAAGATGTAGATCAAATAATATTAGAAACTGAAAAGGCTTTAAAACCTTTATTGTTCAAAAAAAATAAATGGTATGCTGATTATAAAAGATTACAAATTATAGCTTATAAATAGCATACTTGCCAACAAAGAACTGATGTATCAACTTATATTACATAAATTTCTGATCCAAAGAAAATTTCTGATTATGGAGGGAAATGTATAAAAAATGTTTAATCCTATCATACGAAACAATCGCTTTGATACTAATCATGCCCGTTTATCCCGGGTATTCTTTCCAAAGGCAATAAGATTAAAAAATTCCCGCATCCTGCTACGTACCCTATTGCCATAGATATCTTCCAGTTCTTCCGCATTAAGATTTGTAGTCGCATGTGTTTTGATCCGGCCTTTACTGGCCAGGTACAGTTCATAACGGGAAAGCAGTACTTCGCCCAGCACATTACAGTCTTTACCATAGTGGCGGCCAATAGGCTCCACTCCCAGATCATCAAAACAGAAGCACCCGCTATCACCGTAATCCTCAATGGTTTTATAACCTAAGTGATTAAAACTGAAGACAACATTTCGGCTGGGGATCATTTCATAATGGCGACTGCCCGGAACCAGATGACGTAGAAGTTTCATCAGGCTTGTTTTCCCGCAACCTACGGGCCCGCTAAGCAACAGGCCTTTTTTTAAATCAATTCCAAGAGCTTTACAGGTATGAGCATCACGAATAGTGTAAGCGCACAGCTTGCGCAACACTGGGCGATCCGATTTATGTATTTTGAAATTCCCTCCGAACAGGAGTTTGCCTTTAGCATCTAGATAGATCAGGATTCGATGGAAGTCATAATGCACGGTAGTTCCGTCAAAATCTCCAAGAGAGTATTCCACTCCGCCTTCGATTATTTTAGAGGGATTCTCCATAATTTTTATCTTTTGTAGTTTTCAGGTGGTCCCAAGGTTTACTTGTACCTGTTCCTCTACGGGACGCTTTAATTTCCTTTCCGGGGTTTTGTAGCTTTAGCATCCATTTTTCAGCTGCACTGCACCAGTCCAGGATTTCACTTCCACTACTCATCTTCCACCCTACTGCCTGATAATGTTTAAAAAAAGTAAGTGCCTCCTGTATACCACAAGAACGTTTTTTAAAAAAATCAATAACTTCTTTCTCATGGGCGGGCTTTTTCCCTTTGGATATGTTTTCTTGTTTAATACTGTTTATAGAAGGTACCACCAGCTGTCCTTCCCCGGGACGGTAGTTGTCCTCAAGTTGTTCTGTCTTGGGAGGGTAGCGTTCCATAGTCGATTCATAAGCTGTCCCGAAAACAGTCATCATGATCTTACTCCCCTTGTAGGGATTATTTGAAGGAAAATAAGAAAGGTAGTTCCATCTATCCAGCTCCCTGACACAGCGATGATAGGTGGATTTAGCACCGATCTTAGCAGCATTCATCATCTCCCTGCGATTGATAAAAAACGTATCGGCAAAACGGCTACTATTCCATTCCTGGAATAGCGCCATATACAGGCTGATATGAGATGGATTGAGCCGATCATCAGAATAAAACAGCTCAAAGGCCAAATTAAGTTGACGAATATAATTCATGATCAAAAACCGGAATTATGCTGGATGCGATGTGCATCCATAAGCTTCTGAACATCAGCGGCCTCGTAATAGATAATCCCTCCAATTTTAGTGTAAGGCAGGGTTCCATTGCTACGCAAGGTATGGAGGGTTCCAGAGCTAATCTGTAGAAACTCCATCAAATCTGAAGATTTAAAATACTGCTTTAATGTTCCGGAGGACTGTTGGTCCAGTAAGATTTTAATTTCTTCGAGCAGTTCCATTTTAAACTCCCGAAGATCATCTGTGTTGATAATACTTGTTGGCATAAGAATTTGTTTTAAATAATCCCACCGCCTCCGGATCCGATCTTCATTGGAAGCAGTGGGATTGGTTAAAGAAACTTTCAGGACAAAGCTGACAAGGATGAGGGAGAATCTTTCGTAGTGTGTGTCGTACTACGACAAATTTTAACACTATTTATTTAGCAGGATTTATGGCTATTTTAAAGGATTTGACAACCTTAAAACCAGTGATATTTTAAGCAAATTGTTCATCAAAAGCCCTTGTATTTTCCCGGAGAGAAAATCGTAGTACGAAAGCCTTTAACAAAAAAAAGAGCCAATTGAAATTACAAATGGCTCTTATGGAACGATAAAATTCAAGAGTTCGAATAGATTATAAAATTAAAGCTCCTGACGCTTTATGTACTATAACAGCTAATGGATTTTTAAAATTATCATTTTAGCTATTTTAATGAGCTTCTATATCAGTAAAAATTATTCTTTACCAGAACCAAAGGGATAGGTAACTCCTGTTAATCCTTTGGCTTCATTCCAAAGCCGTTTAGCTGTATCAATATCTTTAGCGCGTAATGGAATTTTGGCTTTTTCGGGTTTTCCTGTCAATTCAAAAAATCCAGATGGACCCCAGTAAGAGCCATTTTCAACAGTAGGATCACAAGCCGCTCTAATGGTAGGTAAAGCCGCTTTTTCCGGTGGATGAGAAATTAGGGGAGTAAGAATGTACTTCATTAAAAAACTGCTTGATCTTTGTAAATTGGTTGGCGAACCACCCGGATGTGCTGCTACGGAAATGGAGGAAGAGTTTATATTTTCTAATCGTCTTGCCAGTTCTTTGCTGAAGATCAAATCTGCTAATTTGCTCTGGCCGTAGGCAGGCCATTTTTTATAGTCTTTACGTTCACTTTGCAAGTCCTCAAAATCTATTTTTCCAATTCTTGAAGCCAGGCTGGATAAGCTTACAACTCTGGAATTTTCAGTTTTTAGCAATGCAGGCATTACAAGACCGGTAAGCGCAAAATGACCTAGAAAATTAGTGCCGAATTGAAGTTCAAATCCTTGCTTGGTTTTGGAGTAAGGTGGAACCATAACCCCGGCATTGTTTATTAAAACATCAAGTTTTTCATAAGTTTTATTGAAAGCTGCAGCACATTTTCGAATGGAATCCATATCTGCAAGATCAAGTTCTATTACAGATAGTTTTGCTTCCGGATATTCCTCAAGAATTAAATTCTTTGCTTTTTGGGCCTTTTGCATATTTCGGCAGGCCATAATAACCGTGGCTTTCTTTTCAGCAAAAAATTTAGTGGTTTCAAATCCGAGGCCTGAATTTGCTCCGGTTATAAAAATAAGTTTCTCGCTTAAATTTCTATCGATTGTAAAATCAGTTTTTGTCATCATTATTCATTTTATTTTCCTACGTGAATAATTTGCTTGTTCCAGCTCAAATCTTCAACGGCTCTTACCAAATGGAATGCACAGGTTTTTATGCTAATTCTTTTTAATGGAGAAACAGCAATATTGGGTGCTGCTTTTACCGACTCTTCAATTTCACCTTTAGATTGTAAACCTGCAGGTCTCACAATTACCCACTGTAAAGAACTCTTTTGCACAAATTTCTCGGCTATTATTTTATCACTTACTACCTTTCTATATACTGCTTTGATAAGTTTGAGGACCAGTCGGTTTATAAGCGGTTGCTTTTTGCCTTCAGATTGAATGATACCGCTCATCATCACAAATTTTTCTATATTATTTACCTCGCAGGCTTGAACAATATTGGCAGTACCTTCTGACATTAATGTTCCTGGGTTAAAGTCATCGGCAGGACCTATACAGCTAATCACAGCATCCGCATTTTTAAATGCCTGAATGAGGCTGTCATAATTCAGTACGTTCCCTTTAACGACAGACAATTTATCTGAGGCTTCAACTTTCTCAGGATTTCTAACCACTGCAACTACCTCATAACCTTTACTCAAGACTTCATCTACCACTGCCCCGCCTGCAAGTCCGGTAGCCCCAACAATAGCTATTTTAATTTTTTCACTTTCCATTTTATTACTTTTGACAAAATTAGTAAATTTGTCAAGAACTGTAAAATAATTAGACATTTTATGAATGATAAGAGGCGAATTATTATAAATGCCGCACAGCAGCTTTTTTTAAAATATGGGTATACCAAAGTAAATATGAGTGATATAGCTAAAGCCTCACAAATGTCCAGGCCTTTGTTATATACTGTATTTAATGGGAAAGAAGCTATTTATGATAGTGTGATAAGAAAATTGGCGGATGAAATCACTCAGAAGGTGAAACGAGAAATTGAAAAAATTGATGAACCTTTAGAAAAATTGGATAAAGTCTTTCAACTATGGGTGTTGGAATTACAAGAAGAACTCATCAAATCTGATGAAGCCAGGGAACTTTACGAAAGTACATTTCCATTCGTACAGGAAACAATGAATGAAATCACTCAGATGTTTATAAAAGATATAGAAAACGTTCTGAAGTTTTTACCAAAAGATAGTTTAAACGGGGGTTTAAGCCCAAAGCAATTAGCAGGAATTTTTGCCGAAGCCATATCTGGATTTAAGAAAAATGGTAAGACTATAGAAGAGGTTGAAGAACAAATTAGACTATTGGTACAGGCGACTATTAAAAGTGAATGATTATTTACCGTGGATAAAATATTCTGCAAACCTAACTACAACATTTACGAATTGAGCTACTTTTTCCAACCATAGTAACTAGAAATTTGTATCTCATCTAAAAAAAGAATTATGGAAGATCGAATTAATGGAAAAGTAGTTGCTATAACAGGAGCCAGTGGTGGAATTGGAAAATCAATCGCTATAAACCTGGCTGCCAAAGGAGCTAAAGTAGTTCTCGCCGCGCGTAGGGAAGAAGAGTTAGAGGAAATTGTAGAAAATATTATTAAAGATGGCGGAGAGGCAAGCTACGTAATCGCAGATGTTCAAAATAGAGCAGACTTAACCAAATTGGTTGACAAAGCCGTAGCTGAATTTGGAAAACTGGATGTGATGGTGAATAACGCAGGAATTAGTCAGTTAAGTCAGATTGATGAACTGGATGTGGAAGGCTGGCAGCAAATGATCAATGTCAACCTGAACGGAACTTTATACGGAATGGCAGCCGCGATACCCGTATTCAAAAAACAAAAATCCGGACATATCGTAAATATAATTTCTACTGCCGGCCTTACCATAACTCCTACAATGGGCGTTTATGCAGGAACAAAAAATGCGGTAAGGACGATTGCTGAAGCTTTTAGGCAGGAATCGGATGGATCTATCCGAATTACCGGTATTTCTCCTGGTTTTGTGGATACCGCTTTTGCAGAAAACATTAAGAACGACCAGATGCGAACCGCTATTTTAAAAAGCCGTGATGAAATTGCCATAAGCCCCGATGCGATTGCTGATGCTGTAGCCTATGCTATAAGTCAACCCGAAGAAGTGGAAATTGGTGATATTGTGATTAGACCAGCGGTTCAAAACTAAATATAGTTTATCTTCAATGTTATGGGAGCGAGTAATTCAGAAATAAAACATTTTAAGAGCATATCTGCATTGATGCGCTATTTGGGATTGCCCGCTCCACAACACCCTCTTTTTGCGGTGGTAGATTATAACAAAACACCACAACAGGAGATAGACAGTGAGCAAAAATTATGTGTTGATTTTTATAAAATCTCATTTAAAAATACCTTCAGTGGAAAGATAAAGTATGGGCAGGATTATTACGATTTTGAAGAAGGTGGAATGGCATTTTTAAAACCTGGCCAAATTGTTACGCCCTATGAAAATTTAGAAAGCTATGAGGGGTATGCGCTGTACTTTCATCCTGATTTTATTAGGAAGTATCCGCTGGGGAGTGAAATAACGAGCTACGGATTCTTTACTTATCACATTTCGGAGGCATTACATTTGTCGGCCAAAGAAAAAGCGATAATAAAACAGTTATTACAGACGATAAATGTAGAATTAGAAGAAAATATCGATCATTTTAGTCAGGATGTGTTAGTCTCACAACTCGGCTTATTGTTAAGCTATAGTAAGCGTTTTTACAACCGGCAGTTTATTACACGAAAAATTGCTAATCACGAAATTATTCATTCTCTAGATCAAATTTTGCAGCAGTATTTTCAAGATAAAAGCGGATTGGATAACGGCTTGCCTTCAGTTACTTTTATTAGCGACCAACTCGGTCTATCCCAACGCTATTTGAGTGATCTGTTACGCGTGCTCACCGGCAAGACTACGCAGCAATACATTCAGCACCAATTAATAGAAAAAGCAAAAGAATTATTAAGCATCTCATCGCTTTCTGTTGCTGAAGTTGCTTATCAGCTTGGTTTTGAACATCCACAATCCTTTAGCAAGTTATTTAAATCAAAAACCAATCATTCCCCTACTGAATTTAAAAGTTTATTTTAACTAGGATAAGTTTTATAAATAGTTAAGCCAATGCCGATTAATTTTATTTACTAAACCTTATGAATTAATAATTCTTTCTCTATGTTTTAGTCCCCAATCTGCAATTACTTCCGTGAGATCTTTAAGTGATGCTCCGTATTCGGTTATTTCATATTTTACAATTACAGGCTGTGTATCCAATACATTCCGCTTGATCAGTCCGTTCATTTCTAAATCCTTCAGTTCCCTACTTAGCATTTTTCCTGAGATTCCGTGTACTTCTTTCAACAATTCGGAATACCGCATAGGGGTAAAGCATAAACAGGCAATAATGGAAACTTTCCATTTACCATTCAGTACATCCATCGTATCGTGGATCGCCATAATTTTTTGCCCGCATTTCTTAATGGGATTCTCTTCAGTATGTTTCATAGGTTGCTACTTGGTTACTCAAATGTCACTATTACTTTTTGTCACAAAGTTACAAATATAAACAGCCTTTACTTATGTTTACCAAAAATTAAAATATTTAATATATGAGATTAATAGAAGCTTTAAATTGGCGGTACGCAACTAAAAAGTATAATGATACCAGAGTAAGCGAGGAAAATATTGAACAAATAGTTCAGGCAATTAATTTGTCAGCTTCATCCACTGGCCTGCAACCGTACCGTTTATACATTATTGAAAACGAAACATTACGAGCGCAACTGGGAGAAGACTCTTTTAACAACCAGATTATTAATTCTTCACACCTCCTGGTTTTTGCTGCCTTTAATGATGTAACCAATAAGCATATTGATGATTATATGCAACGTGTGGCTTCTGAAAGAAAGATTCCCCTGGATACATTAAATGAATTTAAAGCCGGCTTAGCGAACTTTTTTTTGAATAATACTTCTGAAGAAAATACACAATGGGCTATAAAGCAAGCTTATATAGGCTTAGGTACTGCCTTAATTGCTGCAGCAGAGCTTAAGATTGACGCGACACCTATGGAAGGTTTTGATCCAAAAAAATTTGACAAGCTTTTAGGTCTGAAAGAGAAAGGTTTAACGACTGCGGTGATTATGTCTATTGGCTACCGTGACGAAGAAAAAGATTCCATAATAAACCTTAAAAAAGTAAGATTGCCTTTAGCTGAATTTGTAACTAAAATAGACTAACAGATCAATTATGATTATTATAGCAGGAAACGTTTATGTAAGCTCGTCAGATATAGAAGCTTTTGTGAAAGAGGCGCGAGAAACCATTCCTTTGGGACTTAAAAATCCGGGATGTGTTTCCATATCATTCACATTAGATGATAAGAGCACCGGAAGTATGCTGGTTCTTGAGCGTTGGAAAGACCAAAAATCATTGGATAAGCATCTGGCCCAGGCAGAGGTAATTTCCTTATTTAAGAAATGGGGATCAAAAATGAAAAACGAAGTGAAGAAATATGATGCTACAAATGAAAGAGATCCAAGGGATTGATTTATTTTTTTGATAAACCCCCTACAATTTTAAATCTCAAGCCTTTTTAGAGGTTGAGTCTAAAATGAATGGATGTAGGGGAAAAAGTTGCCGACCTCAGATTTCATTATGTAATCATAGGATTTGAACACATATATCCCGTGCTATTCCACTAATTTCATAACTGATTTAATTGCTTGAACGAAAGCGTGAAAGCAATTCATTTAAAATGATGAGTTATGAAAAAATTAGTTGAATTAAACGGAAAAGTAGCTGTGGTAACAGGATCGGCCACCGGAATAGGAAAAGCTATCGCAGAGGAGCTTGCCACTACAGGTGCTTATGTTATAGGCATTGATATTAACAGACAAGAAAGTGATAATTCATCCGAAATTGAACAGATACAATGCGATCTTGCTGATGAAATTAGCGTTAAAAATTGTTTTGAAGATATCAACAAACGGCACGGTGGGGTTGATATTTTAATTAATAATGCAGCATTAGCATCAGCACTAACCCCTAAACCTTTTGATAAAATCGATCCGGAAGAATGGTCCCGGGTTTTAACCACAAATACCCTTGTGCCGTTTCTATGTAGTCGTGCGGTAGTGCCACATATGCGTGAAAAAAAGTGGGGACGTATCGTTAACCTTACTTCGGCTACTACTTTTATGGGAACTCCTTTTTTATTGCATTACGTATCCAGTAAGGGAGCCATTGTTTCTATGACCCGATCCCTCGCAACAGAAGTTGGTGAGGACGGAATTACGGTCAACGCTATTGCACCCGGTATGACAATCACAGAAGGGATTGAAAAAAATGATGGCTTTTCGAAGGAAATGCTGGATCAAACTGTCCAGGTGCGCAGCATCAAACGTGAGGCAACGCCCAAAGATATTGTAGGTTCTTGTCTTTTTCTTGTGAGTGAAGCTTCAGAATTTATGACAGGTCAAATCTTAACGGTAGATGGTGGGTATACTTTTCATTAATTAAAACTTTTAAATCTAAATTATGAGCGATACGCCCTTAATAAAAGAGTTTATATATAATGTTTCAATCGATAAAGTATGGCAGGCCTTGACCTCTACTAATCAAATGAAAATATGGTATTTTCCTCAACTTCAAAAATTTGAACCTAAAGTTGGGTTTAAGTTTCAGTTTGAAGATGATAATGCTCAATATCAAAAAGAATGGGTGGTTACCCGGGTAGTGGAAGGAAAAGCATTAGCCCATAATTGGGCCTATCAGGGATATTCAGGAAATTCAGAAGTGATATTTGAATTATTTTCAGAAAAGGAAAAAACAACAAAATTACAAGTCACCCAAACAGGTTTAGGCAGTTTTCCAGATCATCCTCATTTTAAAAGAGAGCGTTTTGAATGGGGTTGGGATCATTTGCTTGGGGAAAATTTAAAGCAGCTTCTTGAAAAGAATATTTAATTTTAAGATGGTATATTTATATATCACATTTTAGCTCAAAATGAAGGGATACAAGACACCATATGCGTTTATATCGATTAGCGAATATCATAAGTTTAGGGGATTGCCAGCTCCAGAACATCCGCTAATTAGCGTGGTAGATTTTGAAGACCTAATCCTTGAAGAAGATGAGCCCTACAGTATCACTTCAAACTTTTACTCCATCGCATTGAAGCGCCACCCAAATACTACTTTGATATACGGGCAGCAACAGTATGACTTTGATGATGGGGTATTGCTATTTCTGGCACCTCGGCAAGTATTCGGTATTAAAACAAATAGTCTAGACAACCCTAAAGGATGGATGCTAATGGTTCATCCAGACTTCTTTTGGGGATCGTCCCTTGCCAAAAAAATAAAAGGTTATGAATTTTTTAGTTATTCGGTTAATGAGGCTCTTTTCCTTTCTGAAAAAGAAGAACAAACCCTCAATGCCATTGTTTCTAATGTTGAAAGTGAATGTAGCAACAACCTTGACCGGTTCAGCCAACAGATCATTATTTCCCAAATTGAAACACTATTAAATTACTCAGAACGCTATTATGAGAGGCAATTTTTAACCAGAAAAGTAAGCAGTCACCAGATATTGGAAAAGCTGGAAGACTTGCTAAATAATTATTTCAAAAATAATAATCTGAAATCTTTAGGTTTGCCTACAGTTCAATTTGTTTCAGATCAACTAAACTTATCGGCAGGTTATCTGAGTAGTTTGCTGAAAGCTCATACGGGACAAAGCACTCAGCAACATATCCATCAAAAGATTATAGAGGTGGCGAAGGAAAAACTCTCTACCACTAATCTTTCCGTAAGTGAGGTAGCCTTTGAACTGGGTTTTGACTACCCACAATCCTTTAGTAAATTGTTCAAATCAAAAACAGAACTTTCCCCTACACAATTTAAACAATCATTTTAGGTTTGGTTAAATATAATCTGCGGGCAAGGAATTTATTAATTGTTTTTCAACGTCCATAGTGAAAATGAAATTAGAGAAGAGTGTATCAATTTTATTAGGATAGCGCTATTTTTAGAAGGAATAAAAAATTGACCTTAGTTTGAATACAGAAAATTAGTTGTGAAAAATTTAGAAATTTTAATAAAGGAACATTTTGGGGAACTATCAAATGAAGAGGTGTCTATTATTCGTTCCTATTTTTGCGAAGAAAAGCTTCAAAAAAATGATTTTTTTACCCAGCCTGATAAAATCTGTGATAAATTAAGTTTTGTAAAATCAGGTATTCTAAGAGTGTATGCTTTATCAGATGGAAAAGAAATCACCCAATGGATTTCTACCGAAAACTTCCTACTTACAGAAGTAATGGGATTCTTTTTTGACCAGCCAAATCGTTGGACAATACAAGCCCTTACCGCAACAGAATTATTGACCATTACCAAAACTAATTATCTCAAACTCTGCAAAACGTTTCCAAAATGGAACGTGATTGAAAAACGATTGATCCTAAAGTGTTTTGGAATGCTGGAAGATCGGGTTTTTTCTCATTTGTCAATGACGGCAGAAGAAAGATATGATTTGTATTTTGAACAAAACAAAGAGTTGTTCAACCAGGTGCCTTTGCAATATATCGCTTCCGTTCTTGGTATGACAGCCGAAACACTCAGTAGAATAAGAAAACGGCAACATCAAAATTCTTGATTTTTATCAAGGGATGCTGATTTTAAGTATAAGACCTTTGATCATTGAACAATAACAAATAAATATAGCAATGATGAAAGCAATGGGTAACCTTATAAAACTTGAAGAATTAGAACAATTTTTACTTTCAATCCTTTTATTTAACCAACTGGATTATGCCTGGTGGGTTCTTCCTGTCTCCATACTGTTACCTGATGTGTCGATGATTGGGTATTTGGTTAACACCAAAATAGGAGCCTGGATTTATAATTTATTTCATCACAAATTGTTGGCTGTTGGCATTTTGCTTTTGGGATTTTGGTTGAATAATCCCCCACTAACTCTAGCGGGCGTGATTTTATTTGGTCATTCTGCGATGGACAGGATTTTTGGCTACGGACTAAAATTTGAAGACAATTTTAAAAACACGCACTTGGGATGGATTGGAAAAAAAGATTGAGCGAAGCCGGAAATACCTTGCTACCAACAACCTCTCCTTTCTTTAAATGAAGTCGCTTTTGAAGGGGGCTTTGAGTTCTTTTAGTAAGTAATTCAAAGCGAAACCCGGTTTAATAACTATTCTAATTTTGCTAAAATTCATCTATGAATTAAATTCTTCTATTATCTTTTCGGCAAAATTTCTCAATCCGGTTACTGATGTCTTCAAATCAGTTACTTTTTCAACCTAATATCTTCTCAATTTTGTGCCATAATTGATAAAAATTATAATTATGGAAAATCAAAAGAAAAATGCTAAACCAAAAGTATGGTTTATTACAGGAGTATCTAAAGGAATGGGGCTTGAAATCACAAAAACAGTTTTAAAAAACGGCGGAAAAGTGATCGCCACTTCCAGAAATACGGAAATGCTTTTAGAAAAAATTGGAGATTACAAGGATAATTTACTTCCTGTAAAGTTGGATATTACTAAAGAAACAGCTGTTGAAAACGCTATTGCTAGCGGCATAGAAAAATTTGGCCGAATAGATGTTGTGATCAATAATGCAGGGTATAACCTATTAGGCAATATCGAAGAACTAAGTGATAATGAGTTCAGAGAAACAATGAATGTAAATGTGTTTGCAATGGCCACTATTATTAGAAACGTCTTACCACATTTACGCGGGCAAAAATCTGGTCATATCATTAATACTTCATCTATGATGGGTTATATGGGTTATGCGGGCAATGGAAGCTATAATGCTTCAAAATTTGCTGTTATCGGGTTATCTGAAGCTCTTGCTCAAGAAGTCGCTCCATTTGGAATAAAAGTAACAATTCTTGCACCAGGAACATTTCGAACAAATTTTATGAATGAGGATAGTCTGAATGTAGCGAAAAATAAAATAGATGCCTATAATTTAGATAAACAGGTTGAACAGTTTATTGGGTTTGATGGTAAACAATTAGGTGATCCTGAAAAATTAGCAGAAGTATTACTCAAAATCACTGAAATGTCCAATCCGCCATTACATCTCCCCTTAGGTTCCGATACCTACAACGCTATTTTTGAGGTACGTAAAAACGAAGAAAAAGAGATGGAAAAATGGAAATCTTTATCTTTATCTACTGATTTCAAATAATTATATCGTGAAAAAAGCTGCCCCTTATAGAATTGATTCCATTACGAAACTTCATAGATTATTTGGTCTCTCAGGACCCGATCATCCTTTAATAAGTATAATCGATTTTGAACTGCTGAAGTTTGAAAATACAGAAATTTGGAAAAGCTTTTATTATGATTTTTATTGTGTTGCCTGTAAAAAAGGATCTTCTGGAAAATTTAAATACGGGCAACGCAATTATGATTTTGATGAGGGTTTAATGAGTTTTACTAAACCAGGACAAATTTTTTCTGTAACCGATGTTACCGATGATCCCGTATCAGGATATATGTTGGTTTTTAAACCGGATCTAATTCGAAAGTAGGTATTAGCAAAAATTATAGGGGATTATGGATTCTTTTCTTATTCCACGGCGGAAGCCCTGCACCTTTCTGAAAAGGAGGACAAAATAATTATCTTCCTTATGCATCAAATGCAGGACGAATTAAAAAATAATATTGATCATTATAGTCAGGATTTAATTGTTTCCCATATAGAACTTCTTCTGCAGTATGCAAATCGTTTTTATAATAGGCAGTTTATTACCCGAAAAGCTACTAATAACGATGTATTGCTGAAATTTGAAACAGTTTTAAATGAATATTTTGAAATGCAAAAACCAATTGAAGACGGAATTCCTTCGGTTCAATATCTTGCCGATTGTTTACATATGTCTCCCGGATATTTAAGCGATTTATTACGTTCTCTCACAGGGCAAAGTGCCCAGCAGCATATTCACAATAAATTAATTGAAAATGCGAAAGTGTTATTGAGCGCTTCCTCTCTTTCTGTGGCTGAAATTGCTTACGAATTGGGCTTTGAGTATTCTCAATCCTTTAATAGGCTTTTTAAACGAAAGACAGATTTAACGCCGTTGGAGTTTAGAACAAGCTTTAATTGATGGCTAAGTTCCTAAAATAAACTTATTAAGAATTAATTATTTTTTCCCGGTGTTGATTGCCCCAATCCCGTAACTCATTAATTACTTTTTCCAGTGAACGTCCGTGTGCAGTAATAGAATACATTACCCTAGGAGGGAAAGTGTCAAAAACTGTTCTAGTGATTAATTGGTTGCCTTCCAATTCTTTCAACTCTTTTGATAAGCTTTTATCAGTTAAACCTGGAATTTCATCTCGAATTTGTGTAAACCTTTTATCTCCAAAGGTTAAAGAAATAATTATTGGTAATTTCCAGCGTCCATATAGCACGTCAAGGGCATCTCTAACTGGTAAGATCCATTCTGCACATTCATCGGGATGACCATTTTTTACATTTGGATTTTCTTTTTCCTTAATCATAGTTTCAGTGTTAACGTGTGCTTTCTGTTTGGAAAGTGCTTTCCAAATGGAAAGTACTGTAAATTGGAAAGTAAATATAATTAATTTTACTCAAAATAAAATTTTTATATATGGAAACGACTAAAACCGATACAATGAGACGTTGGGTACTAAAGGCGGGTGAAACAACGCTGGACGGCCTCGAAATCGAGGATGTAGCTATCCCGGAACCGGGACCAGGCCAGGTACGGATTAAAATGAAAGCTGCTTCAATCAATTACCGGGATCAAATTGTACTTCAGGGAATGTACGGCGGTGCGGTTTCTTCCGATATCATTCCCCTTTCAGATGGAGCAGGTATTATCTATAAGCTTGGTGAAAATGTTACCAAATGGCACGAGGGTGATAAGGTGACTAGTATTTACACTCCGGAAGAATGGGCAGATGGACCTCCGATTCCCGGTCTGGATTTTGGACTTGGATCAGAAGGGCATCACGGGGTTTTAGCGGAATATATCATACTAAATGCTGAAAGAATCGCCTTAGCTCCGGAAAAATGGACTTTAATCGAAGCGGCCACCATTCCCTGTGCAGCACTCACTGCTTGGACGGCGGTAAATGGAGACCGCCCTTATGCCAGACCTTTAACAGAAAAGGATAAAGTGCTAGGTTTAGGAACCGGTGGGGTTTCGCTTTTTTCCTTGCTATTTGCCAAAGCGGCCGGTGCTGAAGTAATAGGAACGTCCAGCCAGCAAGAAAAATTGGATAAATTAAGCGAGCTTGGAATAACCAATTCGGTAAATTATAGTGAAGAAGAAAAGTGGGGTGAAGTTATATTTGATTCTTACGGAGGTGCCTCTAAAGTAATTAACACCGTAGGGGGATCTGCTATCGATCAGACTATTGCTGCCGTAGGATTTGGAGGTGAAATTGCCTTTATGGGACTTTTTGATTATGCAGATAAGGCGCCTAATTTTGTGAATTTAATGATGAAAGGAGCTTCCATTCGAGGCACGGCCGTAGGAAGTACAGCTGCTCACTTAGATTTGGTAGACTTTATCAATACGCACGATTTTAAACCTCCAATTCATAAAGTATTTCCCTTTAACGAAGCGGTAGAAGCTTACAAAGCTGCCACCTCAAAAGATTTATTCGGAAAGATTGTAATAGAAATCGATTAGTTCATATTGAGACACCTTTTTTGCAATACAAAGCACTTTTTTTGCACCTCATTCACATCTCGTCTTTGCTACTTTTGAAAAGTAAATGATTCATTAATAACGGCAAAAAAGAATGAAAATGAAAGATTCAATTTTAATTATTGGTACAGGTGAACTGGGTATTGCAATGATCAGTAATCTAAACAAATACGTCACGGCAAACAATATAGAGTTAGAAAAAATAGGAGTATTGGATTTGCCTGAGGTATTTGAACAAGATGATAAAGTATTGAAGGTTTTAAAACAGGTGAATGCTGATCCAGTACCCTTGAACTTAAAAGAAAACAGTATAGCTGAATTAGCTAACGTAATTAAAGAATACGATACAGTTATAAGTTGTAGTGGTTTTTCTATAGGAGCTGGAATGCAGATAAAAATAACCAAAGCTGTATTAAAAGCTAATATAAAGAAATATATTCCTTGGCAGTTCGGGGTAGATTATGATAAAATAGGCAGAGGAAGTGCGCAACCATTATTTGATGAACAATTGGATGTCAGAGACCTATTAAGGCAACAAAATTCTACAAATTGGATAATACTTTCTGTGGGAATGATCACAAGTTTTTTATTTAGAGAAGATTTTGGTGTGATCAGGCTTTCAGAAAAAAAGGTAAATGCCTTAGGTGATTGGCAAAATTCCCTCACGTTAACTTCTTGTGATGATATTGGAAAATTAACTATCACCGTTTTGTTTCATAAACCTGAAATTATTGATGAAGTAGTATTTGTTTCTGGAGAGACACTGACATTTAAGGAGATAGCCGATAGGGTTGAAGAGTTTTTTAATTTTAAAATAGATCGGGTACTTTGGGATGAAAACTTCCTAAAAAGTGAACTCGCTGAAGAACCCGACGATAATCTTAAGAAGTATAGGTTAGTATTTACAGATCCGGGAGTCTCTTGGCCTATGTCCAAAACCTTCAATTTTCAGAATGATATTTCAACCCTAAATTTAAATCAATGGATGAAGGAAAATTTTCAATAAAAGGATTTCGATTCTTATCTTAGTAAGTAATTTAAATGTATAAAGGTGTTTTAGGCACCTTTATACATTCTAAAATGGGAATGAATTATGAAGAGACCGTTAACCATAGATCGTTTTTATAAATACTTCTTGAATTCTATTTCACCTGAAAAAAAGACCTCTCCAGGTTTTTTTGATATTTTAGATTGGGAAGACCTTAAGCAAAATGAGGCAGAATGTCGTAATTACCAACGTAAATATTTTTTTAAAATAGCGCTGTTAGAGGGTAAGGGTGTATATTCTTTTCAGAATAAAAAAGTAGAGGTCGGAGGTAAATCAATTGTATTTGTAAATCCCAGAACCAGAGCAAGTTTCGAAACTTTAGATGAGAATTTTAAGGGAGAGTACTGTGTTTTTTCTGAAAATTTCTTAAACAACTCCAGCAGAATCAATTTGTGGTCACTACCGGTATTTACACCGGGGGAAATCTATATTTATTCTCTAGAAAAAGACACATATGAAGAATTGTTTCATATAATGCAGCAGTTGAAATTAGAGTTTAAATCTTCATATGCTTTTAAAGAACAATTAATCACAAACAGATTGTTTGATCTTATTCATTATACACAAAAACTAAGTGTTGATACCCCAGACACAGGGGCTAATAATCCAAATCATAGTTTGACCGAACGTTTTTTAACTATGCTGGATAACCAATTTCTTTCGGTAAGAAAAGATCATCCTTTACAACTGCGTTCCCCTAATGATTTTGCAAAAAATTTGGGGACAACCGTTGCATCTCTCAATAGGAATTTAAAAACCTACTTAGGAAAAACTACATCTACCATTATTAGGGATAAGATAATTCAGGAAGCAAATATTATCTTACTTCATTCAAACTGGGGAATAAAACAAATCGCTTGGGTCTTAAATTTTAAAGAAGATTCTCATTTTATAAATTATTATAAAAAATATACTGGAAGTACTCCTCAGGAATTTAGGACCTCTAATAAAAGCCTGCAATAGTGAGTGTTTTTAAATCATAGAAATCACTTCTCCATTACTCTTCTATTACAATGAATACGACTACTAATTTTTCTTTTTATAAATAGCCTTGATTAATTAATAGAGATGAAGGCTTAAGAAACTTCAGAAGAGAAAAAGCGCTACAAAAATTAAAGTAGATTGTATTAGTGCTCTATCAACTCATTTTTTAGCTTGTTAGATATTTCGTCAAGCATTTTAATCTTATCTTTTCTAATTGATTCAAAAAATGTATTATCCTCATCAACATCTTTATCGTATTTGGAAGACCATACGATAAATTCTAATAAAATAGGTAAAAGGTCAATACCCTTTTGAGTCAGTCGATACACAAATTTTGATTTGTGGTTGTTATCCTTCGTTTTAGTGATAATACCTGATTGCTCCAGTAAGCTTAACCTATCTGCTAAAATATTTGTCGAGATCTTTTCTTCAGCATTTAAGAACTCTCCATAATAATGTTTTCCATTAAACATTATATCACGCACAATTAAAAATGTCCATTTATCCCCAAATACTTCTAAAGCAGAATTTATTGGACAATTAGATTTCTTCTTAGTCTTTTTCATAGCACAAAAATACTAAAAAAATAAACTACTTGTAAATCAAAAGTAGTTACGTATATTTACACTTGCAAAAAGCAAGTAGTTTTAATTTAAAAATTACTAGACAGGATCAAAAACCAATTTTATGGAAGAAAAAAGTAATTCAGGCTTAAGAACCTTGACTATTTATAATGTTGCATTCGTGGTATCGGATGTAGATAAAGCTGTAGCCTGGTATGCCGATGCTCTCGGCTTTAAATTGCTAGCTCAAGAGACCATTCCTGATACAAAAGGAACTTTAAATATGGCTTTTCTGGAAGGTGCGGGAATAAAACTGGAAATCCTACAAAATTCAGAAAACCAGTATGTTGAATCCATTGAAAAGGATGCAAGAACAGAGGCTGCACCAAGTGTGATAGGAAGTAAAGCGATTGTCTTTAAAGTAGAAGATTTAAAGTTGGCCACTCAGGAGTTAACTCAGAAAGGGGTAGACTTTTTATGGAAAGAGCGCTATCTGGCAGAAGACCGATTATTCTCTACAATAATTTTAGACCCTGACGGTAACCGGATCAATATTTTTCAATCAAACACAGTGGCATAATTAACGAAAACAAAAAGTATAATTTTTAACTAATTTAATGATGAGTAAAACAGTTTTTATAACAGGAACAAGCACAGGATTTGGCAAATTAACCACCATTACACTGGCAAAAGAAGGGTATAAGGTTATAGCGGGAATGAGGGGCATCACAGGTAAAAACAAAGAGGTAGCCCGGGAACTTTCCCAATTACCGAATGTAGATGTCGTTGAAATAGATGTTATTGAAGATTCTTCAGTACAGGAAGCTTTTGAAAAAACACTACAAAAACATCAAAAAATTGATGTATTGGTAAACAATGCAGCGGTTAATGGATTTGGTCTTTTGGAGGCTTATAGTATCGATCAGGTTAAAAATATGTTCGAGGTCAATTTTTATGGCATATTACGAACCTATCAGGCAGTACTTCCTAGTATGCGCAAAAATCGTAGTGGATTAATCATTAATATTACTTCAGGAGCAAGTGCACATACTTTGCCATTTATGATTCCGTATCTTGCATCAAAATTTGGGGTTGAAAGTATTACGGAAGGATTACAAGAAGAATTAAAGCAATTTGGAATTGACAATGTCTCTATACAACCTGGCGTTTATCCAACAGAGATGGGGAGGAATGAAAAACCTGGCTTTCACGGCGATAAACAGAAAATTGCCGAAGCTTACGAACCTGTAGGGTCTGAACAGTTCAATGCCTTGGGATCTGCATTTCAACGTAAAATGGAACAATATAATCCAGATCCACAACTCATTGCCGATGGAATAAAAGAACTTATTGAAATGGAAGATGGGGAGAGGCCTCTTCGTTTTCCTTTAGATATTATTGCTGAAGGTACTGACAAAGAATTTATTGAGGCTCGGGCTGAAATGAAATCAAGATTTTTGGAAAAATATATGGGCTGATTTTTAAATATCTACAACCATTAGCCTTCGAGTAGGGCTAATGGTTGTATTTTACATTAATAATAAAATAAGAATTGAAAGGAAGATATTTAGGTAAAATTTAAATATAAAGATGAATTTATGAATTCAAAACAATATTTTCTTGTATTAGTTGTATTTGTTGTTTTTCTTTCTTGCAAGAACAAAACAACAACTTCAGAAGAAAAAGAACCTACAATTAATGAAACGGTAGTTGAAGAAAGCAAAGGAGCAATAAACCAATCTTCAAACCTGAATAAAGATCAAATTATTAAAAATCTTCAGGGAAAATGGAAAGAGCCTGAATATCCCTTCCGAAGTGTTGAGATTAGAGAACAGGAAGCTAAATTTACAGAAGAAGGTGTGGTGGAGGAGCCTAAATTTAGAGCATTTGAAATTTCGAGCAAATGTCCCTTTGAAGTGAATAATATAAAGAACACTACCTATTCTGATATTATTTTTATTATAATTGAAAAAGAACGTTGTGAAAAACTAAAAATCACAGATAGTACTTTGATTTTTAGTGGTTACAGTACAAATACGGAAGCGAATTATGAAATAGTCTACAAAAAGGTGGATTGAGGTATTTCAATCTAAAAGGGTCTGTAAATTAAACTCTGTCTGAATTGGCGTCCAATGATATCCTCCTCAAATTTAATATAAAGTTATTGGATCGTAAGGCTCCAATAATGCAAAGGGGCTGTCTATTTTTTCTCAATGTTTTTTTGACCAGGTAGACCGGCTTAAGGAGTGACATATCATTAGTAAAAGCTCCTTTAGTTTTGCTGACTTTCCTGATCTGGCGGTGGAAGGCTTCTATTGCATTAGTGGTGTAGATGATTTCCTAATAGGTTCAGTGTACTGAAAATAATGGGATAGCTGCTCCCAGTTGCACTGCCAGCTTTCTACGACCACAGGTTATTTACTGCCCCATATCTCCCTTTAAATTAATTTAGAAGCTCATATTGTAAGGGTTTTTCAATTACGTTCTTAAGCGTAAAAAACCCATCTGCACCAAGAGGGCTTTTGCCAGAGTTAAACTGGCCAAGCACTTTCTTCTACAATTCCTGTTCTTCATTTCCGATCATACAGCGTCCAGCTTTCACCTTCTTTAGGATTTGAACTTACTATCCCTCCTCCAGAATAAAAAACTGTTTCACATCGATCTCTTCTTTTCCCAGCAGTGAATGGAAGCCATCTGTAGTCCTTTTATAATCCTTACTCCAGTCTTTGCCATTTTCATCAATTTGGCGGATTGCTTCACAAATGTAGGCTACTTCATTATTAGTCATCGTAGGGTGAAAAGAAACACGTATCCACCCTGGTTTATTGAGGGTACAACCGAATTCACTGTCCATCTTGATTCGTTTAGAATCATCCTCATTTATATGCATCAGGTAATGTCCATAGGTGCCGGCACAGGAACAACCTCCACGTGATTGTATGCCAAACCTATCGCTAAGTATTTGTACCACTAACTCGTAATGCAGATCTTCCAGATAAAAGGAAAAAATGGAAAGTCGTTCTTTTTGTTCTTCCGCCAGAATATTACATGAATCTATATCTCCTAGCATGGAAAAAACTAGTTTATTGATTTCTTCTTCACGTTTCTGAATTCGTTTTACGGTCATAGTTTCCTTTAGTTGGATAGCCAAAGCGGCTTTTATGGTTTGTAGGAAACCAGGAGTTCCTCCATCTTCCCGCTGTTCTATATCCTGCTTGTAAATGTGGTTTCCCCATGGATCAGTAAATACAACTGTTCCCCCACCGGGTTCATCAGGAATTTTATTTTTGTACAATTCTTTGTTAAAAATTAAGATACCACAACTACCAGGACCACCAAGAAACTTGTGGGGAGAGAAAAAGATAGCATCCATTTTCTCATCAGGGTTTTCGGGATGCATATTTATTTCAACATAAGGAGCGCTACAGGCCAGATCCACAAAAAATTTTCCTTCGTACTGATGTGTAAGTGCAGCAATGTTATGATAAGGTGTCTGGATTCCGGTAACATTAGAGCATGCCGTAACCGAAACATACAGTTCCCGGCCCTTATATAGAGACAGTAATTTTTCCAGAGCAACTAAATCTATCAATCCTTCAGAATCCGGAGGAATAACTTCTACCTTACAAATGGTTTCTAACCATGAAGTATGATTGGAATGATGCTCCATGTGAGAGATCAGCACCACTGGTCTCTCTTCTTCTTTTATGGCTATCTTATCCCGAAAACGCTCAGGGATTCGCAATCCTAAAATACGTTGAAGGCGAGCCAAGGCGCCTGTCATTCCGGTGCCACATGGAATTAGTACATCTTCTTTTCCGGCATGTACATGTGCTTTAATTACCTTTCGAGCCCTTTCGTAAGCTCGTGTCATAATTGCACCTGTAAAAGAAGTCTCCGAGTGAACATTACTTAGCCACGTACCTATTTCTTCAGAAATGTTTTGCTCAATGGGACGGTATAGTCTTCCGCTTGCTGTCCAGTCGGCGTAGCAAAGTTTTTGATCTCCATAAGATGTCTTATAGTACTGCCCGTTCCCTATTACCTGAGATCTATATACTTCAAAATATTCCTCTAAATTTTCCATTAGGATATTTTTAATTTATCAATATAAGTTAATGAGGCCCGACCTGATGGTAAGGGCCTATTAACTTCGCATACATTTAAGATGTTTTGTCGGCTAATTCAAACTTCAAAAAATGCTATGCTTAAGTTTCTTATGTTTTCGGAGTTAAAATTCCCTCTACTATCCGGGGTTGAGCATTATTTATTTGTTCTGCAAACTCCTTAATGTCTTTAATTGAGATTTCTTCGAGGTTTTTCAGGAAAGATTCCTGAGTAGTAACCTCCTGATCATTTTTAAGATTTTCAGCAATGTTTTTTAGCCAATATGCATTATCCTCCTGGTTTTCAACAATTGACTTTTCCATATTGTTTTTTACTTCCTTAAAATCAGCAGAATCAATCTCATCAGTTAGATTTTTGATATTTTCATAAACGATCTCTAAAAGCCTCTGGGTCTTATCGGGGTTACAATTAAAATTCACAACCAGGTTGAATTGCGGCTCTGGATATTTTTGCAGGCTACCACCTACGCGTACACCATAGCTTCCGCCCTCATCCTCACGTACACGGTCCATATATTTCTTGTTAAGAAGTTGGGACACCATATACATCATCAAGCTGTTTTTCCTACTATAGGAAACATCACCATTCATGTAAACCTGTATCGTACTTTGGGGAGTCTGCATTTCCCGGCTCATATGCACTTTGGTAACTCCTATATTGGGACGCAGATTATGATTTTTAGGGGCTTCTTTCTTACTAGTACCAGGTATACTTCCTAGATATTTTTTTGCCAAATCAAGAAATTGATCTTCCTCAAAATCTCCCACAAAAACAAAAGTAAAATCACTAGCGTTAGAGATACGATCCTTATATACCTCCCTGGCATCTTCCAGGTCGAAGTTTTCTATAAACTTTTCATTGAAAATCGTAGTGCGTTTACTGTAACCAGATTTAGCCAAGCTTAAAGAATCCTGAAAAGCACTTTGTACATTGTTCTGTCTCGCGACCAAGCTTTTTTCCATGCTCTCCTTAATAATTCTAACAGCTGATGAATCGAATCGTGGAGCTGTAAACTGCATATAAATTTCCTGCATCAAGGTTTCCAAATCGTCTTGAGAACTGCGCCCGCCTAGAGCCTCACTATAAGTCCCTATATTTACTGAAAGTGAAGTTTCTTTACCTGCCAAAAATTTATTGAGCTCTATTCTATCTAGTTCTCCCAATCCAGACTGGGCTACTAACTGGGTGGCCATAGCGGCATCAGGCAATACCGGCTCGTCTAAAAGAGAACTTCCCCCCATACTAAAGGCTTGCATAAAGATTTTTTCTGTATCAAAATCTGTAGGGTAAAGCACTAGCGTAAGACCATTATCCATTATATATTTTTTTGCATCAATTCTGTCGATTTTCGCCTCTGAAACTAAGGTAGTACCGGGAAGATTTCCTGTAACAAGTTGCTTATCCATCGCTGACTCTTCAAACGGTTCCGGGTCTTTTTTGGCAACTTTTTGTTGCACGCTTACTACTTGCTCTTTTTTAGGATAACTATATTTATCGGATCCGGTAATACCGATAACCTTACCTTTTTCAGTTTGGAATTTAGTAAGTTGCTCGAGAATTAAGTTATTATCGATCTGATTAACGAATTCTTTTCGGAAATCCAGGCTCCAACTATAATCGGGTACAGGCTCCTTCTTGAAAAATGCATTGTAAATCTGGTGAGCATAAGAATCGTTCCTGCGCTTTTCAATATTTTTTTTAGCACTTTCAAGATTTGTTGTATAAGCGGCCTGTGCCCGCTTGATCTCTTCGGACGTAGCTCCGTATTTTGAAAAACGCTTAAATTCGGTAAGGCTAAATTCCAGTGCACTAAGCAAACTGTCCTTCTTAGGCTGAATACCTACGCTCATTACCTGGAGTGGCCGTACAAATTCCTGCACTCCAAACCCTATACCCAGGGCAGGGCTGCTTTCCTTACGGGTTAATTCAGTCATCCGATTATTAAAAATATAGCCTAAAAACCTATTTAATAAATCGTTTTTCATCCCTTCTTCAGCGGTTAAATGGGGCGTATTGCTTTTAAGCATGTATTGAATAGAAGGTTCTCCCAATTCTTCATCCTGGGATGTAAGATAGATAAGCTCTTCATTAATGGGCATATCAAACAAAGGCCGTTCTGGCAGATTATCCTTTAGAGGAATAGAACTAAAAACCTTCCGAACCTTTTGCTCCATTTGTTCCGGATCTATATCCCCAACCACAATAACCGCCTGCTGATCTGGCCTGTACCATTTTCTGTAATAATTCCGCAATGCATCATACTCAAAATTGTTCACCACATCCATTTTACCTATTGGCATTCTTTTACCATACTTGGAATCTACCAGTAAACCTTCCAGCCAAATTTTTGAGTTTGCCCGAAAATTTGCTGTATTACGCGTTCTCCATTCTTCATTAATTACACCACGTTCTTTATCAATTTCAGCATCGGTAAGGGACAAATAACCTGACCAGTCGTGCAATACGAGCAAGACAGAATCGATAAGTTTTTTATTTTCGACAGGAACCTGATTGATATTATAAACCGTTTCATCAAAATTGGTAAAAGCATTAATCTCTGAACCGAATTTGATCCCGTTCTTTTCAAGGTATTCCAGCATTCCTTTATCTTTGAAGTTCTGGGTGCCGTTAAAAGCCATGTGTTCCAGAAAATGGGCCAGTCCCTGTTGTTCGTCATTTTCCAGAATAGAACCTACATTTTGAGCAAAATAAAAGGAAGCCCTGTTTTTAGGCTCTTCATTATGCATGATATAATAATGTAAACCATTCTCAAGGACACCGTTAGTAATAGTTGCCGGTTTCATTTTTACATTTTCTTGTGCAAAAACGAGTTGAAAGCATAGCGCTAACAACAGAAATAAGCATGTTTTGAATTTCATTGAATTTATATTTTTTCTTATTAAGTTATATTTTTTCTTTTTCAGGCATAAGGATACCTTCTACAATCCTGGGATCTTTATTAATCTTTTTCGCCACTTGTTTAATATCTTCAGGCGTAATAGCTTCCAATCTTTGCAGATCCTCTTCATTATCAGATATTGAAGAATTAGTTTCTATGCTGGCAATTACTTTTTCAAAATAATTCCTGGTATTTGTCTTTTCGTCGTTGATCTCCTTTTTGAGATTTGCCTTTATTTCAATAAATTCTGCAGGGTCAATATTATTGGAAAGGGCATCCAGCTCTTCATAAACTATTTCTACAAGCTTATCGGCCTTATCAGGATTACAATTAAAATTGATGGTTAATGTAAAATGATCTTCGGGTATATACTTAAGATCTCCCTTTACCCTTACACCGTATGTACCTCCTTCTTCTTCACGGATCCTTTCCATATAACGCTTCGTCAATAATTGCTCAATGATATTAATAGCCAGTTTATTGGTTTCGTTATATTTTAATTCTTCAGTAATATATATACTCACTGTAGTTTGGGGTGTTTGCATTTCTCGCACCATATGCACTTTTTCAATTCCCTTTTTCGGTCTGAGGTTATGATCTATAATATTTTCAATTGAATCATTCCCAGGAATACTACCTATATATTTTTTGATAAGCGGAATAAATTTTTCCCTGTCCAAATTTCCCATAAAAACAAACTTGAAATCGGCGGCATTTTTTATTCGATCCCGGTAAACGGTTTCCATATCTTCCATAGAAAGCTCATTAAGAAGCTCTTCATTTAAATGCACCTCCCGTGGGCTGTAATTAGCTATGGCCATTTGTAGTGAATCGGACAGCGTGCTTTGAGTTCTGGCCTGCAACATGGAGTTCATATTTTCCAGCGGCTGTTTGGTAACATCAAAAATCACATCATCGAACCTAGGGTGGGTAAATGTTAAATGAACACCTTTTAATAAATTTTCGATATTGTTTTTATCTACATATCGTTCCAGGACTTCTTCATATTCATTAATTTTTACCCCGGGAGCCATCACTTCTCGTGATTTTCGTAATTCCTTTCTATTGAGGTTGGCAAGGCCGGAAGCCTCTGCAAAAACAGGGGCATAAACCGAGCTGGCAAGTAATTCTTCTTTAAGTTGAGATCTTCCACCAGGACTTTTTGCTTTAAAGAAAACAATATCTTCATTCGCATTAATCCTCTCGTAAAGCCAAACCCGTGCCCCATTAGAAAGAATAAATTTTGTAGCTTCACCTCCTTCCAAATGTTCTTCGCTGATAATATTTCCTCCCTGTAGTTCAAGATCAAATAGTTTTTTCTCTTTGACTTCAACCTCTTTATAAGGCTCAGGTTGAGAATTTTTCGCGGTGGTAACAGTATTCATTACTTCTTTTTTTGAAGGGTATTGAATTTCATCAGAGCCAAGGATCGCAACAACATTGCCGTTAAGGGAGTAATACTTTCTAAAGAATTTTAATAAATCCTCATTTTTCAAATTTTTAACATAATCCAACTGGTATTGATTGGATTCTTTATAATCCATATATGGATGATCGTTGAAAAATGCCTCGGAAATTTCTATGGCATGGTAAATATTGCTACTTCCACCTTTTTTGATGGCACTTTTAAACCTCTGCTCCTTGGAATACTTAAATCCATCAAATTCTTTCGAGGTCGCCCCATATAAATAAAATCTTTTTAACTCGGTAGCCGCTAGTTTTAATGCTGGCAGCAAACTGTCTTTTTTAGGCTGAAGCGTAATTTTAAGAATTCCTATATTTTTTGGCAATTTAAAATCATTTGATGAAAATCGGGCTGTATACACCGGGCTCGTGGGTGATTCAGCAATGCTTGAAAGACGGTGGTCTAAAATGGAATTGAGCATGCTTAGCTTCACTTCGTTTTTCATTATCTCTGCCGAACTTTGAGAGTTATCCACCTCATACCTTAAATAATATTCTACAGAAGGAGCACCCCCCAATTCATTATTTGCGATATTCATGTAGGTGAAGTCATCTCTTACTTTAACATCATATTTCTTACGTTTTGGCCTGTCTTTTTTAAGCGGAATTTTTGAAAAAAGCTCTTTCACTTTTTCTTCCATTTTTTTTTCATCAATATCACCTACGATAATTACGGCCTGAAGATCCGGCCTGTACCATTTCTTGTAATAATTGCGCAGTTCCTCATATTCAAAATTATTGATTACCTCCATCGTACCTATTGCTCCTCTCTTTGCATATCGAGAACCCTTCAATAAACCCTGATTCATAACACTATCTGAAGCCTTTCTTTGCGCAGTATACCTAGTTCGCCATTCTTCCCTTACTACTCCTCGCTCATTATCAATTTCTTCTTCGGAAAGCGTTAGGCTTCCAGACCAGTCATGAAGAATTAATAATAGGGAATCGAGCAATTGTTCATTTTGTACCGGGATATTATGAATTTTATAAATAGTCTCGTCATAATGCGTGGAGGCATTTATTTCACTTCCAAATTTCATCCCGTTTTTCTCCAAATATTCCAGCATTTCCTTGTTCTTGAAATGCTCGGTTCCGTTAAACGCCATATGTTCCAGGAAATGGGCAAGCCCCCGCTGATTCTCTTCTTCTAGAATAGAACCTACATTTTGAGCAAAATACATCGCCGCTCTTCCTCTCGGATTTTCATTATGCATGATATAATAATGCATTCCATTTTCCAGCACCCCGGTAGTGATATTAGCGGGTTTTAATTCCGTTTTATCCTGGGACTGAACTTTTGTGATGTGGAAACAAAACACCAGTGCCAGCATCTGCGCCAAAAGATATTTGATATGAATTTTCATAATTATTTTTAATATTCTTTACTTTTCATGATAGTTTTTGATGCCTTCATTTAGCCAGTTCAGATAAGAATCAATATCAGGATCATAAGCTGTGGGAGCGTTCAGATTTTTCCCTTTATTGTCTAAAAGCACATAATAAGGTTGGGCATTTGCCTTATAATTTTTTATCTGGAAGTCACTCCATTTATTTCCTACCGTTTCAATTTTCTTCCCGGTGGTTTTCGAGACATATTGCTCTTCTTCAGGAAGAGCTTTTTTATCATCCACATACAGGGAGATCAATACCAAATCATTTTTTAGCACCTGCAACACTTTGGGATCACTCCATACCCGCTCTTCCATCTTACGGCAATTCACACAGGCATAGCCTGTAAAGTCAAGCAACACCGGTTTGTCTTCTTTAGTGGCGTAAACCATACCCGTTTCATAATCATGAAAGGACGGGATATCGTGCGGCCCCAACTCTGCACCCTCAGGCAAATCCGGACTTCCCGATGTAAGTCCTCCCCTGCTGTTACCTACCCCATAAGGAGATTCGCTGTACTGGCCCGGTGGGGGGAAACCACTTACCCATTGTAAAGGGGCACCCCACAATCCGGGAATCAGATAAAGGGTAAAGGCCAATACGAAAATACCTAAAGACAACCTTCCAACAGAAATATGAGGTAGCGGGCTATCATGAGGTAAATTAATCTTACCGAAAAGATATAAAGTGAGTGTTCCGAAAATTGCGATCCAAATAGCCAGAAAGGTTTCCCTTTCCAGCAAATGTAATTGTAGTACAAGATCTGCATTGCTTAAAAATTTAAATGCCAGGGCAAGCTCCAAAAAACCTAAAACAGCCTTTACCGTATTTAACCAACCACCTGAACGTGGAAGGGAATTCAACCATCCCGGAAATGCGGCGAAAAGTGTAAATGGAATTGCTATGGCCGAGGAAAATCCCAGCATCCCTACCAAAGGAGCAAAACCACCTTCTGAAGCCGCCTGTACCAAAAGGGTTCCCACAATGGGTCCGGTACAAGAAAAGGAAACTACTGCCAAAGCTAATGCCATAAAAAAGATCCCAATTACCCCACCACGATCGGCTTTGGAATCGATGCGAGTAGACCAGGAACTGGGCAGAACAAGCTCAAAAGCACCTAGAAAGGAAAAGGCAAAAATCAGCAGTAAAAGGAAAAATATGAGGTTAAACCAGACATTGGTGGAAAGTGCATTGAGGGCATCTGCTCCAAAAATCAAGGTTACAAGGCTTCCGAGAATAACATAAATAATGATAATACATACTCCATAAAAAACAGCATTACGTATCCCGGCACTTTTGGTCTTGCTTTGCTTAGTAAAGAAACTAACAGTCATCGGAATCATGGGGAACACACAGGGAGTTAGTAAAGCGGCAAAGCCTGAGAGAAAGGCTATGAAAAATATTCCCCAGAAACTTCGTTCATTGGACGAATTAATATCCTGGACAGTTTTATCTTCAATCTCCGTATTCTCATTCTCTTTCAGATCATTACCCTTATCAGCAGCATTTTTTTCCCCGGTTAATTGTGCTTTTCCTGTTGATGCTAATTTAAATGTAAGTATTTTGGTTTCGGGAGGGAGACATTGGGTGTCATCGCAAACCATAAAGGTCACCTCTCCCTCTATTACAGCTACACCGGGCTCCTCCAGTGATATTTTCTGCCGGAATTCTGCTCTATCCTCATAAAACGAGGTTTCCATCTCAAAAATATCATCATACACAGTATGAGGATTGGATTGCGCGGTCTCTCCCTGCAAATTAAACTTACCATTCGGTGAGAATTTAAAAGAAGTAGGTACAGGCCCTCCTTCATCTATATTTTGTGCATAAAGATGCCATCCTGGTTCAATTGTAGCTTTAATAATCAATTCATAATCATTGCCACTAATTTTTTCAACACTTGTTTCCCATGAAACAGGGTCATAAATTTGAGATAAAACCTCATTAGCCTGAAATAACAAGAGAATTGTAAGGCATAGTTTGTAAATATTAATCCTTATATGTTTTGTTTTCACTGATATCATTGTTTTGAATAGCTGAATAGCTTTTAATTTTTTTTGCTTGGCAAAGGATTATATGAAAGAAACCCGAAGATGGAATAACATCTCCAGAAGAACAGTTAGATAGCTGAATTAATCTGATTTATTTAATAGATAATTTCAAATCAGACAATCGAAAAAATAAAAATTAGACATTTCCGAGGATCTCTGAAAGGCGTTTCGTAAGCGCTTCTCCCCTAAGATTTTTAGCTATAATTATTCCATCAGGATCAATAAGGAGGTTTGCCGGCACCGATTTAATTCCATACTGTTGAGCAACTTCATTTTGCCAATATTTGAGGTCGCTTACATGTATCCAGGGGAGTCCGTCTTTTTCTACAGCTCCTTTCCACTGCTCTTTGCTGGCATCAAGCGAAACTCCCACAATTTCAAAATTTTCATCCTTATACCGGTTGTAAGCTTTTACCACGTTAGGGTTTTCTGCCCTGCAGGGTTTACACCAGGCAGCCCAAAAATCAATCAGCACATATTTGCCCTTCAGGGAACTCAATCTGAATTCCTCTCCTTCTAGAGTAGTTTGGGTAAAATCCATCGCTTCTTTCCCTATCATAGATTTTTTAGCGATTGCGATTTTGTCTGCAATTTGTTTTCCTGTAGGCGTATTGCGCAGATCTTCGGGGAATTTTTTAAACAAATCCTCTGCTTTCTCAGGATCAAAATTCTTAGGCATTTCATGACGTAAAAATCTTTGTAAAGCCACATAAGAATCCGGGTGTTCCACAATAAATTTATGCGCAACAGCTTTTATACTATCCACATAAACCTGAATGGTGTCATAAGTAGACCACTTATCTTCTTCACTTCTGCCTTTCATTCTCGCATACAAGGCAATAATTTCATCTGTTAAAGGCCTAGTCATTTTTTCTATTTCCGCAGACTGATCGTTTAACACAGAACCTTTTAGTTTTGCTTTTTTTATGGAATCATTAGCGGTAAGCTCTATTTCACTATTTTCAATAATCAAGTGATAGGAATCACTTTGCCACTGTTGTTCAGGAAAAGTTTCCCCGTGTCGTAAACTGATTACAGCTTCTGCCGGATGAATAAGCTTTCCGCCAAATCTAAATTCACCGTTTTCAACCTTGGCAGAATCGGTTACCGTAGAGTCATTTTGCTTATAGGAAAGAACCGCCATGGAAGAATCTTCTAATTGGCCGATCTCTCCATGTATTACGAAACCTTCTTCTTTTTCTTCAGCGGTTTCCTTGTTTTTACACGAGTTTAACGCCAGTAGCGAAAAGACCGTGATATAAAATATTCTTTTCATTGATAAATATATTTGGAAAGGACTTAGGGTGTAAAACTATTACTTAAAAGACCTTTTAAATTAAATATTCTTAGTTTAGGCCATTTCATCTTAATGAAATAGGATATTATTTTGGGGCTAGTCTAACCCAGGACAGATCAGTTTTAATAGGAGCTTAATTTATACTCCTGGTTATATAACCTTTAACATCCTCATCACTAACCATTGCGATTAAATTTTCTTTCTCCTTATCGCTTAAAATCTTTTTCAGGCCAGGAACAATTAAGTACAGCATTATGTCTTTTTCATTGTTGGTCAGTTTGGGAATGGTATTTTCTACTTCCTTCAGAAAATCTTCTTTTCCTTTTTTTGTGAGTTGTAATCGTGCTCCTGACTCGAATACGGGTAGCGCTTTTAAATTTGATATTCCAAGTGATACCACATGTTCTTCTATTTTTTCCAATTCTCTAACCGACGTATCCTGAGCGTATCCTTTTACGATCTTGGTGAAATAAGATTCGTATTTACTTCTTAAAATCGAATCTACTTTTTTAGTCCCTGCTACCTTTCTGAATTTATTCCGATTTGTTTCGAGGAAATTTGCCCTTTCAGAATCGAGAGGTGCAAACATTTCAAAAACAAATAAGGTTTCTTCGCTTATTTTTTCTTCTTTGCTAAGACCATTATAGAATACATCCACCAGCGAATCTGGTTTTATGGTATGCGTATTAATCAATGCCTGTAAATAAGCAGATTGCAACTCTATGTCCCTTTTACCAGAATCGTAACGTTTTTTAAGAACGCCATAAGCTTTTTCAGGATTAAAAGATTGATCGACCTTCTTAATAAACTTTTCTCCATCCAGAACGCCTCCTGCAAATAGGTGTACCAAATTGCCATTTTCATCCAATATCACAAATGTAGGGTAAGCCTTTATATTATATTTCTTAGCTAGGTCAACACCTTCTTTTTCGGCATTTACTTTTATGCTTACAAACTTTTCATTAAAATAATTGCCTACCTGTTCTTGAGGAAAAACATCCCTATCCATCAACTTACATGGCGCACACCAGTTGGTATAAAAGTCTATGAAGATGTACTTATTCTCTTCTTTGGCCTTATTAATAGCTTGATCTAAATCCACCTTAGAAAATTTGGTGCCCTGACTAAAGGATATAAGTTGAATAAAAAGAAAGTAAACAAGAAATGTGATTTTTTTCATAAATTATTTTTAATGTAGTATGCGAATATTATCGTTTTTAGATACAGGAATAGCATCAATTAGCTTTTTTTAAATATTTCTGAAAGCCTTGCCGCCACATCTTCTCCACGAAGATTTTTATCGATTATGATTCCTTCAGGATTAATTAAAAAGTTTTGAGGTATGGCAGTAATTCCATAAGCTTGTGCCGCTTCATTTTTAAACCCTTTCAAATCGCTCACATGAATCCATGGCAAACCGTCTTTTTCAACGGCTTTCTCCCACGGTTTTTTGCTTTCGTCCAGAGAAATACCCACGATCTCGAAATTTTTGTCTTTATACTCGTTATATGCCTTTACCACAAATGGATTTTCCATTCTGCAGGGCACACACCAGCTGGCCCAAAAATCTATAAGTACATATTTTCCTTTCAAAGAATTTAAACTGAATTCTTCTCCTTCCAAAGTAGTTTGTGTAAAGTCGATCGCTTTTTCCCCTACAGAGGTTTTTTTAGCAAGGGCAATCTTATCCCAAACTCTTTCGCCTAAGGGAGTGTTACGAACATCTGCGCTAAATTTATCGTATTCTGCTTCGGCAACTTTAGGATCAAAATTATACCCCAGTTCATAGTTTGCAAAAGTTTGCAGCGCTATGTAAGAATTCCGGTGATCTTCAATAAATTTACGGGCATAATCTTCTGCCTTTTTCCCGGTTGCTTTAATGGTATCAACCGTAGCCATATAAGCATCATCTTGAGGCTTACCCTGCAGGCCACGACTCAAGGTTTGAATCTTTTCCCGATACGGGTTCATCACTTTGCTGAATTCAATGGACTGGTTTGTAAGCTTAGAACCTTTTATCTCCGCCTTTTTAATAGAATCTGAAGCAGTGATCTCTATTTCGCTATTTTCAATATAAAATGAATAGGTATCCCTGTTCCAGGATTTCTCTGGAAATTCATTGCCATGGCGGATACTTATATTAGCATTATCCGGATGAGCAACTTCCCCTTCAAATTGAAATTTCCCATCCTTTACCATCGTAGAATCCAGATAAGTAGAATCATTTTGTTTATAAGAAAGCAAGGCCATTGAAGAAGGCTGAAGCGTATCCATCTTTCCTTGAATCACAAAACCTTCTACTGCTGCTGCTTCGGAAGACTTATCATCTTTACAGGCAATAATAATTAATAAACAGGAGGCTACTATAAAGAAAATTTTTTTCATTGCTTTTTTATTTAACAGAAGGCATTTTAAAATGCCTTCTGTTGTTATATTTTCTTAATCGTTGTTTATTAAATTAGGATTTTGATCCATAACTGTTTCTGGAAAACGAAGTACCAAACGTTCCTGAGTTAGCTGGTATTCCCCTTTTACCGAACCATCGGCATTATAAACTGTATGGGTATAATCAGAAACAGGAGTAGGAATATCAGGATCTACAGTCAACCTCCTTATATCAAACCAATGGAATCCCTGCGCCGCAAATTCTCGCAGACGTTCGTCAAATATAAATTGAAGGAGGGCTTCTCGATTTGATGCAATATCGGCAGGTACCGCTGCATTTTCGGGAGGCATTCTGTGAGAACGGAAGTCTTCAAGCACCTCTACAGCACCTGCTAGATCATTAAGACGGCATTTTACTTCAGCATCAAAAAGGTATATTTCGGGCACCCCCACACCAAAGAACGTATTTGAAGATACAGTTTTTCTATAAGCTCCTTCTACAGGATATTCCTTCCCGTCGCGTGCAGTAGATTCATAAAGAAGCTGAAAACGTAAATCAGTTTCTTGATATAATTCCATTACTTCGGGCTTCACGGCAATTGAACCTACTGAATATGGGGATGCCCATGAGTTATTAAACTGCTTCCCATATAGAATTTCAGGATAGGTATCTACTCTTAGGTTGTTACTTTGTTCCCCGGCATTATAATCGGTAAGCCTTACATCAATTCCCATATTGCCCATTTGATCTAATGCGTCGTTTAACATGGGGTGGGCCTCTTCGAATCTTCCCATAAAGGTATAGACGCGGCCTAAAAGGGCTTTCCCGGCAGCCTGGGTAAACCTAAACCTGCTTTCTACATTAGTCGGTAAATTTGGTATAGCCTCTGTAAGATCTTGTACAATAAATTGGTAATTTTCTTCCACTGTTGCCCTGCTAAAATCGGTACCTGTAAGATCTGCTTCTGTTATTATTGGAAAACCCAAATCTGTAGAAGAAGTCTCTTCGTTGTAAGGCATGCCATAATAATTTACCAGAAGAAAATAGACCCAGGCCCTTCCGGCTTTTGCTTCAGCCTGTAGAGAAAGTTTTTTCTGTTCAGTACCTTCAGTAGCTTCAAGAACCTCGTTTATAATCTTATTATAGATGTACAGGTTTTCCATCGTGTTTTCAAGTTCACCCGCATTTTCTTCGTCGTCATAAACCAGCCCTTCCCAACGATATAATCTTTGGGTACGCAAAGCTTCGTTACTAAAATAAGGCTCGAAGGCGAGGATTTCCGGACTTAAAGGAACCTGTGCATTAGCAGTTGATATATTTATAAGGCGAAGATTGTAGAACATTTGATCATAATCCACAACTTTTTCGGCTATGAGCTGTCCCTTTGGGATTACTTCAAGGAAATCATCCTGGCAGGAACCGAGCGTACAAACACTCAGAATTAAAAGAAGTATTTTATATAATACTTTATCGATATATAGTTTCATAAATTTATTTTTAGAATTTTACATTTAATCCCAGGGTCATTCTATTTCCCGGCCTAAGTGACCTTCTTCCCTGATAGAAATGATATTCCGGATCTATTCCATAGTCATTATTGGCCCATAATAGAAGATTTGATATCTGCCCCCTTACCGTGACCAGTTCTATACCCGATCCTCGAAACAGATTTTGAGGTAAGCGATAGATCAGGTTGATATCCCTGATTTTTATAAATGAACCGCTTATCACATTATTATCCCCATAGGTATAATAATTTATTTCACGATTACTGTCTGGAGCAGGGGAGTGACGGGGGACGTCTGTGAAAGCCTCATCACCCGGTTCCCTCCATCTATCCAAAAACTCATCATTGATGTTCCCGGTATTAAAAGAAAAATTTTGAGAATCCAGTCTTGTCCCAGAATAGAATGTATTTACATCCCGGCGCATTACATGCCCGAGGCTAAATACCGTATTTACATTCAATGAAAGGTTTTTATAGCGGAAAGTATTTCCAAAACCTCCATTCCATTTGGGCTGGGTAGTTCCCATAAACTTAATATCATCTAAAGTAGCTACGTTAGGATCACTAGTAACCGTACCATCTGCCAGGCGTATTTGCGGATCTCCATTCTCATTAAGTCCTGCATAATCGTAAGCAAAAAGTGGGAAAGAAGCATAACCTTCAGCAGGCCTAGGGCTGGTTACCCTTGCGTCACCAGAAGTGATTTCCTGGGTTAAATTAAGATTAGTAATGATATTTTCATTAAAGGCTATGTTTAGGGTAGAAGTCCATGAAAAATCCTGAAGAATTAAATTCCTACTCTGCAAGCCCAATTCAAAACCTTTATTTTCCAGATCACCCAGGTTTCCATAAACACTGCTATATCCCGTAAATGGATTAGTAGGGACAAAACCTAAAAGATCAGTAGTTTTTCTATGATAATAATCTGCCGAACCTGAAATTCGACCAAGGATATTAAAATCTATACCAAGGTTAGTGGTTGCGGTACGCTCCCAACTCAATTTACTGTTCCCGGGAGTTGAAATACTCAACCCTATACCGGTTGGAAAGAAAAAAGACCCCGTAGGCGATAATATATCGAATGAGGCGGCGTCACCCGGACTTGGAGCATTACCTGCAATACCATAGGTCCCTCTCAAAGCCAACGAATTCAACCAAGCGGCACCATTCAAAAAAGATTCTTTACCTAAATCCCATTTGGCTCCTGCACTCCATACGGGCTTGTTTTGGGCTGATTTATCTAAACCAAACAGATTACTCTGGTCATTCCTTACACTCCCATTAAATGAATATTTCTGATTGAAAGTGTAGGCAATATTACCATAATAAGATGTAAACCTGGTCAATGTCTCACCCCGTCTAAAATAACGTCCATCTGCTATGGTAAAACTACTAATTACATATTGCGGTCCAATATCAGGACGATTTAATTGATTAGGCTTAACAACATAAGGAACTTGCTGCAATGCCCCATAATCTATTTGTTCATAACTCTGTAACCTGTCGTCATACCCCCTAACTTCACTGGTCTTACTGATACTCAACTGTTCCTGGGATTCCTGTCCCACAATCATATTAAGCTGATGCATCCTGTTATTCCAGTCCTTAACATAAGACAACTGGTTTCGAATAGTCCAGGCCTCTACATCTGAATTTCTAACCGTATATTTGCCGCCGGTATTAGGCAGCAGGTATTGTGGATCAGCTCCTGGTTCATCCACCACTGTAAATTCGGCAACTTCTGTTCTTTGACCTATGGCAAGGTGATCTACGTAATTTTCGTTTTCAACTGAATTAGCTGTATAGCTGTAGGTCCCGCGAAGACTTAATCCATCAAAAATATTGATGTTTACACCCAGTACATTTCTAATGGACTTTGTTACATTTTCATTATAAGCATAATTCACTTCATCTAACGGTGTATAGCTTAAATCAAGACGAGCTGCATCTTCATAAGCATTTCTTATAGAGTCGTTTAATTCCGTCATATAAGACATTTCTATGTTATTGCCATTGGAATCCCTAAATAGTTGATAGGGCAAAAAACGACTATCGGCGTTTATACTGTTAGGGCTGAACCTGTCCTGATAGGTAATATCTGTGATTAAATCAAAATTAAAACGCTCTCCAATTTCAAAAGTCTGTCTCAGGTTTAATTTATACCGGTCATCTTTTTGCCCGGGGGTAGTACTTTGTGTGCCCGTATAATTTCCTGAACCGTAAAAAGTATATCCTTTTTTACCGGCAGATACAGAAAGGGTATGTGTGGTAAGTACAGACGGGCGATACAATAGCCTACTAATCTGGCCGGTATTATCTATATCCGAAAGGCTGTCCAATCGTCTTCTTGCAGTGCCTTCGCTTATCACTCCACGATATCGATCATATAAAATTCGTTCATGTGGCGGTATACCACTACCACCTGTTCCATAAGCAGTAACAGACTCATAGGGTCTAATCGTAGGATCAAAAATATCTTCAGCGACCTGAATAAATTCCCTACTATTAAGAGTATTCAAATAATCCTGATCTGGCCTCCCCTCAATTGTTAGGAACGTATCATATTGGAATTCAATATCACCGGTAGAAGAACCTTTTTTGGTGTTGATCACAATTACTCCATTTGCTGCCCTGGCCCCCCAAATAGAGGCTGCCGTAGCATCTTTTAAAACCGTTATATCCCTGATATCCTGTGGATTGATATTTAAAAGTCCTGATAACGCAAGTTCACTGGTAGTTCGGGGAGCAACATCTGCTACAGGCACCCCATCAACTACAATTAAAGGGCTGGAGTTAAGGGATAATGACGACAAGCCTCTTACTAATACAGGATTATTAATTTCAGCTCCTGGGCTTTTATTTATGGTAAGCCCGGGTACGAGACCATCCAAACGATCTGTAACATTCATACTAAAACCGCGGTTTCGAAATACCTCCATATCGGGTTTTGAATATGAACCGGCACTCCGCTCTTTCGATATCGTCTGATAACCTGTAGATACCAAGGTGACTTCTTCTAATTCTCCTATATTTTGTTGTAAAGTAATTTCAAGGTTTTTAGCAAATTCCGCCGAAATAATTTCCACTTCCTTAGAAAGATAACCAACGTGGGTAAAAACTAAAGTTGAACCCAGCGCTACACTTTTCATCCTGAACTCTCCTTCAAGATTAGTGGCTACAGCTTTTTGCTCTCCCCTAACCATTACAGTGACACCGGCCAGAGGCATATCTAAGGAGTCCTGCACTACACCCGTAACCGGAACGTTTACCTGAAGAACATTAGGCTCTGGCTCTTTTTCTTTTTTACTTACGATCACCGTATTCTCAAAGAATTTATAAGTATACCCCAAGCGATCGAGGCCCATTGTCAATAATTCTGAAGTTTTTATTACTCCTTCTTTGACATGAATGACCGGAGCATCTTTAATATTGTCATACCGATATATAAACAGATAATCGGTCTGAGACTGTATCAAATCAAACACTTCATCCAATTTTAGCGCTTGGTCCTTATTGATGCTTATAGGAGCATCCTGAGAAAAACCATTATTAGGACTAAAAGCAAAAGCTGTTGTACATAGTAAAAAAATAAAGGTTTTCATGAATAACAGGTGAAGTCTATAGCCATAAAGACCATAGGTAGAGATCAAATTATTTTTCATAAATTTGTAGATGATTATTTAAATATTCAGTTGATTTAAGTAATTGAACTATAAAGGAATTTCAGTTTGATGCTGTGGAAGGTGCGAACTTTAATTCCTTTTTTATTTTATTATTTTATCATAATTTTATTTTCTTTTATATTAAATTTTACTTCTCCTGTTTTTTCAAGGGTATTAAGCAGTTTAGTAATGTTATCTTCTCTCTCAAGCGTACCTGAAAATGTGTATCTCTTCTTTTTAGAATTTTTGAAGATCACCTCTATATCATACCAGCGAGACAACTGTGCCATCATTTTTTCCAAAGGCTCATTGTGAAACATAAATAAACCATCTTTCCAGGCTGTGGAATAAGACACATCCACATCCTTAATCTTTATAAGCTCGTTATTTCCTGTATTTGTGGCTTGTTGACCGGGTTTCAGTAGTTTTTGTGAAATTTGGTTTTCTATACTCACTCTTCCTTTTACAAGCGTTGTACAAATTGTCTGGGTTTCTTTATAAGCTGTAATATTAAACTGGGTTCCCAATACTTCTATTTCCTGACCTTCGGTTTGAACAACAAAAGAATCCCCGCGGTGCTCAGTGCTATGTGTAACTTCAAAATAAGCCTCACCATATAACAGCTCCACCTTTCTGGGTTGGCCCTCGATAAAATGAACCGGATACTTCAGTTTTGTTTCCGAGTTCATCCAGACTTTTGTTCCGTCAGACAAACGGACAAAGAATTGTCCTCCTCTCGGGATCGTTAATGAATTAAAAATTAGTTTCTGATTCTTGACCTTTGAATTATAAACCAATCGGCTGTCTTCAGCGTGCGCATTTTCATCAGAGTAATCATCTCCTTTTGTTAGGACAATGGATTCACCATTCCCCAATGTGAGCGTAGCTTTATCTGTACCTGCACTAATCACATAAGGTTGCTGCCCCTCCTCAGGCTGATGGTTCATAAAAAACAGAGCAGAAATACCAAAGATCACCAAAAAAACAGCAGCATATTTCATAAAAGAAAATCTTCTTTTGGCTGGTGAAATCTTTAAGCTTAGTTCTTCCCAATCTTTCTCTGTATCAATTTCATTAAGTAATTTTTGATGATTGGAATCCTGCTCACGAAAATCCTTAACTACTTCATTTATATCCTCCTCTTGAAGAGGAAAATCTTTTTTATATGTTGGTATGTCTTTTCCTTTAAAAACAGCTTCAGCCAGTTTTTTTGAATAGTCAAGAACTTTTTCAATTTGATTCATTTTCATCATGCTTTCCACTCATAAAACGAATGAATCTTAAGAGAGGGTGAAGAAAAGTTCAAGTTTTTATTAAATTTATTTTTAAAATACTAGGGATACTGTATTAGAAAAAGATGTGACTTATCCCATGAACCTTTGTTTTAAGGCCGTTGTTGAAGAATCGATCTCAATTTTGAATAGGCAATTTTCTTTTGAGTTTTAACAGTATTGATGGAAATTGATAATTCTTCCGCTATTTCAGGATTTGTTAATTCTTTCAATGAAAGCCTCATAATTTCTCTGCATTTAGGCGGAAGTTCATCGATAGTTTTTTTTATTATTCCAGCTGTTTCAGCAGATAAAGCTTCTTTATAAAAAAAGCTTTTCATATCCTCTTGTTCAAGCAAATCTACCTCTACTGAATGCTCTGTAAGTCTTACCCGAGAAGAGCGCAGATGATCGATGCATTTATTTTTTACCGCAGTATATAAAAAGGATTTTGCCGCAGCATATGAGGTAAATTTCACCTTCTTCTCCCAAACATTTATAAACACCTCCTGGGTTACATCTTTACTAATGCCGGTATTTTTCAGGTATGAATTGGCGAAAAGACAAAGGGAGGGATAGAGCGATTGAAAAAGCTCTCTGAATTCTTTTAAAGTTAGTGCTGAATCATTCAAATTTTGATTTCCTTTATAAACCGCAGTGAATATAAATATAAATTATCTAAATTCTTAAGGTATCTTTAACAACAAAACAACAATTGGATAATTTATAATTAATCGTTAACTGAATTACGAACTAATACTTTTTTACTTCAATTTCTGAAAACATCATAATTGAAAACATTCAATTATGATGTACCTTTTTACTCATTATAGGATAGCTAGAGTCGTTGAAGGTTAATTAAAATAATTACAGCTTAGCACTATTAGATAACAGCCGAAGCAAACCCCAAACTACCTAAAAGATATAAAATTTCCAAAACATTAGAATTCATGAGAAGAATTATTTATATCTTCTCCGCCCTTGCAATCATGGCAACTGCTGGATGCAAATGAAATAAATCTGCTCAAGATGATTTTTTTCTGAATCAACACTAGACAATCTTCAACAGTTGCCAGAGACTATATGGAAAGCAATGAACGATTGGATTTAGATTATAATTATGACAATCCCACACTTATACAATTATTACCCGATAAAGAGGTCGCAAAAATAAAGCTGATATTTAAGATTCTACAAGAATGTTTATATTAAAGATGGTATGTATAAAACTGAATTGGAAACAGGTAGAGATATTAATATTTCTGAAATCTCTTTTCTTCACTTAAGAACAACCTTACTGAAATAAACAAGCATTTATAAAAGAGTGAATTCAAGAGAGAAGCAAGACCAATAACCGGGAATATCTTACTCTTTTATTAGAGTAGTGCTTAAAATTAAGTAGTTACTTTTGATATACTTGAGCTATTGGTCAAAATCTTCGATTTATGGTTATTGTTTAGTAATCAATTATAGATCCCAATTGAAAAATGAGCTGAATAAAATTTTTTGGCTCAATAAGGAATCTTACAAGTAACGACAAATTCGCAATGGATCCACCTAATTAAAAAGCCGTACGGCAGTTAACAGATATCTCTCAATTGAGAAACTAATCCATATCATCTTCCCGTTCCATCTTTAACTGAAACTTTATTAATTTTGCATGATAAATGCTCGATTAATTGGATTTTATCACAAAAACAATGTAGCCATTTTAGAAATTCCCGCTTTGACTTATAAATCTTCTGTAGGAAATTCATATCATCAGTAATTTAATGACATTCATATTTAGAGTTCGCCTGTTCCGTAATATCTTTTGGAGAAACATATGGAATCCCCAGCCCCAAGCCTCGTAAAATAAACATAACGGCTATAATAGCCAGAAATACCGGTACTGCTTTTTTAATATGCTGCATGACTTTTCCCGATAGTAAGTTCCCTATCCAGATGGCAGTGGTCATAAGTGGGATGGTGCCAAGGCCAAAAACCAC
>NZ_JAVRHK010000014.1:0-88779 GCF_031846585.1 Autumnicola musiva
GTATTGATAAGAAATTAATTAAAACCTTTCAGGCCGTAAAGGGGCAATATCTACAGAGGTTTTTTTACCCGTTATCACTTCACTTACCAATTTCCCCGTTACAGCTCCCAGGCTCCAGCCAATCATAGCGTGACCTGCAGCAATTACCATATTATTATATTTAGATGTCTTGCCTATATAAGGTAGGCCATCTGGTGATACAGGCCTTAAACCAGAACGCGCATTGGCCATTTCTCCTTCTGTGATATGTACATCTTTATAATATAATTTAGCAGCATCTGCAATAGCTGAAATTCTGTTTTTTCTAATAAAAGTATTATTACCTGAGAACTCCATAGTTCCCGAAAACCGGGTGAAGCCATCCATAGGTGTTACTGCCACTTTAGCCTCAGTAAGGATAGTTGGAAAATCAATTCCCATATCTCTGTAAACATTCAAACTGTACCCTTTCCCACCCTGCAGAGGTATTTTAACTCCAATTTGCCTGGCAAGTTGCTGGGTCCAGGTTCCTGCAGCCATAACAAAGAAATCTGCGTTATGAATATCCTTGTTTGTTTTAATTTTTTCAATTTTCTCACCCATAGTGTAGAGTTCTTTTACAGACTCATTTAGATGAAAAACCACGCCATGCTCAGAAAGCCAGTCCTTTAATTTCAACATAAAATCATTGGGAGTGGAATGAGAGTCACAGGTGTAGTGAACGGCCCCAAGAACGTCTTCAGAAAGTCCCGGCTGCAAATTAAGAACCTGATTTCTAGATAAAATTTCCAATTCCAAATTTTCCATCTTAACCCTTTCGGCCTTTTCCAATTCTTCATCTGCAGCTTTCTGTGTCATAAAAACATTCAGAAGTCCTTTCTTCTCGTAATGGGATTCAAAATTAACCGATGATCTTAGCTCTTCATATAGATTTTGACTTCTAACGCTTAGTTCCTTGAGCACAGGAATGGATTGTTCCACCTTAGCCTTTTTAGCTGATTTTTTAAATTTCCATGCCCAGTCCAAAAATTGAAGATCCAGCCGGGGCTTTATGTAAAAAGGACTACTACTGTCAAACATCCATTTAAGGCCTTTGTTTATCATCCCCGGTGCGGCCAGTGAAATAATATGGCTAGGGGTGGAATAACCTGCATTTATATTAGATGCCCCTTCTGTTAAATCTCCTTTATCTATTACGCTAACTTCGAAACCCTCTTTTAGGAGATAGTAAGAAGAACATAAGCCAGAGATACCACCTCCTATGACTACTACCTTTTTCATAGTACCAGAATTTTATTTCAGTTACTCATATCTACTCTATTCCTATAGCCCAATCATCCCCACGAGGATCTGCCGCACCTTCGTATGATCCATCAGGCCTTACCAGAATAGCATCAACTTTACCTATAGAACTTCGCCTCTTCACCTTATGACCCATCCCATTCAATTCTTTAATCACACTTTCTTCTATAGCACCCTCTTCCATATAAATTTGATCCGGCTTCCATTGATGATGAAACCTTTTTTCTGAAACCGCTCCGGTCATACTCATTTCATGGTCTATTACATTTAGTATGGTTTGGTAAACTGATGTAATAATAGTGGAACCTCCCGGCGTTCCTACAACCATAAATAATTTCCCATCCTTCTCAAGTATTGTGGGAGTCATCGCACTAAGCATGCGTTTACCAGGCTGAATAGAATTTGCAGCACCGCCTAAAAGTCCGTATTTATTTGGAACACCAGGTTTACTGCTAAAATCGTCCATTTCATTATTCATTAGAAAACCGGCACCTTCCACAAAAACTTTAGATCCATAAGCTGAATTTATCGTAGTGGTTAAAGACACTGCATTACCTTGCATATCAATAATTGAATAATGAGTGGTTTCCTCACTTTCATTAATATTATCAAGATCCATAGCCCTTACCTCTTCACTGCTTGTTGCCTGAGACAAATCAATTTGCTCTACTCTACTGGCTATATATTTATCATCCAGAAGTTCATCTGTGGGGACATCCCAGAAATCTGAATCTCCCAGATGCTTTGCCCTGTCTGCATAGACCCTTCTTTCCATCTCTGTCATTACATGTATTGTTTTTGCAGATTTGGATCCAAATTCTGACAGAGGAAAATGTTCGGACATTTTTAGAAGTTGGACCAATGCTATCCCCCCGCTACTGGAAGGTGCCATACTGTATACCTTAAAATCCCTATAATTCCCGGTAACAGGTTCTCTCCAGGTGGAATGATAGTTCTTTAAGTCTTCAAGAGTTATGATGCCATTTCCTGCATTCATTTCTGCTACCAGGAGTTCGGCAGTTTTTCCCTCGTAAAAACCAGCTCTTCCATTTTCCTTAATACGCTCAAGGGTCTTGGCAAGATCTTTTTGTACAAGTAAATCGCCTTCTTTCCATTCTTTCTCTTTAACTAATTGCACTGTGCCCGGATTACGGTTATGTTCTATAAAAGCATCCTTATAATGATTATAGTTCCGCGCCTGTTTGGAGGTAACAAGGAATCCCTTTTTCGCCAGTTTTATAGCCGGCTCTATTAATTCAGAAAAAGGCAATGAACCAAATTTCTGATGTGCTGTTAACATTCCATCTACAGAACCAGGTACGCCTGAAGCTTTCTGTCCATATAAACTCTCCCCTTCAATCACATTCCCATCTTCATCTAAATACATGTCTTCATATGCGTTTCCAGATGCTTTCTCCCGGAAATCCAGTGAAAAAACTTCACCGTTATTTTCTCTGTACATCATAAAACCTCCTCCTCCAAGGTTCCCGGCAGAAGGATAAACCACAGCCAGGGCAAAATGTACGCCTACCATGGCATCTATTGAATTCCCCCCTTTTTTAAGTATTTCGTATCCTACTTTGGTAGCTTGAGGATGGGCAGTCACCACCATTCCGTTTTGCGAAAATGCCGATTTACCGTTTGTAGTGGTATCCTTAAAAACTTTTTGGGAATCCGCACAAGCTAAAAGGCAGGTGGTGATAAGAATATGAACTAAAATTCTAATATTTTTTCTCATGTTATAAACATCATTTTTTGCAGTTACTAAAATTTTCCTGTTGTGCTTGTCGAATAAACAGCTGAAAAGACAGGTATGTCCGTTTTTTCCTGTCATTCCAGCTGATTCAAGCAATCAAAAAAATATTTTATTTATTTATATGTCTTAGTGCTTTTCCCGGGAGTTTACCAGTGAATTCTCCATCTTTTACAGCAATTTCACCATTAACTATAACTAGGCTCATTCCTGATGCCAATTTGGAAGGTTCATCAAAGGTGGCGTGGTCTATCACTTTATCCGGATCAAAAAGGATCAAATCGGCATAATTGCCTTCTTCAATTTTTCCCCGCTTTTCAAAACCAAATGTTTCCGCTACCTGAACTGACTGGTTGTGCAGTAAAAAAGGCAAATCTATAATACCGTCTTCTTTATAATACTTTCTCATTTTTGTTGAAAATGAACCGTATTTCCTGGGATGCCCAGGAGTTCCATCAGATCCGGTCATCACCCAATCCTGTTGCATAAAAGCATTTAAATCTTCCTCGGTCATATTATAACTTACCACTCTTATTTCACCATCGGCTTTAAGTGCTTTAATTACGGCTTCAGTAGGAGTTAATTCCCAATTTTCGGCAATTTCCTCCAGTGAAAGTCCATTTAATTTTTCATCTTCCGCAGAAGAAAAAATAAGTGTTTCAGGGCCACCACGCCTTCTGATATTTTCCTTAATGCCGGCCTGTAAACTGTCCTGAATAGTTTTATCCTGAAAACGCTTCAGCAAACTATCATACCCGCCATCTTCTGCCCATCTTGGGATTACCGCAGCAATAAGGTTAGTCCGGGAGGCAGGATATGGATATTGATTCGCGGTTACTTCCAAACCTTTCTCCTGGGCCTCTTCTACCATTTTAATAACCTTAGCACTCTTCCCCCAAACATCTTTTCCCAACGCTTTAATATGGGAGATATGAACAGGGATATCGGCTTTCTCTGCAATCTCCAGAATCTCTTCTACAGATTTTATTAAGCCTATGGTATAGCTGCTTTCATCACGCATATGCGTGTCGTAGATGCCTCCATACTCTGAAGCTACCTTTGAAAGTTCGATAATTTCTTTAGTTTCAGAATAACTTCCGGGGGAATAAAAAAGTCCGGTGGAAATGCCGTAAGCCCCATCCTGCATCGCTTTAGCCACCAGGTCTTTCATTTTATTCAATTCCTGGTCATTAGGTTGCACATCTTTTAAACCCAGCACTTCTTTCCGAACCGAACCGTGCCCTACTAACAGTGCGGCATTGGTGCCAATGCCGTTTTTTTGCCATTCATCGAGTTTTTCCCCGATTGGAAGCGGACTCGAGCCATCGTTTCCGGTAACAATAGTGGTAACTCCCTGCATTAAATAAGGCAAATTAGCTTTGCGGTCTTCCCTCGAAAGGTCGTAAGACAGGTGCGTATGCGGATCTATAAAGCCGGGAGAAAGAATTTTCCCTTCGGCTTTAATAATATTTGTAGTCTTAAAATTCTGGGAGGCAGCATTGCCCAAAAACATAATTTTATCGTTTTTCACCCCAACGTCAAGGTTTTTAAACCCGGTTTCTTTATCTATAAAAACTTTGGCTCCGGTAATTAACAGGTCTGGCTGTGAAATTTGCGCATTTGCGCAACCTATTACGCCAATTAATGCAGCCAAAATTGAAAAACTGAGGGATCTTATTTTTTTCTTCATTTATTCTATTCTTGCTGATTCATCTAAATATTCGGTTTTCGGGTTGGAACGTGTAAATTCCTCTACCAGTTTGTAAGTTTCAGGTATTGAATTTTTAAACCGATCCAGCGTTTCTTCTGAAATATTATTCTTACTAAAAGGAACTACTTTTACATATTCCTGGATTTCGCCTTCGGTTCTTCCATATTTATAATCGTATGGAAATCTTCCGTTGTCGTCTAGCTGAACATTTTCATTTTCGGTATTGGGAACGCTAATAAAGAATTCGCTGTTCATAATATCCCCGGAAGGATTGAAAAGGCTTTTCTGCTTCATATAAACATACAACTCATCGGCAACATTTACCGCGGGATCTACAATAGCAATATCTTCTGCCATAAAATCGCGATAAATATGTTCGCCATTTTTCTGGTAATTATAAAGTTCATCCAAAACCTGGTTGATTTCTTCGGTTAAATAAGGATAATGCGTACAACCCAATACAATAGCCTTTAATGGCTGTGGATTATCAGCATTCCTGATTTTTTCCAACAAACTCACCACGTGATAACGCACATAATTTTCAGAATCGTTGATTTGAAGGATCTGGCAATCATCGGTATTTTTACTGTCACATAGCATTTTATTATGATCAAAATCGAAATTGTAGATATCCATCAAAGTCCTGTCAATCTTGAAGTTTTCATCATTTAAAGAAGGTCCACGATAATCTTCACGTGGTTTTTCGAGGTCTTTATTAATAAAATCAGGTTCTTCGTCTACGGCTTCGGCAATTCCGTGGCCACCCTGGTTAAAAACCTGGATTTCGCCGGTGTAGCCCAATTCATCTTTCACCTTTAACAGCGTATTTTCATAACCTTTGGAAGCAATGGTTCCCACCGTTGCCATTACACCAATAGAACCGTTTTCATCTTTTTCCAGAGTAGCAAGCGTACCACGAGCACCCGCGTCTATAACCCCAATTACTTTTAATTCTATTCCTGTTTTCTCTATAAACTCCCTTATAAATTCGCTCCCATAAGCGGTAGCTGTATTGCAGGCAATCACAATAGACTTCACAGGTTGCTTATCCCGTTGGAATACAGTATCACCCGCTTGGCGATAATATTTATCTGAAAGCAGGAACTGCGTATCTTTAAGGATATGCTCTATTAACAAATCGGTTTTTTCTTCACTGGAATAGTTACCATAAGGCATATTGGCCTGATCTGCCAGATAGATAAATTTTTCTGAATTAAAATCGGGCACCTCATCACTACCTTTTTCCTGGTTTTCGTTGTTGTAGCCGTCAAAATTAACCAGCGCGTCCAGCACAGTTAATCCCCCGGTACCGGAATCAAAAACCCCGATAGGAAGGCTGTTATCCATCTCGGGATAATCATCAAAATTCACATGGTAAAAAGAATCTTCTTTCTCTAAAATCGTAGAAATTATCGCCCGTTCTTTTTCTTCGGAACTTTCGTTTTTTGCAACATCTTTTGTATTGGTTTCTTTACAGGAAATCCCAAAGACTACCAGTAAAGCCATTAGATATTGACTTTTAAAATATTTCATTTGCTATTCTTTTTATTTAAAATTGAATAAAAAAGCCTGAAAAGAAAAAAGGTATAATCACCAATTTTTCTTAATCAGACTTAATTATTTCTGGCTAATTTGCTGTTTTCATTTCAAAAATAACAGAACCGGAAGTCTCGGTGGCCAGCTGATTAACTTTAAAAACAATCAGAGTACCATCTTCAGCTTCAAAGAAAATCACATCGTCTTGTTTCACCTGGCGTATTCTATCTCCCGGACCATTTTCGTTTTCTACATAACCATCCATTTGTTCTACTTCAGCTAAAGCAGATTGATAGGCTTCGTTAAGTTCCTCTTCTGAAGAAAGCCCGTCAAAAAGAGCTGCGGTATCGGCATTGCCAATATTTACAAATTGTCCATCATTTTTAGTCTCCCAGCCTTCATAGACAGCGGTTTCTATATCAGAACCAAAATACTGCAATCCGCTACTTGCCGGCGCCAGGAAATTAACTCCCGTACTTGCCCCTAACAGCATTATAAAATTTATTTCAGCTTGAACAGCAGTAGCATCATCAAGGGTGTAAACTGTTTGGTTTGAAATATTAAAATAACTTCCAACGCTTGTATTATCCTGCCCCCCAACTTCTATATCTGAAAAATGGGCAAGTTCGCCTTCTTCATTATCCTCATCTTCATCTTCTCCGGGATCCACCGGTTCGGCGTCAGGATCGGCAGCGGTTTTCATTTCAAATTCTACCATTCCGGCAGTATCCGGCAGTATGGAGGTTATTTTTAGAACGGCTATAGCGCCACCTTCGGTTTTAAAGAAAATTATATCACCAACATTTACCCGTCTAACTCTGTCTCCGGGGCCATTTTCGTTCTCAACATAGCCGGGAATATTGGTGACATTGGCCTGTGCCTGTTCGTAGGCTGAGATAATATCGGCTGCATATTCTAAGCCTTCAAAAGTTGCCTCTGCATCTTCCAGATTACCAATATTCACAAATTCACCCTCATTTTTAATATCCCAGCCATCATACACTGCATCGCTGATTTCTGAGCCAAAATATTGGAAACCGCTACTCGCCGGGGCAAGGAAGTTAATACCGGTAGATGCTCCTACGAGCATCGCCAGGTCTATACTTTCCTGATTAGAACTGGCTTCCGGAAGGGTATAATTTGTAGCTTCTTCTATATTAAAGAAACTTCCGGTTTCAGCATTATCCTGGCCGCCAAGGGCTAATTGCGTATAATAAATAATATCATTTATTTCCTGAATCGGGTCTTCCTCCGGAACTTCTTTTTCTACCTCCAAAACCATAGCTTCTGAAACTTCGTCCTCTTCCTGCTCTAACACAAAATCTAACGTAATTTTATCTTTATCCTGCCGGTCTTCAGCTACATGATATTCAAACTGGATCGTTTCACTTTCCTCTCCGCTTAAATCCCGGCGATATTCTGGCAGTTCTGTTCTTTCCTGAACCACCACACCCTCAGAAATTATTTTTTCGTATACCGAAAAACCTGTGGCCACTTTTTGGCCTTTATTAATGTTTACGGTAAACTGGTGCGTAGAATCTGGTGCTGTGCTGAAACTTTGTCCAAAATACTCGGGATCAAAACTAATTTCGGCATCCTGCCTGGCGGTCTCTTCTTCAATATCCTCGAGATCATCATCTGACGAACAGGAAACGCCTAAAAGACCAACTACCAAAAGGCAGGCTAATAAATAGCTAAAAGGCCGCTTTCCTTTTATATTTATATAATTATTTTTCATTATTTCAATTTTAAGATTAATTGGTAAAAGAATTATTTCTACTCTTCAAGCGAAGCGAGAATATAATCTTCTACTAAACTGGCGATATCTGTAAAATGATCTCCCGGGGTGCTCCCCTGACTTAAAGAGGTAAGTACTACAATCATATCAAGATCTGGAATCGTCATCATATATTGTCCGCCGTGGCCAATAGCAGAGTAGGTGCTATACTGGTTAGCTTTTACCAACCACCAAAGATATCCGTAGCCCTCTATTTCGAAAGGTCTTGAAATGCCCTGGGGTTCAACCTGAAATTTTATGCTCTCTTCAATCCAGTCTTCAGGCACAATACGCTTGTCCCTGTAAACACCCCCATTTTTCACCATTATTCCTATTTTGGCCAGATCGTATGGTTTTACATATACATTATTTCCCCCTTCGTTATAGCCCTGTGGATCCTCGTCCCAACGGGTAACTTCTATCTCCATAGGTTCGTAAAGATATTGTTGGGCAAATTCCAGGGAACTCATCCCGGTTGCTTCGGTAATAATTGCCGAAAGCAGGTGCGTATCTCCTGTACTGTAAGCAAACCATTCCCCGGGATCTGCTTCCATAGGCAACTCTAGTGCATAGCGTAACCAGTCGTCACTATTTGTCCAGCCAGAGTAATTATCCAGACTGGTAGATTCCAGGCCTGAAGTCATCGTCATAAGATGTTCTATCGTAATTTCCTTTTTCCGCGGATCCATTTCATCGTTGTAGATTTCCGGTACATAATCGTATAAAGTTTCATCTATACTTTCTATAAAACCTTCTTCTATCGCAATACCAATTAAAAGGTTAAGGATACTTTTTGAAGAAGACTTAAGGTTACTTGCCTGACCTTCTGAAAAATTATTATAATAATTTTCAAATACCAGCGTATCGTTTTTAATAACAAGCAGGCTGTGCAAACGCTCCATTAGAGCTGCACGACTGTCTACTTTAGGGAATTCTTCGGCATCAAAGCCAAGATCCTCCGGTTCACCTTCGGGAATATCATAAGACACCTCCACTTCGGGATTGGGATTAGGGTTTGCATCATCATCTGTAGTTGTGGTATTTTCGTCTTCAGAACAGGAAAATATACTCGCCATCAAGACAAAAACTATAAGAAACTGTTGTATCATTATTTTTATTTTTTTCATTTTTAAATTTTTTATTAAGCTTGGTGAATCTTACTCCACTTCAAAATTAATTACGCCTCCGTCACGACCTTGTACTACTCCGGTAGGACTTTCTCTAACTTCATCTAAAGTTGCAGTAAGGCCGTTTACGTTTCTAACTACCACCTGGAATTCAAACTCTGTTCCGCTTGGAACATTTGGAACGGTATAATCAATTAAAAGGGAATCTGTTCTACTTAGCGCAGAGTAGGCTTCCTCATAAGGGAAAACCCTTAAATCGTCCAGTTCGGGATGCCCGTCTACCTGGGCAAAGAAATCTACCTGTTCTATGGAATCGTTAGACCAGTACCTTAAGTCCAGGGTTATTTCTGAACCGGGGGAATAATCTCCATCTGCCGTGGTAAAACTGGCAATAACAGGGGTGCTCCTTCCCGTCTCCTCTGCGTTTTCATCAAGCCATAGGTCATCGTTATAACAAGAAGTAACCGCTATGGCAATAAGCCCTAAGAATAGTATTTTCGATATATTTTTCATTTGTGTTTTATTTATTTATTGGTCCCACCATAATCTGGTAGAAACATCTTTTGTTGCTTCCTGTACATTTACATCGTTCCGGCTGTATTCAGAATCCGGGTACCTCACCCTTCTTACCCAGCGGCCTTCAAGAAATGGATTGTGGGCTACCGGAAGCGCAAGATCTTTGTACACATTTTCGTTATAATCGTAGCGACGCATATCTGTCCAAATTTCCGGATGAAGAAACATAGCCAGATATTTTTCTTTCATAATAAGGTCCAGACTCAGGTTATCTGCACCCACAGCTATACTTGCATCAGAAAGATATAGATCTGCCTCTGCTGAACTTACACCAATTTTATTCATATTGGCTTCTATTCCTTCAAGATAAGCCTGGTAAGCTTCTTGTGTAGAACCTTCGCTTCTTGCATTACCTCCATTAAGCAAAAACCTGGCTTCGGCCTCTATGAACTTATGTTCTGCATAGGTTACCATTTCAACAGGGGCCGTTTGCGAGGTGTAGTAGCTGTCTTCCGCGAAACGGGCATTCGCGGCTCCTTTTCCGGCACCATTAATACCACCTATAAGCGGTTCCCCTTCAGCTTCATTAAAGGCGATAATATCCAGGCGTGGGTCGTTATCCAATTCTGCACTGGCAAACGGATAGCTGGTGCCGTCCATATATTGAACAACTTGTTCAGAAACAATAAGATTTGAATTTCCCGTTTGGCCTGCCAAAACAACATCTGCATACCATGGATTAAAATTTCTTGTAGAATAATCCAGGCCAAAATCATCTGCATTACTATCCATGCCATGTTCGAGAGCATCCAGTGCATTCTGAGCAGCCTCAACAGTACCCTTTTTGGTTAAATGAATAGCATAACGGGCTTTTAAGGTATAAGCCAGTTTTATCCATTTAGAGATATCTCCCTCATAAACAAGATCTTCTTCACCGGGCTGGTAAATGGTATTGTCTTCCATCTCAAGATCGGCAATAGCGTCATCCAGTAAACCGGGAATTTGCGAATAGATATAGCTTTGTTTATTGTAAGAAGGACTAAAATTTTCTTCTTCCATTAATGCCTCATCAAAAGGAATGGCTCCCCAGTGATCTGTTGCTATTCCAATGTTCATCACCCGAAGTACTTTAGCAATACCCCGATAATGATAAGCTTCGGCTTCAGTTGCTTTATCAATAATGGTTTTTGCCGAAGTAAGCCCGTCGAGATAAATGTTTACCCAGGCCGAAGTAAGCGAAAGTTCATTTTGGTTACTAGGACCATTATTTCCAACTGAGGAAGACTGTTGGGTATATTGACTTGTGAAATAAGCTATTTCGTAATAAGTATCAGCAAGATAGTAAATTGATGTTGGTAATATAACCTCCATTTCAACTTCTTCTTCGCTAATTCTATTAGGATCGTTGTTTGCGTCCAGATAATCTTCACATCCTGTACTCATGACTAGCATGCAGCATATAAGAAGATATTGGTATGTTAATCTCGTTTTCATCATCCTTATAATTTTTTAAAAATTAAGACTTAGGCCAAAAATCACACTTCTGGTATTAGGTATATTATAACCTGTTAATCCAAAAGCATTACTTCCGGCACTATAAGTTGTTCCTTCGGGATCGTAACCTTCAAAAGGTGTAATGAGCAACAGGTTGTTACCGGTTGCACTTAAGGTTATCCCAGTGAAAAAAGTTCTGTCTAAAATAGAATTTGGCAATCGGTAAGATAACGAAGCACTTCTTAACCTAACCCAGGAAGCATCCTGCATCAATAATTCTGAAGCGGCATTGTAGCGCGATAACCTGTAATAATCCTGATCCAGGATCACGGGTTGTGTATTGGGTTGCCCATTAGCAGTTACGCCCTGGAATATAACTTCTTTATACCTATCGTTAGTAGCGGTGATAGTACCAAATTCCCAATCGTTTATACGACTTTCGTCATAAGCGTCACCTCCCTGCTTAACTTCCACAAGAAAAGAAAGATTGAAGTTTTTATAGGAAAAAGAATTTGTTATTCCACCGGTCCAATCTGGCATTGCCGAACCTACATATTTTAAAGAATCCCTGTCTACATTTGGAAAACCGGCGTCATCTATAAGTAACTCGCCATTCGCTGTTCGTTCATATCCATAACCATACAAATCGCCCGGAGACCCCCCTTCAAGAACCCTGCTGGTAACACCTTCTGCAGAACTTTGAAACTCTATAACTTCCAATCCTTCCGGAAGGCTTAAAACTTCACTCCTAATCCGGGACCAGTTTAGGGTTATATCCCAGGAAAAATCATCTGTTTGCACAGGCCTAATATCTATTAGAGCTTCTATACCGGTGCTCTCTATCTCACCTGCATTAGTTGTGAATCTTGATAACCCGCTTGGATTACTTACCGGGAAAGAGACAATTTGGTTTTTACTGGCTTGTTGGAAATAGGTCAAATCTACCCCAATCCTATTACCCCAAAACCTCAAATCTGTACCAAATTCATAAGAAGTGGTGGTTTCAGGCTTTAAATTTAAATCTCCTGCAGAATTCGATTTTTTGAAGCCACCAATTCCGTTTAACGGAAATCCGGGAGTTCCTTCAAAATACTGCCCTACAACATAAGGGGAAGCATCTTTACCAACCTTTGCCCAGGAAGCCCTTAATTTACCATAGCTAAGAAAATCATCCTGCTGAGTGTCCAGGGTTTCTGTAAATATATAACCCATATTAACTGAAGGATAAAAGAATGATCTGTTTTCTCTTGGCAATGTAGAAGACCAGTCATTTCGGGCGGTTACATTTAAAAACAGTGTTTCTTTATAATTCAGTTTTGCATCGGCAAAGACACCTACCAATCTCCTGGTATAAGCGTTTTTATTTGTAAAAAGGTTGGTGGTATTACTAAGGTCTTCAAAATCTGGCAAATTAAAACCTTCTCCCCTGGTATTTAACCTGTCGTAATTGATATCGGTAACCTGATTCCCCAGTGTAAGAGATCCGGAAAAATCCTGATTAAAATCTTTTTGTAGCGTAACAAGGAAATTGGAGTTTATTTCTTTGTAGTTGATGTTCTCCTCTATCATAAACCCATTAACCGGGATAGCTACTTTAATGTCATTCGCAGCAAATCTAACCCTACTGTCATTATAATAGTCCAATCCAATTTTATAATCTACAGTCATCCATTCAAAAGGAGTATAGTTAAAACCGACATTTCCTATAATCCTGTTTACATCATCCTCAAAGGTGCTATTCATGGCTAGATATAATGGATTATTAATTACTCCATTGGTATAATCTTTTTCAGATCCATCCGGCATAAGGTAATCGTTAACATCTATGGTAGGAGACCACCTTCTAAGATTACTTACTACAGATTTGTCCCCGCCGTTAGGCCTGCTACCTCCGGAATTCGTATAATTGGCACTACCGGAAACCTTAAAATTTTCAGCTAAGGTTGTTTCCCCGCTTATTTTGATGGTGGTACGGTTATAATTGGTATTTGGCACAATTCCTTCCTGATTCATATTAGAAACCGAAGTATAAAAATTAGTCTTATTGGTTCCTCCAGAAATACTCGCATAATTATTAAACCTCAGTCCAGTTCTATAAAATTCTTCGTGAGGATTTGCAGGGTTATCTAAAGGACCATTTGGTGGTCCCCAGGTATAATAACCATATGTATATCCAAAGCGGCTATCGGGATCTTCAAAGGCACGTGCACGGCCTCTCCAACCTTCACGATAAGTCATTTGAATATCTGGTGTTTTATTTACTTCTTCAAAAGCAACGGTACTTTTTACCCTAACCTGGGTTCTACCTTCCTTACCCTTTTTAGTAGTTATAATTACAGCACCATTTGCAGCTCTAAGTCCATATAATGCTGTAGCCGATGGGCCTTTCAGGATTGAAATGGACTCAATATCTTCAGGATTAATATCAGCAGCACGATTGGTAAAGGAATATTGTTCGTTACTTCCTGAGGCTGCAGAACCTTCACTTGGCAAAACACTTCCTGAAGTTGTAGAGTTAGAAATTGGCATTCCATCTACCACAAATAGGGGTTGGTTATCGCCAGAAGGACTAAGCGAGGTAATGCCCCTAATTATAATATTTGCACCGGCACCTGCGGCACCACTAGAACTATTAATAGAAACCCCGGCCACTTTACCGCGAAGTGCATTTACTAAATTTGGTTCTTCGGTTCGCGCAATTTCTTCTCCCGAAACCTCCTGTACTGCGTATCCTAAGGCTTTCTTCTCCTGTTTTACACCAAAAGAAGTTACTACTACTTCATCCAAGGCTTCAGAGCTAACTTCCAATGTTATATTTACGTTCTCTCTTCCGTCAATCTCCACCTCTTTCGTTTCATAACCTATAAAAGAGAATACAAGTACAACATCATTTCCTGAAACTTGCAGGTTATAATTTCCTTCCATATTGGTAACGGTGCCATTAGATGTGCCCTTCTCTACCACCGTAACACCAGGTAACGGTAAACCGTCTTCATCTTCTATTTTACCATTTACCCGAAAATCCTGTATTGCTGAAGCCTGTGTTGCGAAATCCCTATTTATATTTCCCTCACTTTTATTAGCAGGTACCGTATTTTCAAAAGATTTTTGAAGATTGGCTCCAGTTTGTGTAGAAGGAGAGAAAATCACATAATTATCATTCTCTATACGCTCGATATCCAGATTTACCTTTTTAAGCACTTCTTTAAGAGATTTCTCGAGTTCTCCTTTGTGTATTTTAATTTCATCCATTTTAATTAACTGGCTCTCTACCAGATTACTGTCGTAATTAAAATGAATTCCTAATTCTTTAGATATCTCGTTAAGGAGCTTCTTTAGAGAAATCTCCCGAGAGGATTTTTTTACTTTTTCCTGAAGCGGTTGTACCGATGCCAGCTGCTGCTGCGAGCTTGCCGCATGAGAATAAAAGAATATTCCCATGAACATCGTGACACCCAATAAAGGCTGTACGAATTTCAACATGTTTTAGATAGTTTTAGTTACTTTCGAAAAATTATTTTTCCGTTCTCTTTAGTAACATCTATATCAAATGACAGTTCCAGGGTTCTAAGAAACTCTTCTATATTGCCGGTTTTAATTATCCCGGTGAATTTACGTTGCAAAAGCTTTTTGTCTTTAAAGACCACTTCCAATCCGAAATTATCTTCAAGCACATGTTTAACTTCACGTAATTCAGCACCTTCAAAAATCATTATATCATCTACCCAGCTTGCATATTTCCGGGTATTGACTCTAGATTTTTTAAGAACCTTGTTTTCGTTAGAGAGTTCGGCGTGTTCGCCGGGTTTAAGAAAAATGGGGTCTGCGCTTTTATCCAGCTTATTCTCCACTTTAACTTTACCAGTTAAAAGGGTTACCTGAGTCTCCCCCCTACGTTCTCCAAGATTAAAGGAAGTGCCGAGCACCTCTACATCAAGGTTTCCAGAATGAACAAGAAAAGTTTTTGGAATATTTTCTTCTCCACGAATTTTTACTACCTGAAAGAAAGCTTCTCCTTTCAGCCATACTTCCCTAACAGATTCCTCATTCCAATCTTTGGCATACGAAATTTCTGAATTGGCATTAAGAATAACTGAAGATCCATCTGGTAAAACCATCTCCCGTTTTTCAGCATAATCTGTACTTATAGTAGTTCGCTGAAAATTAGTAATAAAAAAATAGCTTAGAAACGCTACAATAGCAAAGCCTGCTGCAATCCCTGTGGCATAACGTAAACCTCTTCGGCTTAAAAGGGATTGAGATTTATTTTCCCTCTCCTCCAAAGTATTAATCCTGGAGTTGATCTTATCCAGTAATTTCTCCTTCTGAAAAGGGTTTAATACTACCTCGTCTTTAAATTCCAGAGATCTTATAATCTTAATGGCTTTATCAACTTCCTCCTGTTTATGAGGATTTTGAGATAACCAGTTTCTCCAGAAAGCATCAGACTTTTTATCACCAGACAATACCCAATTTAAGAAGTAGTCATCTCCAATAAAATCGGCAGCATTATAGCTTTGATACCTGTTCATTTGATTTAAATGTTTAGATGAAAAACGCGCGAAATTCAACTAGTTTGTTATCAGTAAATGCACAGCTTTGAGAATTTACCCCATTTTTTCATAAAAGTTTTACAAAAAGATTAAAGTAAACCTAAAATTATCCTTTAAACGCTGAATAGCACGGGCTAAAAGCTTATAGGTAGCTTTTACGGTAAGTCCCATCACTTCGGCTATTTCGGGGTATTCCAGTCTTGCATAGAAGCGTAAATAGATAATTTCTTTTTGTCTGTTAGTAAGTTGATTAAGGCTTTGATGTATTTTTTTTATTGTTACCTCATCCAAGGTCTCAGTTGTAGGCTCGGTTCTGAGTTTGGCGGCAAGACTAGATTCAGAAAAATCGTATTGAAATCCAAACTTTTTACTACTCTTAAGATTCCTGAAGATTCTTCGCTTTAAAGATTTGAAGAGATAGAATTTGACAGAGGTGGTTTTTTTAATTTTTTGCCGCTTTTCCCAAATAGTTATAAAGACCTCCTGAATACTATCTTCAACAAGTCCATGATCATTAGAGATTCTATTTCCATAAGCATAGAGAACATCTATATACCTCCTGTAAATTTCATTAAGGGCATCCCTGTCATTGTTGCGCAGGTCTTCCCATAGTTCCATATCATCTAGATTTTCGTAATTACCGATATTGGACATAAATTGAAAAACAGTGTACCTATTATCTTCTTTACTAAAGAAAATATTCTATGTACAGATTCAAGAATTTAAAAATGGAAATATACAATTTGCATTGCAGCAGAGAAATACCTCCTGTAGAAAATGATTTGAGAAAATAGCTTTTTATTAAAAAACTAAAATCGGAACCTAAAAATCTTAATTTTAGTTGTGCACAGGCCAAAAAAATCGTAATCCACACTTGCAGGCTTTTCATACACAGTCCTTATCTCCTGATCTTAACGCTTCTGGGATTAAGATTATGATGAAAACAAGATCGTTTTCAACTAAAATATATTAAAAATAAAAAAGCCCTTCATTCCTGAAGAGCTTTCTGTGCGGGCGGAGAGACTCGAACTCTCACACCGTAAGGCACTAGATCCTAAGTCTAGCGTGTCTACCAATTCCACCACGCCCGCTTGTTTGGACAATTCTGCTAAACTTTATTTCGTTAGCGGATGCAAATATAAAGAAATGTTTCAATTATCAAACAGCTTCAGAAAAAAAATTGAAAATTTTCAAATTCTTACCTTTGGGTGAATTCTAAAACCACAAAATGCAAGACATCAAAACTTATGTAGACCAGGATAAAGATCGTTTTGTTCAGGAACTTATAGAGCTTTTAAAAATACCTTCCATAAGCGCCGATTCCAACTATAAAAAAGATATGCTGAAAACTGCCAAAGCAGTAAAAGCAAGTTTAGAGGATGCCGGTTGCGAAAAGGTTGAAATTTGTAAAACCCCGGGCCAGCCGGTGGTTTATGGTGAAAAAATAATCGATAGTAGTCTACCAACAGTACTGGTTTACGGCCATTACGATGTACAGCCGCCGGACCCGCTGGAGCTTTGGGATAATCCGCCTTTTGAACCGGTGATCAAAAACACCGAAATTCATCCCGATGGTGCTATTTACGCCCGTGGTGCTTGCGACGATAAAGGCCAGATGTATATGCATGTAAAGGCGCTGGAATATATGACCAAAAATAATGAGCTGCCCTGCAATATAAAATTTATGATTGAAGGGGAGGAAGAAGTAGGAAGCGAACATCTTGGATGGTTTATTGAAAACAATAAAGAAAAACTGGCCAATGATGTGATCCTTATTTCCGATACCGGGATAATTTCCAAAGATACTCCTTCTATTACCACCGGATTGCGCGGGCTCTCCTATATTGAGGTTGAAGTTACCGGCCCAAACCGCGATTTGCATTCCGGTTTATATGGCGGGGCGGTTGGAAACCCTATCAATATTTTAAGCAAAATGATAGCTTCGCTTACCGATGAGAATAACCACATTAGCATTCCCGGCTTTTACGACAATGTAGAAGAACTGACTTCAGAAGAAAGGGGGAAAATGGCGGAAGCTCCATATAATGAAGAAGAGTACAAAAACAAGCTGAAAATCAAAGATGTTTACGGGGAAGCCGGTTATTCCACTCTCGAAAGGGCCTCTATCCGCCCAACTTTAGATGTAAACGGGATATGGGGCGGTTACATAGGAGAAGGTGCTAAAACTGTGTTACCTTCAAAGGCATTTGCTAAAATTTCTATGCGCTTAGTGCCCAACCAGGACTGGAAAGAGATTACCCAGTTATTTAAAAACTATTTTGACCAAATAGCACCCGATGCGGTTACGGTGGAAGTAAAACCTCATCATGGCGGGTATGCCTATGTAACTCCTATAGATAACCCAGGCTACCAGGCGGCGAGCAAAGCGTATGAGGAAACCTTCGGAAAAACACCAATCCCGCAACGCAGCGGGGGAAGCATCCCTATTGTTTCTTTGTTTGAAAAAGAACTGAAAAGCAAGATTATCTTAATGGGCTTTGGCCTCGATACCGATGCCATTCACTCTCCCAACGAACATTTCGGAATTTGGAATTACCTGAAAGGCATTGAAACCATTCCATATTTTTATAAATATTTCACCGAACTAAAGAAGGAGGAATAGTATAGTAATTTATATATAACTTAAACCTCACAGATTTGAAAACCTGTGAGGTTTTTTAATTAAATCATCAGACTTTTTTACATTTGGAGCCGCTCTTTTTCTTTAATTATGTTTATAAGTTCATCATGTATTCAATTGAACGGCAAAAGGTAGTTTATTCATTTATTTTAGCTGAAGAAGCTAAGTACAGGAAAGTTAATTTCCTAAAATCCTATCGCCAAGATCTGCCAGTAATTTTTTCGCATCTCCCCTGCCCTTTTCCACTTCTCTTGCATCAATACTGCCATTCTGCTTAATAAGTTCATAACTAAAAACAAAACTGCCATCTTTTGAATCCGGGTTTAATGTTCCAAAGCGTAAATCGTTAAAATATAAATTCCCGTTCTTTTTGCTGATGGTGTACCAGCCGTTGGAAATATCGATTAAGCGTTGCACATTTCTATCGCCTTTTAAATCTCCCAGCAGATAATGATTTTTTGGATATTCCTGAAATTTTATGGGCTGTGAATCAAAAATTGAATAATCTCCGATAAGATATTTATCTTTTAGCTCCACATTAGCTGTCCAGAGAATGGTATTAAAAGGAGACGGTTTGGTTTCTATTTCTTTGTAGTTATATCCCTGTGCCTCCAAAGCATCGGTAAATTTTCCGAGAGTATAGCCTTTAAGCATCAAAGTGATCACCAGCAGGTAAAAGGTACTAATGCGTAATCCCCAATAATTCAATTTGCGCCGCTTTTCCGTTCCTTTTTTCTGAAACATCGCCAGAATGAGAAATATCAGGAAAGGGAGTGTATATAGCGGATCTATCACAAAGATGTTTTTGTAAGCCAGTTCCATATCCAGAGGCCAGAAAAGCTGGGTTCCCCAGGTGGTATGCGCGTCCAGCAAAGGATGTGTAAGTAATCCCCAAAACATCAATTTTGACCAGTCCTTCCAATTAGTCTCCGATTTCTTTTCGATTTTGGAAATAAGCCAGCCGAAAATTGGTGCAAATAAAATCGAGAAAATAATGGAATGACTAAACCCGCGGTGGATTTCAATAGCAGTGATTGTATCGGTAAAATAGGTTGCAAAAGTATCCAGGTCGGGAATGGTTCCGGCTATAGCACCATAAAGCATAGCTTTATTACCAACTTTTTTTCCCAGCACCACTTCTCCTACCGAAGCGCCTAATACTATTTGCGTTAAAGAATCCACAATTATTATTTTGAATGCCGAATTTTAAATTATTTCAGCAAGCTGTTTGTTTAAATTTTTTATTAGTTCTCATTAAAAAATTGAGGGGACTTTTCATGCTTTGTAAGATTTATTTTACATTTTTGCTCCCTAATCATTTTCTTCTCACTTTCCACTTCTGCAAACTTCAAACCTCGTACCTCTAACCTTATCTTCATTCATCTACAATTTCCATCTTCCGAAGCAGGAAAGAAGCATTCATATTCTGGCAAATTCCGTCTTTAAATTTATAGTCGAAATTAAGTTCGTCGTTAAAAATTTCAGCATCAAAATAATGATTTTTAACCTGCGGCAGTTCCGAAGTGATTTCACATAAACTCAAATCGTGCGTAGCGATAATTCCGGTGGAATTGGAACTTACCAGTTTCCGAATAAATTTTTTACTTCCAATCGCCTTATCGGTACTGTTTGTGCCCTTCAGAATTTCATCCAGAATAATAAAATAACGGTCTGTTTTAACTTCATCCACAATATATTTCAGCCTTTTTAATTCTGAAAAAAAGTAGGATTCATCGTCATTCAGCGAATCGCTGGTGCGCATACTGGTAATCAACTTTATTGGCGAATAATTACAGTTTTCGGCACATACCGGAAGCCCCATATTACTCATCACAATCTGCAGGGAAACCGTTCTTAAAAAGGTACTTTTCCCGGCCATATTTGCGCCGGTGATAATAAAAAATTCTTCGTTATCAATACTGAAATCGTTGGCAATTCGCTTCTGCGGATTGAGCAACGGATGCGCAAGTTTTTTGGCTGAAATTCCGCTATTCTTATTGCTGATTTCAGGAAAAACATAATGCTCATGATTAAAAGCAAAATTCGCCAGGGAATTGTAAGCATCGGTAAATTCAATTACTTTAAACCAGTTTTCCACATTCTGCCTGTAATTTCCAATCCATTTCTCCAGACGGTAACTCTGCCGCAAATCCCAAAGTAAAAATCCATTGGCAAAAAAGCCAAAAAGCATGTTATTTCGTTGATCGAGTGCATCTATGGCTTTAGAAAACTTCTTAAAAATAGCCGAAGCTTTTTCTTTTTCTGAACGGATTAACTGCTGATTCTCTTTCATTATTTCCGAAGAAAAATCTTCACTTTCCAACAGAGCCAACAAGTGATGATATTGATGAAAAGTATCCTGGACCTTGCTCACACTTCCGGAAAGCAGATTTATCTTTTTCAAAAAATAACCTGTGATAAGCAAACCTGCAAAAAACCAAAGCGCCAGTTGAATTCCGCCAATGTAATCAAAGGAATAAGCCGCGATAGCCGCTACGGAAATCAACGAAAAGACGGTCGGCAGCCATTTCATTAAAGCAGGCACAAAAAAATTATAATTTTGAAACCAGTTTAAAACTGTGGCTGAAGGAGTCTCGGTTTTTACCAGCCGTGCCAGAGCGGTAAACTCCTGGCGCCAGTCTGCTTTTTCAGCAAGATCTTTTACTGCTTCCTGTTTTTTTAAAATATTGGAAATTTCATTTCCTTTTAAAATTGCAGCCAGGTTCCCTTTGCCTTCCTGTAAAGCGGTACGGTTTAGATACTGAAAAAAAGAACCTCTTCCAAAAAGGTCAATGTCCTGACTGTAAGCATGTAGCGGATCATCGAATTCCTTTCCATCGGGCAAGTGATAAAAATTTCGTGTTTTCAGGATATCAATTTCGGTTTCGTTTATCCCGATGAGCTCCTTCTGCTTATTGCTTTTATCTTTTAAATCGCTGTGCCGGGAAACCAGGAAAAGAAAAAGGGCAATCCCGCCAATTACCAAAGGCACCAGAACATTCATATTTCCGAAGAAATAGTAAATACCATAACAAATCGCCAGAAAAACAAGCAACCGGACAAGACTGGAAATCATTAACTTTTTAGAGATCGCAGATAACTGCTCTTCATGATGATCCTTCTGTTTTTTATAAAATTCTAAAGCGTTTTTCATTCTAAATTTCGCAGTTTTTTCTTTTGTTTTCCCGTTAGCCCGGCAAACACCAGATCGTAGGAATGATCGGTAAGTTCAAAAATCAGCTTCTTACCTATCCGGCCATCCATCACCAGTGTATTCCAATGCTTTTTGTTCATGTGATACCCTGGAAGGATATTTTCCTCATGCTGTTCCCGTAATTCCAAAGCTCTTTCAGGAGCACATTTCAGGTTTACCCTTAGCGGAACTTCATCTAAAGCAGCCAGGGCAAACATCTTGCCCATCACTTTAAAAACGAGATTATCAGGACCAAAAGGCAGTTCTTCGGTCACTCCTTTTTTTCCAATGCAGTAGTTTCTATATGTCTCTATATCCATATCAAATTTCATGGCGCACGTCATGCTTAACTTATTTCAGCATCTCCTTTCAACACTATTTCTCCAGTTTCCTGCTTTCTTCCGCCTCTTCTAAAGTAAGCGCAGTATAATCAAGTTTCCAGCCAATGGTTTCCACAATTTTTTCCATAAGCAGGATCGTACCCAAGGCTTCTTTTTTCGCCTTTTCAAAAAGTCCGCTCTCCGGGATTTTATCTACAATATGTTTTTTCGCATCGCGGTTAATATCGGTTAAATCTGAAGTGGTAAAAGGGTTTGCCCAGCCTTCACGCTTGTCATAATACTTGAAATCGGTTTCCACGGTGAGCAATTCCGGTTGCGGAAAATTAGTAAGGACAATTCGTTTTTTCTCATTATCACTATCCATTCTAATCTTGCTAAGATCAAATCCTATATGCGCCTTGGCATTTACCAGGATTATCGCTTTCTTTTTTCCGAGGAAAAGGCTGAGATATTTTTCTTTGAGATTTTCATAATGGTAAATTTCAGAAAAATCGCCTTCCACCGTAATAAATTTGCAAACGCTCCTGATTTTATCCATGAGAATTACAGACTGTTCGCTGGTATTTTCTTTTGAACGTTTCGTATTGAATTTTGCAAAAATAAAATAAGCCACCACCGCACCGGCGGCAAGGCCAATAAACAAAAGCTCCATATTATTTACCTATTTCTCCCAGATGTGTGAATTTAAAGCCCTTTTTATACTTGAGGCCGTATCCTAAAATACGATCAAAAGCCGAATGTGAAAACAAAATTAAGCCTATTAATTGTAAAACCTGGGCTTGCAGCATGAAACCTAAAATCCAACAAACTATGGCCAGTCCTTTATGATGACAAAGATTATAAGTAAAAGCTCCTGCTTTGTTCCCAAAAATATAACCCGCCATCCCAACATCCGGAACAAAAAATAAGCCTATAAACCACCACCAGGAAAGATCAAGAAAACTAAAAGCAAATATACCCAAAGCCAGCATGGCCAATTCTTCAAGTTGTAAAGTATATTTCATCTTATTGCTGAATTTTATATAAAACTGGTTTGCTGGGCGTCGCATCATTTTCAAAAGAAGCGATTTGCAGATTTAACAGGTATTCCCCGTCAACGATGTTGTTCGAAACATACACCAGCTCAGTAATGGTAGCATCAAAATTTATATTTTTTGGATAGTTCCAAAAAGATTTATGTGCCAGCAGCTTCCCGCCGTCTTTTTCCTTATCTACCGAAGGCAAATCGATGAGTAAATGTTTGACTCCACATTCGCGGATGTACCGTGCAGCGGCTTCCTCCAAATAAGGCCAGTTGGTATGCGAATATTTGCGGCTGCGCTTTTCTATATAATTGGGAAGTGTTCTGATAATTAAAGCTTCCGCTTCATTTTTGGCAAATTTCGCCCTTAGCTGTTCTTCGGAAATAACCTGGTCTTCTCCTATTTTTTCAGGTTCTACGGAAATGAGCTTAGCCGAAAAAAAGAAATCTTTAAGTGTTTGATTGATGCTGAAAAAATCCCGAGTTATATGCCCCACACATTCTGTATGCGTACCATGCCCGTGCGGATTAAAGCTGATATTGTTGAAATTAACTGATGCACCTTCACTTACTTTCCCAATAAAATTACCGTTTTTCACAGGTTTTATTTCCGGCGCATCCAGGTACCAGGCAAGCGGATTTTTACTGTCTCCCCGCAAGCTTAAAGAAATATCCAGCGGCTTTGACAGATCGACAGTATAGGTTTTGGAGCCAGTTTCTATTTTTGCCTTCATAAGGCTAAATTAGGAAAGCTTTTTTTATTATTTTGAATGCAGAATTTTAAATTTTCTCGTCGGTTGGGAAGTTGTCAGTTGTAAGTTTTCTCAGTTCGGAATTTTTAGCTCGGAGGTTACATTCAGTCGTGATTTTTTCAAATTACCCGCTCTCTTCTTCCCTCTTTAAATCATTTACTTTTTATTTTTAAACTTTTAACTCTTTCACTCATCAAGAAAAAACAAATCTGCAGCAATCCCATCACTCAAAAACTTTCCTTTGGAAGTAACATGCAAAATCTCGCTTTCGTATTGTAATAGATTCTTTTTCAGTAAAAAATGAGCCTGCTGTAAAAGATAATCTTTATATTTTTCGCCAAATCGTTCTTCAACTTCAACTATATCTACACCAAATTTGGTTCGCAGCCGCGTCATTACATATTCGTTGTATTTATCGGTATTGGAAAGTTTTTCCATTTCCATTGGCAGCTCATTTTTCTCCAGCGCTTTTATGTACAAAGCATTATTGCTAACATTCCACTTTCTGCTTTCGCCATCATACGAATGTGCTGAAGGGCCTATTCCCAGGTAGGATTTCCCCAACCAGTACGCGGTATTATTTTGAGAAAAATAGCCTTCTTTCCCAAAGTTTGAAAATTCATAATGTTGAAAACTGGCATTTTTGAGCATGCCCAACATAATCTCAAAATGAGTTTTTGCAGCCTCGTCGTCCACAGGTTTTATTTTGCCTTTTTCAATAAATTTATGCAGTGCGGTATTTGGCTCTACCGTAAGTGCATAACTTGAAATATGGGGCACCCCTAAATTCAGCGCTATTTCTAAGTTTTCCTGCCATCTTTCCGCAGACATTTCGGGAATTCCGTAAATAAGGTCCATGGAAATATTATCAAAATACTTTGTTGCCAGCTGAATGCTTTTTAAAGCTTCTTCAGAATTATGCGCACGGTTCATCAGTTTTAGATCTTCTTCAAAAAAAGACTGCACGCCAATACTGAGTCGGTTGATTTTAGATTCAGCTAAAATCTTAAGTTTTCCTTCGGAAAGGTCATCGGGATTGGCTTCGAGCGTGATTTCAAGATTTTCAGCAACATCATAATTGGAAAAAATCGCAGTAAAAATCTGCTGAAGTTCAGCTGAAGTCAACAAACTGGGAGTTCCGCCGCCAAAATAAATGGTTTGTATTTTTTCTTCCGGCAGCTCATTTTTCCGCAGCACCAGTTCTTTGCACAACATTTCCACCAGCTGATCTTTCTTTTTCATGGAGGTAGAAAAATGAAAATCACAGTAATGGCAGGCCTGCTTACAAAATGGAATATGGATGTAAATTCCGCTCATTACAATATTCAATTACCAATTAACAATAATCAGTTCTTTTTTAACCTGGTCGATTTAAGGATGGAGAACAAAATTTTGGAAAGTTCATCGGCTAAAGGCTGTAGCCTTTCAAAATCTTTCAGGCTTATGTATTCTGCATCTTTTAATAGGGAGAGCCAATATTTGGTTTCCAGGCTTTCCTTATAAGCGATAGAAATTTTAGCAGAAAAATCAGCAGTAGAAATGGCTCCATTTGCTTCTGCTATATTAGCGCCAATAGATGTACCGCTTCGCAAGAGCTGTTTGGAAAGAATAAATTCCCTTTTCTCATTCATCAATAACTTACAATTAGTTATAATTTCCAAAGCAAAGGAATATGATTTCTGTGCCAGTGGGTTGCCCTTTACCTCTTTCATTGATAATTGATAATTGTTTACTGATTATTGTTATTTGATCTTCCCCGGGTTTTGCTTCACAAATGCAGCCCAGCCGGTATAGCTTTTGCCAACTTCCACACGGCCGGAATTGTAAAAATGACAAACCGCAGCGGCAAGCCCATCGGTGGAGTCGAGATTTTTTGGCAAAGATTTCAGTTTTAAAAGGCTTTGCAGCATTTTAGCCACCTGCTCCTTGCTGGCGCTTCCGTTCCCGGTAATAGCCATTTTTATTTTCTTCGGAAGATATTCCGTGATGGGAATCTGCCTGGAAAGCCCGGCTGCCATTGCAACTCCTTGCGCACGGCCAAGTTTTAGCATAGATTGTACGTTCTTTCCGAAGAAAGGGGCTTCAATGGCAATCTCGTCCGGATGATAAGTTTCAATAAGTTCTATGGTACGTTCAAAAATTATTTTCAGCTTTACGTAATGGTCATCATATTTTTGCAGCTGAAGTTCATTTAACTGCAAAAATTCCATTTTTTTATCCACCACTTTTATAAGTCCATAACCCATAATGGTAGTTCCGGGATCTATACCTAAAATGATTTTTTCGCTCTTCAAATTTGCCATTTTTCGGATGAATGCTTCCGGAATTTCCTTAATTTCGATCAGCTTCGCAAAGCTACGGAATTCTTGTTGTTTCCCTGAATTTTGAACCTGCATTAAAAAAGCCCATGCTTCTAAACCTCTTTTTTCTTATCGCCGCCTGTTACCTGTCCCTTATTTTGGCACTTATCTACGGCTGGAATAAAGTGGCGGAATTTAAACCGGAAGTTTTAAAACCTAAAATTCGGTTTTCTGTAATTATCCCCTTCAGAAATGAAGCTAAAAACCTTCCGGGTTTATTAAAATCGCTCTCAAAACTGAATTATCCTGCTGCTCACTTTGAAATTTTACTGGTAAATGACGCTTCCGAAGATGATTCGGTAGAAATATGCAAAGAATACCAGGCTCAAAACCCACACCTGAAAATTTCTATTTTGGAAAATGAGCGAATTTCAGGATCACCAAAAAAAAACGCGATAAAGACAGGAATTGAAAATAGCAATTTTCAATATATTATTAGCACTGATGCCGATTGTGAAGTGCCGGAATCCTGGTTGCAAAGCTTTAATGATTTTATTCTGAAAAGTGACGCCGGCATGATTTGCGGACCTGTTTATTTTAAGGAAGAAAAAAGAAAAAAGCTGTTTCAGAAATTCGAGAAACTGGATTTTTTCAGCCTGCAGGCAACTACAGTTGGTGCTTTTGGAATTAATCAGCCGTTTATGTGTAACGGCGCAAACCTATGCTATAAAAAGGAAGCTTTTTTAGAAGCTAAAGGTTTTAACGGAAACGATAAAATTGCCAGTGGCGATGATGTTTTTCTGCTTCAGAAGTTTCAGGAAACAGGATTGAAAATTGCCTTTTTGAAATCAGAACATGCGATGGTAAAGACCAAACCTCAGCAAAGCCTTCCGCAGTTGGTTTCACAACGTATCCGCTGGGCCGCGAAAGCTCCTGCTTACACATCTACTTTTTCTAAATTTGCCGGATTAAGTGTCCTGCTGATGAACTTTTCACTGATAATAGCAGCTTTCCTGGTGCTTTTTAAAGTTTTGCCACAACAGCCAATCCTGGTAATTTTCCTTCTAAAATTTAATGCCGACTTTATCCTGATTTTCCTTGCTGCCAAATTCTTTAAAAGGGAACTAGCCATGCGCAATTATTTCTGGTGCAGTATTGTTTATCCGCCTTTTTCAGCTTTTGTAGCTATTGCCTCCTTATTCTCAGGGTTTCAATGGAAAGGAAGAAAGTTTAAGAGCTGAAAAGTTATTTTGAATGTTATCAGTTGTTTGTTGTCGGTTTTTTACAGCTTCTAGCTACACTTCCCACTCTTCACTCTTCACTCTCACTTTCCACTTTCCACTTTTCGCTCTCCACTAATAAAAAATTGTAACTTCGGTTTTAAACAGCAACAATAATGAACTACTATATCCTAAGATACCAGCTTCAGGAAAATTATCTTGAAGAACGCGGTAAATATCGTAACGAACATCTAAATCTTGCAAAGGAAGCCGCTCAAACCGGAACTATTATCCTGGCCGGAGCTTTAGATAATCCTGCAGATGAAGCAGTATTTGTATTTAGAGCAGAGAATGATGAAGCCGCAAAAACTTTTGCCGAAACCGATCCCTACGTAAAAAACGGACTTGTAAAAAAATGGAGCATCAGGAAGTGGAATGTGGTGATTGGAAATGACATCGCAAATTGATAATGGATAAATGACAATGGACAACTAATATACAATTAAGAATTCTCCATTGTCAATTTTAATTTGTCTATTGAGTTATTCCGCTTTAATGAGAACCGGCATCTTAAAAACCGTAGAAACAGGGATCCCACGTTTGCTGGCGGGATAAATTTTTGGAAGGGAATCGATGCTTTGGTAAAGCCATTCTTCAATTTTTGGTAGCTCATTGGTTAAAGTAGTGTCTATGGAAACTATAGAATCTATTTTTGGCCGACCCTGTTTACTGATTTCAAGGTAGAGATATAAAGTGTCATCTATACTTTCGGTTACCACCGGTTGCTGTTTTGCCAGGTAGGCATAAATTGTTTTGGCGACTTTATTTTCGAAACAATCTTTGGCTTTGGTGAGTTCGGTTTCCTGCTGGCAATCTTCAAAAGCAGGATACTCATCTACTTCTTTCCAGTTAAGGGTCCTGGTTTCTTGATCCAAAACCTCTTCCGAAGAAATTTTTTTTGTTTCGAAATTACAGGCAGTTAGAATAAGCAAAGGAAAAACAAGAAGTAAAATTCTTTTCATTACCAATCTGCGGTTAAGCTTTTAGCAAAAGTAATGAAAATGAGGTAAAACCCGGAAATGTAAATAAAATGTGTAATTAAACTTAAACTTTAGGTTTATCAGCTATTATCCGAAGAACCTAATACAATTTTATCTATTCTGTTCCCATTCTTGTCATAACTATATAAATAAATTTTCTTTCCGGATTTTACAGGCAAATTAACCATTTCACCCTTTTTAACTATAGTAGTAAAATAGGGAATCTTATTATGATAATCGGTTTTATAAAGTAATTCGCTGGAATAAAAAAGAGCAACCTGCACTTCAAAATCATGTTCATTTTTATATTTAAAATTTGATTGCCACAGAGAAAAATCTAAAGATTTGTTATTTAGTAAATGATAATCTACAGATCTTAAACGATAATCAGTTAAATTCTTACTGCTCAATAAAATATAATCTTCATCAAAATATTTACGGTAGTAGCTCAATTGGGTCTGACTAATGGTTAGAGGATCAATTTTGTATTCGTTCTTCAACACTGTAGCCATTCGCTTATTACCATTCTTAGTAGGTTTTTCAAGGATATGGGCAATCCCTGCCAGAACCAAAACTTTATCCCTGGGATGTTTTTTAAGTGTCTTTTCAAAAAGATTTTTTGCCTGGCTAACTTCACGGTCTTTTGCTCCAATATCATCATAAGCTACAAATTCATAACCCAAAGATTTTGCTTCTCTAATTAAGTTGCTGAAATTTTGTTCACTGGTGTAGAATCCGGTTTTTAATGTAGGATATCCCCCTTCCTGATTCAATATGCTATCCTGGTTGGTACCCAGACCTTCCAGAGCTAGCTTATTGTAGCCTATTTCTTTTAGTTTTGGTAATAACTCTAAAAGGATTAGCCTATGATTGGGAAAAAAATGCTTCTCATTGATCATCACAATTTTATGCCGGCCGGCTTCTTCAATAATTAAATTTATTGCTTTTGTATTAAAGAGGGCAGCCTTTCCTATTTTGTTTTTTACGGAATCCTGAGGAGTATAATTAGCCTCATATTGATCAAGTAATTCTTTATAGATTAAGTTTTCACCTAAAAAAGAAGCATAGGTAATTTCCATTTGAAATTTTGTCCATTCTTCAGCTTTATCATAAGCCGGAAATTGCTGTATTTGATCTAAAGCATAGTAGAATTTATTAGATTCATTATATTTCCTTACAATATCCATGACAGAAGTGATATTTCTCCTATATCCCTCACCAATTTCCAGAGTATTAAAGGTACTGGCCAAATCATTTCTTAAAGGATTAGCGGAGCTTTGGTTCAGAGGATTACCAATAAAATGCATTCTCTTTCCCATAAGTACGGTGTCAAAGACAATTAAATTTTTATTGTAATCTGGAAAGTTTCTATTTCCGATAGTGACAAAAAATTCATAAGGAGGAAAATCAGTTCTACCATAAGCAAGGATTTTATTCGGAAATTCTATTGAAGAATGTCTAATGATTTTTTTTAGTTGCCTCTTGCTTCGTACAAAATCAATATCGGCAGGAGTTTTAAAATACATTTTCAGGGAATCATTTATAATATGTAAACTGTAATTATTTACATACCGGTTATTTTGAAAATTTTGGCTGATTTTCGAGCTACAACCAGAAACTGAAATTAAAATTAAGGCGTAAAATATTTTTTTAAGTGTATCTATAAACATTACAATTATTTTATGAATCAAGGGTTTTCAATACTTCATTTTTAGTCCAGTTAAAAGGCGGCCAGGATTTCCAGCTAAAACCTTCCGGTAGTTTTCCAGCGCTGCTTCGTAGTTTCCATCAGCTTTGTGATATTTTGCTAATTTCAGGAAAACTCCTTCGGAAGCTTCAGCTTTGCTGGCAATTTCAATCGCTTCAGCATACTTTCCCACCGCATATAAACTATCTGAAACAGCAAGAGCCGGAGTCTGTGCCCCGGCCCCGCAGGCTGTTAAATAAACAATGAACAAAAGAAAAATCCTACTCATTTACCTGAAATACTATTGGCAGGGAATACATTACTCCAACTGCTTTGCCATCTTGCTTTCCGGGAGTCATCACAGGCAGGCTTTTAATTACGCGCTCGGCCTCTTCCTCAAGTTCCGGTGCGGCCGCACGTGACCTAACCTCCTGTATAGTCCCGTCTTTAGCGATTTTAAACTGTACGATCACGCGGTTTAACCCTTTTAATCCAAGCTCTTCACCGATATCTTTATCAAATTCTTTATTTACAAATTCAGTGATTTTCTGGGAAGTACATTTTTTCCTTTCCTCGTTGGATTCGATGCCTTCACAGCCGGGAAAAGCCGGAACTTCCTCTATTACCCCATATGGCACGTCTCCTCCTTCAGTATAAGCGGGCGATGTAGTTTTGCCATCGTTTCGCTTTACCTCAATGCTGGAGTCTTCATCTTTAGGATTTCCGTTCATGACTATTGTTTTCTCTCCATCTGTAATCTCTATTCTGCTGTAACCAGCGTCATCAGACATTTCGGCAAATGCTGCAGTGAGGCTTTTACGCTCTTCAGCAGTCAGGTTCTCAAAATCCTTTACTTCTAATTGAAGAATTCCTTTCTCTATCTGCCCGGTTTGAAGTTCTTCTGAAGCTTGATCCTCAGAACACGCCACATAAGTAAGCATTAGCATCATTAGCGGAATAATGATCAGGAATTTGAATTTTGCAATAGTTGTTGATTTTGATTTTTGTAACATAACGATTCGTTTTTTGAATAATGAATGATTAAAAAATTGATTGATAAATGAAATATTTTGAGTGTTGAAAGCCGAATTCAGGAGTTGCTCGTAATACGTCCTTTTTTCAGTATTTTTTACCACTTCTTCATCTGCCAGAAATTCATGAAGCCCGGCAATTCTGGATTGATAGATATAGATAAGCGGATTAAACCAAAAGATAATTTTCAGCATTTCAAAGAAAATCAGATCCCAGCTATGTTTCTGTTTTACATGCACCAATTCATGAGAAAGGATTTGTTCTTTTTCTTCTTCGGAAAGCTGATCGCCCAGGAAAATGGTGCTGAAAAATGTATAGGCCACATTGGAATCTGGAATCTCAATGATCCTGAAATCTTTTTCTTCTGAAATTTTCCTGAAACGGAACATCCTGTTAAGGTTCCTGAGTTTTTTCAGAAACAGCATTAGGACTACCAAAAAGCCAATACTATAGATTACCAGCCACCAGTTTAACTGGAATCCCTCTGCTGCAGTAAGATTTACGGCAGGTAACTGTTCTATGGCCTGGTTTTGCTCCCCAATTACCACCGCAGGCAGCATTACCCGCGCATTTTGCGGTACTGCTTCTGCCAAAAAATTCAGTTTTAGTAAAGGCAACAGCATGGCAACAATTGGTGTCAGCAATAAATACCACCTGTTATAGCTGAAGAAAGTTTCTTTTTTTAGCAGCACTTCATACGCCAGCAAAAAGCAAAGCTGGAAAATTATAATTTCGAGTATATAATATAACATTAGTCTTCTTTTTTATTGATCTCCTTTAAAATCGCTTCCAGGTCCTGCGTATCCATTTTATTGTTCTTCATAAAAAAGGATACCATACTTTTAAAAGAACCATTGAAGTAATTATTGATAAGCTTATTCATGCTCTGGCTACTATACGTTTCCTTCTCCACAACAGGGAAATAAATATATCCCTTCCCCTGTTGCCTGTGGTCTACAAATTCCTTGCTTTCCAGAATTCTTACAATGGTAGAAACGGTATTGTAAGCCGGTTTTGGTTCAGGTAATTCTTCAATTATGGAGGCAACATTTGCTTCCTTTAGCTGCCAGAGCACCTGCATAATCTCTTCTTCGGCTTTAGTGAGCTGCTTCATTTGATGGATTTAATGTAAAAATTTCTGTATTGATATTTCAAATATAAACTAAATATTTAGTTTAAACTAATATATTAGTTATAATTGCAGAAATAACTGGGAAAGAATTTATTTAAATTTATCAGTTTTCGATCTGCAACCCCTTTATTCCCTTAGTTGGTGCTGTTAAATAATTTCCAAATATGGAGGCAGAATAATGAATTCCGTAGAAGAACAGTTACATTTAGAGAGAAAGTTTATAAAAAGAAAAAATGAAAATAATAATCACCCTCACCGCTAATCCCGCTCTGGATATTTACACCAATGTGGAAAAAGTAGAACCTGAGAAAAAGATGCGCTCTAATTCGCCTAAAAAAGATCCTGGTGGGGGCGGAATAAATGTTTCGCGCGTGATCAAAAGGCTTGGTGGGGACACAAAAGCGATTTATACCTGCGGTGGATTTACGGGAAAAATTTTTAGCGGACTGCTGAAAAAGGAAAATATTGCACTGGATGCTTTGGAGGTGAAAAATGAAATGCGCCAGAATTTTGGGATTTTTGAAGAGTCTACAGGTGAACTTTACCGCATTGGTTTTCCCGGAGAAGAATTATCAGAAGCTGAATACAAAGCACTGCTTAAAAAAATAGAAAATTTACCTGTAGCAGAATTTCTGGTGGCCAGCGGAAGCCTGCCCCCAGGGGTCCCGGAAGATTTCTATTCCCAGGTGGCTAAAATTGCAAAAAGCAAGAATATAAAATTTGTGCTGGATACTTCAGGAAAAGCTTTGGCTGCAGGTTTAAAGGAAGGAGCTTATCTGGTAAAGCCAAACCTGGACGAGCTGGAAGACCTGAGTGGTAGAAAAGCTGAAAGTATGGAAGACCGGAAGGAAATGCTGCAGGAAGTACTTCAGAAATATTCTTTAGATATTATTGTACATTCCCTGGGTCCGGACGGGGCATTTCTGGCTACAAAAGAAGGAGTAAAGCATTTTCCCGCACCAAACGTAAAACCTAATAGTTCTATAGGTGCCGGAGACAGTATGGTAGGTGGCATGGTGTACAGCCTTGCTGCCGGTAAATCCCTTGAAGAAGCCGTTCAGTATGGACTCGCCTGCGGAAGTGCCACTCTTATTTCCCCGGGAACGGAATTATTGCAAAAAGAAGACGCCGAAAAACTCTATAAACAGCTTAGCAGTTCCTGATACCGTTCTTTATACTGAAGTAGTAAAATTATCTATTTTGCTTATCTTGAAAAACAACGGCCTAAAATAATCAACTAAATATTCAATAAAATGTCACATCAATTGCCTTCAGCCCTGGAACACGGGAAAGAACTCAGAGATAAATTTCAACAGGAAAAAGCTTTGTTGTTCCTGGATTTTGACGGTACGCTGGCTCCAATAGTAGAACACCATGAAGACGCGGCTATTTCAGAAAAAATGCGCGACCTGGTATTGCGGCTTTCGAAAGTTTATCCAGCAGCTGTAGTAAGCGGGCGCGGGATGAAGGATGTGAGCCAGAGAGTAAATATTCCTGAGCTTTATTACGCCGGAAGCCATGGTTTTGAAATTTCCGGGCCAGGAAATTTCCTTAAGGAAAATGATGAAGCGCAAAAAGTATTACCGACATTTGACGAAATAGAACCTTTGTTGCATGAGGAACTTAGTGATATTGCCGGAGTGGATTTTGAGCGTAAAAAATTCACCTTAGCCATACATTACCGGAAGGTAAAGGAAGAAATGACAGACGAGGTTCATGATCGTGTAGCTGCTAGCCTTAAAGATTATCCGGATTTGAAGAAAGCCGATGGTAAAAAAGTAATAGAAATACGTCCTTCTATAGACTGGCATAAAGGTAAGGCTGTTGAATTTTTAAAAGAGCAGCTCGGTGAAAAGGATCAGAATTATTCAGTTTATATCGGGGATGATGTTACTGATGAAGACGCTTTTAAATATGTACAAAACGGTTTGGGTATACTTGTTGGAGACCATGGACACCAAACCTCCGCCGATTATTCCCTGAAGAATATTGATGAAGTAGAACAATTTTTTAGACTACTTTTAGAAAAACAATAAAATATAAATCGCCCATCCCCTGTCCTATGGATATTATCTTTTTTAGCATTGCCGCACTTTTGATGATTCTTGGTGTTATGGGTAGTATTCTACCTGTTGTGCCGGGAGTCCCGTTAAGCTGGTGCGGATTGCTCGTATTCCACCTTGCCCCTTCAGTCCCTGTTAACTACTGGTTCTTAGGAATAAGCTTTTTTGTTGCTGCACTCATTTATATTCTGGAGCTTGTAATTCCCGCCATGGGTACAAAAAGATTCGGCGGGAGCAGAGCAGGAGTTATTGGTACCACTATAGGACTTATAGTGGGTATTTTTACTCCAATTCCTTTTGCTATTTTAATTGGCCCCTTTGTGGGAGCCTTTATAGGGGAAATGATTAATAAAAGTAATTCAAAATCAGCTTTACGTGCTGCAATTGGTTCTTTTGCAGGCTTCCTCGCTTCAACTTTTATGGAATTTATGGCGGCTTTTATTTTCCTTATTCTATTCCTGGTAAAATTTTGGGAATACAGACAAATTATATTCTAAAACCTTCGCCTGAGATTTTCCTTCAGAGCTGGGATTATAAAATTATTTCTATTAAAAAATCATACTTCAGCCAACTTTTCTATCATCCCGGGATGACTACTTATATCTTTCTGCTAATTAAATACTGTCATATTCCAGGGCTACCAGAATCTGCAGAAAATTGATATCTTATATATTTAATTCGCCCCGTAGTTTATCTAAATCAGCACCTGAAGTACCTGATAATTAATCATTTTCCAGCTATAACAATTAACAAATCTTTGCTTTTCTTTATTAGAGCTTTAATCCTACCCCTTTCCTATTTTTCTTAATTTTAAATATTAAGCACAGCTATAAACCAAAAAAACACAATTATGGCAGAAATACATGTTGAAAAGAAAAAACCCGTCTGGCCCTGGGTTTTACTAATTATTATAATCATCCTGGCATTACTCTACTTCTTTGTATGGGCCGACGATGGTACTAATGACGATGTTTCAGATGAAGATAACATCCAGCAAATTGAGCAGTACGAAACCGAAGATTATGCCAACAATGAATACCCTGAGAACGCAGTTGGGGAATATCTAAGTTACGTAGAGGGGGGAAGTGATGATGACCTTTTGGGAAATGATCCCCGTTCACAGCAAAGGGCAATGATGCTTCTTTTAGAGGCTGTGGAAGAGAAATCGATAGAACTTAATCACACTCCGGGACCCGAAATGGAAAGTATCAGCCAGTGGCAACCCCAGCAACAACTGGATAGTATTAGACGTACCGGGAAAGTAGTAGTTGACAATCTTCAGGCAATCCAGAGTAACCAGTATCCGGAACTTGAAGATGAGGTACAGGGGTTAAGGACACATCTTAATGATTTGGCTGTAGACACCAGTGATGAAGATCGAAATCTTTTCTTAAGCGGATTTTTTACCCAGTCTGCCGATATTCTACGCCAAATGGACTCAGAGATAAATAGTTCTCCTATGTCCCCTTCAGGTGTGGATACTTCAAATTACAGTACAGATATTGATACTATTACAACCACTCAATAGCTCCATGTTAATTAATTTATGGACATAAGACCGTCTTCACCCTACTGAAGGCGGTTTTTTTAGACGGCATATTCCCCCAAGTGACTTGCTTGTCCTAACTTTAATCTTATTCACATCCTTTTTCCCGAAGTTAATGGACAAATTATATTTCCCTTGTTTATCTCCTGCAAATGTTCTTCTGAAAGTCCTTGGCCCTGACCATCAATTCCTCTTCAATTTATATTATAACATTTTGATGAACTACTTGAAACTTTAAAGAACTTACTACGACTATGTGAGTGGGTTTTCTGGAAATGCATCAAATGTTAGGCTTTTGTAAAAAGTTTGAGCAGCAAAAGCAGAAGACTTAAATTCAGATTTTTCTATTCTCTATGAAAGAACATTACCTTATTTTGGCCGGACTTGGATTTGCTACTTTAATCATGGCCTGGTTACCTTCTGTTTCAAAAAAAATTAAAGTAAGTTCCCCTCTTATTCTTATCCTTATCGGATTTTTGCTATTTGCCGCAGATATTCCGCTACCCTGGCCGGATCCACTTTGGGCAGATAAGGGCTTAATGTATTTTTCTGAAACAATTGTTATAATTTCCCTGATGGGTGCCGGATTAAAAATTGGCACCAGGTACAACTGGAAATCGTGGAAACGCCCGCTTCTGCTGGTATTTATAACCATGCCTATATGTATGGTTTGCGCTTATTTTTTGGGAAATTATTTTCTTCTTCTCAGCATACCTTCCTCTCTTTTACTGGCAGCAGTACTTGCTCCTACAGATCCCGTTCTTGCTGCCGATGTACAGCTGGACGACCCGGACAGGGAAAAAGAATATAAAGGTAAAATCAGGTTTGCCTTAACCTCAGAAGCAGGACTTAATGACGGAATGGCTTTCCCGTTTTCCTATTTGGCAGTAATGGTTGGACAGGCTGGTGGTTGGGCAGCTTTTAATTTTCAGGAATGGTTCTGGGATAAACTTTTATTAAAAATAGTAATTGGAATTATAGTAGGCCTGGTAATAGGACGGGGAATAGGTTTGCTCTTAATTGCTTTCCATCGCCTTACCGGCATAAAAACCTTTGACGGCTTTCTGGCGCTTTCCCTTACCTTTATGACATACGGCCTTAGTGAGCTCCTTCACGGCTATGGTTTCCTCGCAGTATTTTTTGCAGGTTTGAGCCTGCGCTATTATGAAAAGGTAAGTGGAGATTATAAGCAAAAAATGCATGACTTTATCCATGAAATTGAACGCCTGTTACTAGTGGTGTGGATTATTCTGTTTGGTGGTTCCCTGCTTAACGGAATGCTTAGTTTAACCGACTGGAAAGCGATAGTTTTCGCATTAATATTTGTTCTTTTTGTGAGACCACTGGCAGGAATGATCGCGCTTATTGGAGGAAAAAGAGAAAGTTTTAAAGAAAAACTGGCTATTAGTTTCCTTGGAATACGTGGAATAGGTTCCGTTTTCTATTTATCCTGGGCTTTCATGCAGTTTGATGGTTTTGAATATAAAAATGAACTATACGCCATCACGGCCTATATCATTCTTATTTCCATTATTATACACGGCTTTTCCGCTCCTGCCATTATTGGGTATTTTAAGAGAAAAACTGAGAAAGAACGCGAACGGGAGCAGAAAGAAGAGGCGTAAATGTAAATGCTTACAGGCTTAGCGGTAACGTATAATAATCCTATTTTTACATTAATGGAAAAAGTAAAGGATTTTATAGTGATTGGCGCAGCGCAGGCAGGTTTGGCCATGGCATTTTATCTAAGGGATATCAACAAAGATTTCCTGCTGGTAGATAAAGAAGAGCAAATTGGTGCTTCATGGCTTAACCGATGGGATTCTCTTAAACTTTTTACTCCTTCGGAATTTAATAATCTGCCTGGCCTTGATTTTCCTGCTCCACAGGGACATTATCCCTCAAAAAAAGAAGTGGCCGATTATTTTAAGCTTTATGCTGAAAAATATAAAATCCCGATCCGCTTCAATACTTTCATCAGTAAGATTTGCCGTGAAAAAGACTATTTTCTGCTGAAGAGTACGCAGGGAGATCTACGGACTAAAAATGTTATTATCGCCACCGGCCCTTTTCACATTCCCTATACACCCCCATTTGCAAAAAACATAAATAAAAATATTTTTCAGATCCACAGCAATTATTATAAAAATCCGCAACAGCTGAAGAAAGGCAATACAATGGTGGTGGGTGGCGGAGATTCCGGTTTTCAAATTCTGGATGAAATTTCAAGGACTGGCAGGAAAGTTTACTATTCAGGCCCTGAAAAGGTGAGAACCCTTCCGCAGGAATTATTGGGAAAAACCTTATGGTGGTGGTTCACTAAAACCGGATTCCTTAGTTTTAGCCGCGATTCCTGGATGGGAAGGAAAATCCGCAAGGGCCGTCAACCCATTATAGGAACCAGTGTAAAATCCATTTTAAAGCGAAAAAACATCAATCCTGTTGGCAAGACTAAACATGCCGATGGAAATCTCATTATCACTGAAAAAAAGGAGCTTACCGATATTCAAAATATTGTGTGGGCCACGGGCTACAGAGCTAATTTTAGTTGGATTGAAGGACTTGAACCCGATAAACACGGATATCCAGAACACCATCGAGGTATCAGTAACATAGAAGGGCTCTATTTTATTGGTCTGCCCTGGCTGCATACCCGGGGCTCGGCTACTTTGGGTGGTATAAAAAAGGATGCAAAACACCTTGCTGATTATATTTTAAATAAATAGAGTCATAGGTTTTCTCTCCCTCTGTTAAAGTACTTCTAAACATTTTGACGGCTGCCGCTATTCCTTTAAATTATAGCTAAACAAAATTTAGCTATGAAATATAATTTATTAGGAAACACAGGACTAAAAGTATCTGAACTCTGCCTTGGCACAATGACATTTGGAGCCAAAGGAAAGTTTGAAAGCATTGGCGGTGTTGAACAGAAAGATGCCGATAAGCTTTTACAACAGGCTATTGATAAGGGCGTAAACTTTATTGACACTGCAAATGTTTATTCTGAAGGGATCTCAGAAGAAATCACGGGACAGGCAATTAAAAATTCAGGTACTTCCAGAGAAGATCTCATTCTTGCCACCAAAGTTCGTGGCAGTATGGGCGAAGGGCCTAATCAAAAAGGCCTTACCAGGCACCACATTATAAATCAGGTGGAGCAAAGCCTCAAAAGACTGGGCACCGATTATATTGATCTTTACCAAATGCACTCTAACGATCCCCTTACTCCAACAGATGAGACCTTAAGGGCATTTGACGATTTGGTGCGCAGTGGAAAAGTACGTTATGTTGGTGCCAGCAACGTTGCCGCATGGCAGCTGATGAAGGCACTGGATCATTCCAAATATAATCACCTTGAAAGATTTGCTTCCCTCCAGGCATATTACACCATTGCCGGTCGTGACCTGGAAAGGGAAATTATCCCCCTGCTTCAGGACCAGAAAGTGGGATTAATGGTTTGGAGCCCGCTTGCGGGAGGCTTGCTTAGCGGAAAATATAGCCGCGATGAGGAGAAAAAATCGGGTGGAAGAAGAGACGATTTTGATTTTCCTCCTGTAAATAAAGAACGTGCTTTTGATATTCTTGATGTACTAAAACCAATGGCTGAAAAGAAAAATGCCTCCCCGGCGCAACTTTCTATCGCCTGGCTTCTTAAACAACAGGCAGTAACCAGCGTGATTGTAGGAGCCAAAAATGCAGACCAACTGGAGCAGAACTTGAATACTTCAGAAATTGAATTTACTGAAGACGAACTTCAAAAACTGGACGAAGTGAGCCGGTTACCTGCAGAATACCCTGGCTGGATGCTCGAATTCACCGCAGAGGACAGGCAATTATAATTCGATATTGCAAATAGCTTCCACAGGATGATCTTAACAATAGTTTAGGCACCTGGAACAGCTAAAATTCCTAAATTAGGATAATTCAATTAAGAGGGCCAAAAGGCCCTTTTAATTTTTTAATATAACTATGACAGAGCATAAAGGTGAAATAAAGGGAATTAAGAAGCCCACGAAAATCAAATTTTCAGGATGGAAAAAGATTGTATTAAGCGTAAAAGATCAAATTGCAGAAGATAAAGTTTCCATAGTCTCTGCAGGAGTGGCCTTCTATGCTTTTCTTGCCGTATTCCCTGCGATTATGGCTTTAATATCAATATACGGCCTTGCGGTAGATCCTCAACAAATCCAGGGACAGCTGGCAGAACTTTCCTCTATGATGCCACAGCAGGCATATGAGATTCTACAGGCCCAGGTGGAAAGTTTCCTCGCTACTCCGGGAGAGGCTTTGGGGTGGAGTACCGCAATAGGAATTCTTCTTAGTTTATGGAGTGCCAATAAAGGGACAAAATCTTTGTTTATAGGAGTTGATATCGCCTACGGAATTCAAACGGAAAGAGGCTTTATTAAAGAGAATGCCCTTACCCTGCTGTTTACTTTTGGCGCTGTAATTCTGGTGATTTTAAGTATGGCTTTTATTGTAGCTTTTCCTGCCTTAGTTGATCAGATTGGATTTCCAGGTTCAGTAAAAACACTTATTAGCTGGGCACGATGGCTGCTTCTGGCTCTTATTGTTGTATTTTTTCTGGCGCTGGTTTACCGCCATGCACCCCCGCGTAAAACCCCTGCATTTAAATGGGTGCTTCCCGGTGCAATTTTATCTACCGTACTCTGGCTGATTGCTTCCTGGGGCTTTTCCTATTATGTGAGTAAATTTGGGAGCTACGGAGAAGTTTACGGCTCAATTTCAGCAATTGTAGTACTGCTTATGTGGCTTTTTCTTACCAGTTTTATTATTCTTCTGGGAGCTGAATTAAATTCAGAAACAGAAAATTATATTCGTCACAATACAAAAGGAAAAAAGTAGATTCTTTCTACGGAAGAATTTCCTGCCAACATAAAGCGCAACCTAAAATTCTCTTTGCCTTTGTATTATCTTTGCCCTCAATGAGCACACTGGTACAAATTTCAATTCTACCTCATCAGCAGGAAAATAAAGATGTTGTTTTGCAACTTGCTTTAGAAAAAGCGAAGCTGAAAAAGGCCAAATTAGGCGACTGGCGTATACGGAAACGTTCTATTGATGCCCGCCGAAAACCGGTAAAGCTTAATTTGCAGGTAGAGCTTTGGCAGAAGGATGAAGTAGGGACAGAAATCCCTGTTTATCTTCCGCAGCAGGTTTCTGCTTCTAAAGAAATCGCAATTATTGGTGCGGGGCCGGCAGGACTTTATGCTGCACTTCGGTGTATTGAAGCCGGATTAAAACCGGTTATTTTTGAACGAGGAAAAGATGTACGGGCACGCCGGCATGACCTGGCAAAGATCAATAAGGAACAAACTGTAAACCCCGAGTCCAACTACTGCTTTGGGGAAGGTGGCGCAGGAACATATTCGGACGGGAAGTTATATACCCGGTCCAAAAAACGCGGAAATGTACTGAAGGCCCTGCAATGGTTTGTTCATTTTGGAGCCGATCCAGATATTCTTGTAGATGCTCATCCTCATATTGGCACCAATAAATTGCCGAAAATAATCACTTCTATGCGGAAGGCGATAATAGAAGCCGGCGGCGAAGTATATTTTAATTCGAAACTAACAGATCTCAGGCTCAAAAATTCACAAATTGAAGCCATTGAAATTAATGCTGAAGAATGGCATACTTTTAATGAGGTAATCCTGGCTACAGGACATTCTGCAAGGGATATCTTTTACCTGCTGCATAAAAAGAATATTAAAATTGAAGCCAAACCTTTTGCCCTCGGCGTTCGAATTGAACATCAGCAAAAACTTATAGATCAGATTCAATACCATGGAGATGATGAAAATCCATATTTACCGCCCGCTTCTTACAGCCTTGTGGAGCAGGTAGACGGGATGGGAGTTTATTCTTTCTGTATGTGTCCCGGCGGCATCATTGCACCCTGTGCCACCTCCCCGGAAGAAGTGGTTACCAATGGCTGGAGCCCCAGCAAGCGAAATAATCCCTATTCCAACTCCGGAATTGTGGTAAGTATACAACCGGAAGATTTGCCAAATTTTGAACCTGGTGATCCTTTTGTGTGTCTTGATTTTCAAAAAATGGTGGAACAAACATGCTGGGAAGCTGCGGGCAAAACCCAGCAGGTACCGGCGCAGCGAATGATAGATTTCGTGGAAGGAAAAATCTCTGCCGATTTCCCTAAAACCTCCTATCAGCCGGGAATAGTAAGTGTTGATCTAAATAAAGTTTTACCGCCACTAATCGCTAAACGGCTCCAGAAAGCTTTTGTGATGTTCGGTAAAAAAATGAAAGGCTACTATACCAATGATGCTGTACTTCACGCTCCGGAAAGCCGTACCTCTTCCCCGGTTTTCATTCCGCGAGATCCTGAAACACTGGAACATATTAAAGTAAAAGGTCTCTATCCCTGTGGGGAAGGTGCCGGTTATGCCGGTGGAATTATTTCAGCAGCTATAGACGGAATAAATTGTGTAGATGCGGTAGTTGAAAAACTAGCTTCGTCACCCTGAACTTGGTTCAGGGCCTACATGTTGAACACTCTGAACACAATAGATGCTGAAATAAATTCAGCATGACGTGGTGGATTGCCCACCCTGAATTCAACATTACGAAAACAACAAATCAAAACTCCACAAGCAACGTCACCCTGAACTTGTTTCAGGGTCTACATGTTGGAAGCAACAATCAAAAAGATGCTGAAATAAATTCAGCATGACGAACCTGCTGATGTAGTTCAGCATTAAGACTATGAAAGTTTATAGTAACTTGATACAATGAAAACAAGCTATGTTTATCTTCTAACAAACAAGTCCAGAAACATGCTTTACATTGGGGTCACTTCTAATTTACCGGCACGAATTATTCAACACAAAGAAGGAAAGGGGTCTGACTTTACAAGAAAATACAACCTCTCCTTTTTAGCATATTTTGAAGAGTTTTCAGATATCACGCAAGCCATTGCAAGGGAAAAGCAGTTAAAAAACTGGCATAAAGAGTGGAAATGGAATCTCATTAAATCTCAAAATCCTGAGCTTAGGGATTTATTTGAAGAGTTGTAAATATTATTGAAGAGATGCTGAAACAAGTTCAGCATGACGTGGTGGATTGCCCACCCTGAATTCAACATTACGAAAACAACAAATCAAAACTCCACAAGCAATGTCACCCTGAACTCATTTCAGGGTCTGCACGTTCGAAACTGCAAACTAAATAGATGCTGAAATAAATTCAGCATGACGAACCTGCTGATGTAGTTCAGCATTAAGACTATGAAAGTTTATAGTAACTTGATACAATGAAAACAAGCTATGTTTATCTTCTAACAAACAAGTCCAGAAACATGCTTTACATTGGGGTCACTTCTAATTTACCGGCACGAATTATTCAACACAAAGAAGGAAAGGGGTCTGACTTTACAAGAAAATACAACCTCTCCTTTTTAGCATATTTTGAAGAGTTTTCAGATATCACGCAAGCCATTGCAAGGGAAAAGCAGTTAAAAAACTGGCATAAAGAGTGGAAATGGAATCTCATTAAATCTCAAAATCCTGAGCTTAGGGATTTATTTGAAGAGTTGTAAATATTATTGAAGAGATGCTGAAACAAGTTCAGCATGACGTGGTGGATTGCCCACCCTGAATTCAACATTACGAAAACAACAAATCAAAACTCCACAAGCAATGTCACCCTGAACTCATTTCAGGGTCTGCACGTTCGAAACTGCAAACTAAATAGATGCTGAAATAAATTCAGCATGACTTAGTAAATCGCAATTCTGATTCAGCAGGACGAAAAAAAATAAATCAAAACTCCACAAACAATGTCACCCTGAACTTGTTTCAGGGTCTACAGGTTGGAAACTGCAAACAACAAGATGCTAAAATAAATTCAGCATGATGAAAATCACTTTCCACTTAAAAACTCACTTTAAACCCATTATTCATAAGCCTTGGATCCCCAGCTGTTTCCTGCCGGGAAATCCAGCTGATACTTATAGAAATATAATCCAGTTCTTCCACCACTTTTCCGCGGCACAAGTAAATTCCTTTATTCCGCAGCGGATATTTTTCCGCAGACTCCGGAAACTGAACAGTATCGAAAATATCCCCGTTTTCATCATAGAAAGTTCCGAAATATATATACTTCCCGTTTACTGTACCGGTTTTTTTAGCGGTAATCAGGTTACCGTAAATTTCTATTTCCTTTCCTATATACCTTTTTAAATCTGCGGCATTTACTGCAGGTTTCATAGGAAACTTCAGCAAATCAAAATGACTGCTCAGCGGAAATCCCAGCAACTCCATCTGGTCATAAGCTTCAATTAAACGGGAAAATTCAAATTCCGGCAAATCAAAATCTTTATGCTGCGGTTTAAACAACACCGCCTGATTGGATTTAGGCTTACTTTTACTTAATTTAAAATGTGCTTTCCAAAGCAAATGATATTTATCAAGTCCGGTAAACCTAAAGGCATTGATCTTCAGCAAAATACCCAGCTGCTCAATAGAAATATGAATACGGTCTATAAAATCGTCCAGCGACTTAAATTCTCCAAAAAACTGCCGGTTTTCCAGAATCTGCTGAACAACTTTTGTTTCTAACTCCTTAATATATCCAAGACCCAGGTAAACATCTTTCCCGTAGATAGTATTGGGATGATCGCTTTTGTTGATGCAGGGCGCATGTACCGTGCCGCCGCATTTTCTTATTTCCTGGATATAGGTTTCCACCTTATAAAATCCGCCACCGTTATTTAACGCCGCCACCATAAATTCCAGCGGAAAATATTTTTTAAGATAGAGGCTCTGGTAACTCTCCACCGCATAGGAAGCGGAGTGTCCCTTCGGAAAAGCATAGCCGGCAAAAGATGAAATCTGCTCCCATACCTCTGTGGTCAATGCTTCAGAATAGCCTTTTTGCTTACAATTATCCCTGAAGGTTTGTTCAATTTTTTGCATTTGGGCTTTAGAAGTTTTCTTGCCGCTCATTCCGCGCCGCAACACATCGGCATCGTCTAAATCCAGTCCGGCAAATTTATAGGCAACTTTCATCACATCCTCCTGGTAAACCATCACGCCATAAGTATCCTTCATAATTTTGTACATCACCGGATGCGCCTGTTCTCGGCGTTCAGGATCGCGGTGGCGTTTGATGAATTCCTCCTTCATGCCGGCGCTGGAAATCCCCGGCCGAATTACAGAACTGGCCGCTACAAGATTTTCATAATTATCGGTCTGCAATTTTGTGAGCAGCCCCCGCATGGCCGGGGACTCCACATAAAAAACTCCCATACAATCACCAACTTTCAGCAGATTATTGATTTCGGGATCATTTTTAAAAACGGAAATATTTGCCATATCCTCAATATAAGCCCCGGGCTGGTTGCGCTTAATGATTTCAATGGCATCGGTGATTTTCGAAAGTCCGCGCTGGGCCAGAATATCGAATTTATGGATCCCAACTTCTTCAGCGATATTCATATCAATCTGAATGGTGCGAAAACCTTTAGGCGGAAGAAAAGTGCCGGCATAGTTGTGTACGTCCTCATTCAAAATTAAAATTCCGCCGGAATGAACACTAAGGTAATTCGGAAAACCTTCAATTAAGGCGCTGTATCGCAGCACCAGTTTTTCTAATTCATCCAATTCTTTATAATTAAAAAATCCGGCAGAAAGTTTATCGATCTCCTCTTTAGGCAGACCAAAAACCTTCCCCAGCTCCCGCGCCACCGCCCGCCGCTTAAAAGTCACATAAGTTCCCATAAGCGCGGTATTTTTATAAGTTTCAAAAATATGAGCCGTTACATCGTTACGGTGTTTCCATGAAAAATCAATATCAAAATCGGGTGGAGATTTACGGTTGGCATTGATAAAGCGTTCAAAATAAAGGTCGAGCTCAATCGGGTCTACATTGGTAATGCCAATAATATAGGCCACGATGGAATTGGCACCGCTCCCCCGCCCTATCACCGGATAATTTTCACCCTTTGCATATTCCACAATTTCCAGGTTGATTAAAAAGTAAGAGACGAATTCCAGGTCAATAATTATCGAAAGCTCCCTATCTACCCGCTCCAGAACTTTTTTCTCCGCATCGGGATACTTTTTAGGAAAATTTTTATAACAGATTCTCTTCAATTCATGTTCATCTTTCTCTTTCCCTTCTAAATATTTCAGATTTTTGCTTTCTCTCTTTCCAAATTCAAAATCCACCCTGCAGCTTTGCATTATCTTTTTAGTGTTTTCAGGAATATGAGGAAATTCCTCAAATTCGGCTTTCAGTTTTTTCAACGGCTGCATTTGGTGCGAGAAACTTCCCTGTTCGCTTTCGGGAAGTTTACTCAGCAAGGTATTATTATCTATTGCCCGTAGCAGGCGGTGCGCGTTATAATCTTTTTTACTGCGGAAGCTTACGCTCTGCAGCAGTACCAGTTTATTTTCCATGTTCCGGTATGTCGAAAACTTTAATTTCTGAAGGTTTTCTGCAGAAACCCCGATAAATTCATTCTTGCTGAAATTTGTTTTTTTTTGAGCAACCACTTTTTCAAAAGGATAAATAATATAACAATCGGGCAGCTGCGGAGCCTGCGCAGCGAAATCTTTTTCTATATGCAGGTGAGCCGAAAGATGCTCATTCAGCTGCCGGAAACCTTCATTATTTCTGGCAATCCCCAAATATTGCTGATCCACTCCATTCCTGAAATCGATCCCCACCAAAGGCTGTATACCAAGCTGCGGAGCAATCCTTAGAAATTCCAGGCAGGCGGAAGTATTGTTGATATCGGTCACCGCCAGGGAATTTACCCCGTTTTGCTGTGCAAGTTTACATAACTCCTCCACCGGAAAAGTGCCGTAACGAAGAGAGTAGTAGGTGTGGCAGTTTAGGTACATCTCGGTTGTGGGTTATCTGTTGTCTGTTGTTTGAGTGTTAAGCGTTAGGCTGTAGGCTTCAGTTGTTTTTTTGTTGGGGTTTGATGTTGTTCTTTGCTGTCTGTTATTGTTATTAAAAAAATTCCTTCCGACACAAAAGCTCCTCCCATTTTTTCAAGGGGAGGTGGCCGAATTCCGCTGAATCTGCAATGCAGCTGTAGGTTAATTTGATTTTATCTTTTTATAAATAATCATTTTTTCCTCTTCACTTTTAATTTTGTACTTCCTAACATGCAGACCCTGAAATAAATTCAGGGTGACGGTAGGTACGTCATGCATGAATTTCGTCATGCTGAACTCGTTTCAGCATCTTCTTGTTTGAAGTTTTGAACATGTTGATCCTGAAATAAATTCAGGGTGACATTTTTTAAAACTTCAACTCTCCACTTCTCACTTTTCAATTCCAACCTCTAACTTCTAACCTCAAATTACTGTTTCCTGTGCGCCAGCACCACAGGAGGTTCGCCGTTAAAGGGATTTCCCATGCGGCCAATGGTTCTCGTGTCCATAGTTACCGCACGCCGCACGCTGTGTTCGCCGTATTTATTACGGATGTGGTCCAGCGAATTATATAAACTCAACATCTCCTCACTGTCATCAAAAAGGTTAATTTGGTAATTTCCGCCTACTAGTCCGGTAAACTTTACCCCGATAAGTCTTATCAGCAGCCTGCGGTTATAGAGCTGTTTAAAAAGCTCTTCTACCTTCGGGATAAGAATATGATCGGCGCTGGTATAGGGGATTTTTGCCTGTTTCGTATAGGTTTGAAAATCGGAATAGCGGATTTTCACACTCACATTAGAGGTAAGTTTATTTCCTTTGCGAAGTTGGTACGCCAGGCTTTCGGCCATCGCAACGAGTGTGGCATGCAAACGCACCACGTCTATGGTATCGCGGCCAAAGGTACGTTCGGTAGAGATCGACTTGCGTTCATGAAAAGGAATGATAGGCACCTCATCAATCCCGTGCGCCCTTTTCCAGATCGTCCGGCCGTTTTTTCCCAGCACGCTCTCCAGCATTTCCACCGGCATCTCCTGAATGGTCCTGATCTCCCTGATGCCCAGGTTGAGTAAAGTCTGAAAAGTTTTATTTCCGATCATCGGGATTCTATTGACTTCCAGGGGAGCCAGGAAATTCTTTTCATTTCCCACTGGAATAATGTTCCGGGCATTGGGCTTGGCGACGCTGGTAGCGATTTTAGAAACTACCTTGTTTTGAGAAAGTCCGAAAGAAATAGGGAGTCCGCTTTCTTTGATGATAGTTTCCCGCAATCCTGATGCAAACTGTTCAATCCCGAAAAAGCGATCCATCCCGGTAAGATCGGCATAAAATTCATCTACACTGGCTTTTTCAAAACCCGGTACGCGGCTACGGATAATCTCGGTCACAGTATGGGACTCTTTGGTATAGGTCCCTGCATTTCCTTTAATCACCGTTGCCTCAGGACAAAGCTGCCGGGCTACTTTCATGGCCATTCCGGAATGCACCCCAAATTTACGGGTTTCATAACTCGCAGCCGCTACCACGCCACGATCTCCCATTCCGCCCACTATTAGCGGCCGACCTTTTAATTCGCTGTTTTGCTTTCGTTCCACCGAAACAAAAAATGCATCCAGGTCCAGATGTAAAATTGACTTTATTTTCATTATTTGGATTTATTCCTTTTAAATGGAATATTTCCAAAAGTATAAAATTAGCAACAGGAAGAAACCCGAAGCAATGTTAAAAATGAGATTAATCTCTATTAAAAAATTATTCAAAAACCTGTATTTTCATTGCACATGAACCTTCCAAACAAAATAACCCCCGTCACCTGTGCCATCATAGAACAAGATGAAAAGATCCTTTGCGCCCAACGCAGTGAAAAAATGAAGCACCCCCTAAAATGGGAATTTCCCGGCGGAAAGATTGAAAAAACCGAAAGTCCCGGGTCCTGCCTGCAGCGGGAGATAAAAGAAGAGCTGGGAGTGGAAATTGAAATCCTTGAGCAGCTCCCGACTTCCAAACATACTTATCCCGGTAATATCATTATCAGTCTTTTACCCTTTCGCTGCAAAATCACCAGCGGGAAGATAACATTAGCAGAGCATAAACAAATTAAATGGCTTAGTTTAGAGGAACTAAGAATTTGGATTGGCTGGAGGCGGATATAGTGGTGGTTGAATTTCTATTTAAATAGGTATATTTATATTCCTATCGCAAATGTGACCTAAAATTATATGATAGATTTTAAAGAAGTGATATGCTACAATGACCAACGTGTAAACTGTCCTATTTGTGGAAATAGAACTGAAATAATTTTAGATTTGTCACATACAAATGAGCAGACACAAATTCATAAATGCTTATTTCAAAGTTGTAAAAATTAATTTGTCACTCAAATCGATATGAATGAAAAAAGGGCAAAAACTTTGGAATAGGGAAGAATTAATTTTAGCAATAAATCTATATTGCAAGTTACCTTTTGGTCGATTACATCGGTCCAACCCACAGGTCGTTCACCTTGCAGAGTTAATTGGAAGAACACCCAGTTCAATAGCCTACAAATTAGTGAATTTTGCAAGTCTTGATCCTAGTTTACAAGCAAGAGGAATAAAAGGTGCATCTAATGCAAGCAAGTTAGACAAAATTATCTGGGATGAATTTTATAACAACTGGACAGATCTACCATTTGAAAGTGAAATATTACTATCCAAGTTTGAAAATAAATCGATTGAAGAATTAAACGAAATTGACTTAAAAAATCTACCCGAAGGAAAATCAAGAGAGCAAATTGTAAAGGTCAGAGTGAATCAATCATTTTTCCGTAGTTCCATTTTAGCTTCTTACAACAATACTTGCTGTGTAACAGGGATAAGCCAGAGTGAACTTCTTATTGCAGGACATATAAAACCTTGGAGTTCTGATGAGCAAAATAGATTAAATCCAAGGAATGGTATTGCCATAAATGCTTTACACGATAAAGCTTTCGAGAGTGGGTTGATTACAATCACACCAGACTACAAAATCAAAATTTCTAATATTATATTGAAACAAAAGAAAAGTGATTCTCTTGAAAAATATTTCTATCAGTACGAAAACCAGGATATTTTTTTGCCATCAAAATTTTTACCTGATACAGAATTCTTGAAGTATCACAATGAAAATAAATTTCAGGGTTAGCTTCCGGTCTTCTCCCCAATCCACCGGTCAATCTTCTCTTCCAGCAGCTGCAAAGGAACAGCTCCTGTTTCCAGTACTTTGGTATGATACTCCCGAATATCAAACTGGTCTCCCAACTCTGTTTTTGCACGCTCGCGCAGTTCCCGGATTTTAAGCTGCCCGATCTTGTATGAAAGTGCCTGGCCGGGATTGGCCATATACCTTTCAATTTCTGAGATTACACTGGCTTCAGATTCAGCTTCGTTATCCAGCGAATACTGTATCGCCTCTTCCCGGGTCCAGGCTTTGCTGTGCAAACCGGTATCTACCACCAGCCTTACTGCACGGTGCATCTCTGCGCCAAGCATCCCGAAATACTGGTAAGGATCTGTATAAAGCCCCAGTTCTTTTCCAAGGGATTCTGCATAAAGAGCCCAGCCTTCGCCGTAGCCACTATACCAAAGGGTCTTCCTGAAATCCGGTAAATCCTCATTTTCCTGCGTTAAGGAAATCTGGTAGTGATGACCCGGGATGGCCTCGTGCAGGAATAGCGATTCATCACTGTACACGTTGTAGGCAGAAGCATCGGGCACAGGAACGTAGAATATCCCCGGTCGGGTACCGTCCAGGGAACCGGGATTATATTCGGCACTGGCCGATTGCTCCCGAAATTCTTCAGTCCTTCGTACTTCAAAAGCTGTTTTTGGTTTTACGTTAAAAAGCCTGCTCAGGTTCGGCTTCATTCGCTGATGAATGTCTTCAAAATTGGCGACTACCTCTTCTGCCGAGCTGTAAGGCATAAGATCTTTGTTCTCCCGCACATAATTGAAGAATTCCTTAAGGCTGCCTTCAAAGCCCACCTGCTCCTTCACTTCCGTCATTTCCTGCGAGATACGCTCCACTTCCCTTAGCCCGAGCTGATGGATCTCTTCGGCAGTCATATCTGTAGTGGTGTAAAGCTTAATCTGGTGTTTGTAAAAGTCCTCTCCCCGGGGAATATCAGCAATTCCGCTGCTCTCACGTCCTTTTGCAAGGTAATCTTCCGCCATAAAATCGTGCATCTTTTTATAAGCAGGGATCACTTTCTCTTTAACCATCTCCTTATATTCAGCCGTGAGCTGCTTTTTCTCTTCTTCAGAAAAATTATCAGGAAAATTATTCACCGGCCCAAAGAACAGGTGATCTTCAGCATTACCTTCAGCCATAGAAGCGAACTGCGGAATTACCTTTGTTATAAGGGAAACCGGTAAAACATAACCTTTGGCCATACCTTCACGCATCCTGTCTTCCGCAGTAGTCATCCAGGTAAGGTAGCCTTCAACACGATCAAGCCAGTTCTGGTAATCTTCCACCGTTTTAAAAGGCTGCGCTCCCATGCCGCTGGCAAGTTGCCCCATAAAGAGATTAACAGACCACATCTGGTCTATGGGCATATACTTTTCCTTTTCAAATTCCAATCCTTCCAGATTAATTTTGGTCTCCCAAAGCAGAATCTCCTTACTCATTTTTTCACTTTCTGAAAGATTGGCGTCGTCAATTGCCTGTACTTTATTTCTATATGTTTTGTAATAATTCCGAAGGCTATCGTTATACTTATCTGAAAGGAAATTCGGAAAACGATCGTTGTACCGCATATCTCCCGAAGTGGTCGCAGAAATCGGATTCAGTTGCAGTCCGTCTTCGTAATAATTATTCAGGATTGTATCGAGTTTTGCACCGGCCGCCATTGCAGCCTCCTCCTGTGTACTTGTCTTTTCGTCTTTGCATCCTGTAAGCAACAGGCTAAGTAGCAGCACCGTAGTGATTTTTTTAAACATTTTCAGAAAGTTTAGGTGAAGCCACTAAGATAGGGAAATGTTTATTCTCTATTGTTAACTGCTAATTATCTAGATTATCTTTACAGAAGCAATTTTCTTATCCACTGGAGCAGCTAAAATATAGTAAACTGGAATCTCGTCATGCTGAACTTGTTTCAGCATCTAATTCACGGGTTGGAAATCAAAACCAACCTGAAGACCCTGAAACAAGTTCAGGGTGACGGTTATATTTAAAGCTGGATTTGCACGAATGATTCCATCAATAAGAGCAGGGAAATATCAGAACTAAAATAATTAATTGATCTTCTAAATTATACAAAGCAAGGCTCGTCATGCTGAACTTGTTTCAGCATCTCATCAATGTTTGAAAGCAAAACCAACCTGAAGACCCTGAAACAAGTCAGGGTGACGGTTATATTTAAAGCTGGATTTGCACGAATGATTCCATCAATAAGAGCAGGGAAATATCAGAACTAAAATAATTGATGATCTTCTAAATTGTAACAAAGCAAGGCTCGTCATGCTGAACTTGTTTCAGCATCTAATTCATGGGTTGGAAAGCAAAACCAACCTGAAGACCCTGAAACAAGTTTAGGGTGACGGTTATATTTAAAGCTGGGTTGGCCTGAAAAATTTTTATCAATAAGAGCAGGGAAATATCAGAACTAAAATAATTGATGATCTTCTAAATTGTAACAAAGCAAGGCTCGTCATGCTGAACTTGTTTCAGCATCTAATTCATGGGTTGGAAATCAAAAACCAGCCCCATGAGGTCCTGAAACGAGTTCAGGGGGACGGTTAGTATTTAAAGCTGAGTTTGCATAAATCTATTGAACCTCGGTAATTCTTCTGCTAAAATTTTCAACAAATACAAAAAAACTCCCGTTTCCGGGAGCTTTTTCCAGCTTAACAGGAGCCAATGGTAATCTATTTCAGGATATCACCTTAGTTGATTTACTATTTGTTATGAGACCGTGAAACAAATTCAGGGTGACGATAACAAGCTTTTGAGACAGCTTTCTTTTTTCAGCTTAAAAATTATATTTTAAACGTATGCCGCCAAAATAATTCGCTTCATAAGGAGCGGGTAAATAGGCATCTGGCAGCTGGTTTAAAAATACCATGTAATAATACTGGCTTCCGGTGATATTGCGCGCGCCGACATAAACATCTGCTTCAAAATGGCCAAAATTCTGCCTGTATCCAAGCTTCGCATTCAGCAAGTTATAAGGATCGGTTACATTTGCACCGTCTGAAGTAAACGGCACGGTATCACGATAGGAATAGTTAATATTTCCGTAGAACCCGGCATTGGACTGTAAATCCACCCCGGCATTTACCACCCATGGCGCCACACCAGCCACAGCATTTCCGCTGTAATCTACCTGCACGGCTTCACCTTCGGAATTTAATGATTCATAGGCATAATCTTCATATTCAAAATCTGAATATGTGAAATTCCCGTAAGGACGAATGCTTCGGAAGAAACCTGCAGAAGATTCATAAGCATTAAACTTCAGCAGCAATTCAATTCCTTTGTTATCCAGTTTTCCGCCGTTGGCGATATAGGTATAGGAGGTGGTGTTTTCATCCAGAGGCACAGCCACTGAAGTGAATTTGTTCTTAAAAAAGGCATTAAAAACAGCCGCTTCATAATACAAACGATTGCTGAAAAGGCTTCCCTTAGAACCAATTTCTAACTGATCGCCCACTTCCGGCTCCAGCCCGGTGTTAAGTTCTCCTGAAGTGGAAAGCACAATATTACCACTCACCGGCGCATTGTAGCCCCGGCTGTAAGACGCGTACACCGAAACATTGTCGTTAAAGATTTTGTTAAGGGCGAAATGCGGTGATACCAGGTTGTGGTAATCGGCATTTACATTTCTTTCCATGTCGCTATCGGCTTCATACATGCGATTCTCCAGGTCTATATTCATGGAACTCATGCCCACGCCCGCGGTAAGGGAAAAGTCCCGCGGCATCTGCAGCGTCCATTCAGTAAAAATGTTGGAATTATTAGAAACAGCAAACTGATTGCTTCTCAGGCCACCAATAATGTTATATCCCTCAGGATCTTCAGGGTTTTCCACCATTCCGTAGCCAACAATCTGCGCACGTTGCTCCTGAAGTTCAAAACCCGCACTTCCGTTCAGGGCAAAATCATTGTTCAGATTAAAGCTGAAATCGAAAACCGACCGGGTGCCGTAATTTACCGGCGTCTTATCTGTCCAGCCTCCTGCCGAACTGGCGTTGCTATTCACCCCCGATCCAAATACGGAAGTGGTGTTGGAAAGCCAGTTATTAAACAAATAAGAATGGCTAAGCCCGGCCCTGAAGCTAATCACTTCAGAATGTGCATTATTCTTGATATACCTGGCGCTCCCGCTGTAATCCAGATTATTATATTGCTCTATGGTAAGCTCACCCCCGCGCTGATCATAGCTATTACTATAGCCAAAGTAAGCCGAGAGGTACTGATTTTCATTCGGGCGAAAATCGACCACGGCATTTACAAAATCTTTGTCAGAAGCAGTGTGCGCCATATATCCATCAGAAGTCTGATGCCCGTAATTCAGCAATAAAGAGGTGTTTTCTGTTGCCGTGGCAAATTTGGTCGTGGAACGTAACAGGCCGTAATCTCCTACCGTTAGCTCCTGTCCCAGCGATATCTCCCCGGCTTCGGGCCTTTGCGTCTGCAATTGCACCACTCCCGCAATGGCAAGGCCAAATTTTGTTCCCGCAGGTCCTTTGATTACATCTACCGAACCTATAGAAGCAAAATCAATGTCATCCAGCAAAGTTACCCCTTCAGCATCGGTCACGGGAATATTGTTAAGATAAACCTTGTACCCCTGCCCGTCAAAATTATTGGTGGCGCCCCTGAAACCAACACCATTGCCATAGCCGCGAATATTGAATTGCTGGCCGGAAGACACTGCCCTCCGGTTCATGCTTACCCCCGGAACATTGGCATTTATCGCATCATCCAGGTACAGGCCCGTGCCACGATTGAGTTCTACGGGGTTCAGCTGCACTTCAGAAACCGGATTTTCCAGCGCCCGCTGTACATGTAAAGCAGTTTTTAACTGCACTTCCCCAAGTTCTGCAACAGAAGGAATGAGGGCGATATTAAGAGTTTTACTACAGTCTTCTATAGTCGCATTCCAGCTGGTATAACCAACAAAACTCACCTCCAGTTCCATTCCACGTTTGCAGCGTACATCAAAATAGCCATTTTTTCCGGAGCTTCCGGCAGCCAGGCTATTGATACTGATTTTTGCATCAGAAAGCGGTTCACCGCTTTTCGCATCTATTATCCTCCCGGCAAGCCTGCTGTTCTGGCTAAATCCAGGGATGGAAATTAATAATATAATTAGGTATAAATATGATTTTATCATGTATTTCAATTTTAAATAAGTTTAATAAGAGGACAAGCAACCGTAATAACGACCACTTTTACTTAGGTTGAAATAATCTGCTTTTTAGCTTCTGCTTTACCTAAAACCATAGTAGAGTACCTCCGGAAGATTAGCCGGAGTGGGAATTGGAAAATCTAAAAAATTAAACAGAATATTTATTTGAATGTTAAACCCATTTTGGCGGAGGCCCGGAAGGCTCCAGCCCCGGAGGTGTATAAAAATTGAAATGCCGGGAATTAATCAGCAAATTTTCTTCAGGAGTAAATAGCGTTAAAGCATCAGGCAGATTCCTGGGCTGAAAGAAAACCTTATGAAAAGATTTTGCCATTTTGCCATTCCTTTTATTGCGTTTGGAATTCTTCTCCAGCTGTTTTTTAAGACTGGCCAGCAAAATAGTTTCTTCCTTATCTACAATACAATAGTACACAATGGTGTTCTCTCCATCTTCAGCTCTTACCACATCATACATCTTACCCCTGTATCGAAATTCACCGTCTTCATGCCAGTGGAATTCCTCTTTTGTTTCTGAAGAATATTTCAGCTGTACCAATTCCTCTTCCGGAGTACCGTCAATAATTTTTTGTCTCACTTCCGTTTTAATCTGGTAAAGCTGAATTCCGAAGGTGATATAAAACCCTACGGAATTAAAGGAGAAGATAAAAAGTAGCAATATTACTGAAGCCTTTTTCAAGAGCTGGAAACTTAAAATGTAAAAACTAAGATAATTAAAATAATGCCGCAGTTCTTCACGGGGTATATTTTTCTTCTTATAAAGCATGTCTCAATATATTCCTGTCCGGATTAACACCTAAAGTGGATTTAGCTCATCATTTCAAGATAGCAGAACAACACTCCCTCTCACGGGAAGACCTGGGGCTGGGGTGAGGATGGAGTACATATCTCCTCAACCAAATTACATAGCATATTTTAGGATTTCTTAGCGGACAATCATCCCCTCTTTACATATTTGATAAATTTTATGTTTTAAAAATAAATATTTATCATATACATAAGTTTATTCTTAATTTTTTGTAAATTAAACCGTTATTATTTTTATAAATACATAATCATGGATGATACTTTTCACAATTCCGATCTAATTAGAAATTGTACAGGCAATTTTATTTTCAGAAAAAGAGATGCGTTTAAACTTGATCCTTCTGGAGTGATAATCCCGGCCCGCAACTTAAGTTTCTACAGGCTAGGAGGAAAATTTATAAGTATAAATATGGAGCAGGCAAAAAGTTCCAAAACGGGAAGGAGTTTTAAATGTGCATACAAAATGATGAAAGCATTTAACCATTCTCTTAACTGATTTCAATGCTAAACCTTATTCTTTTTTCTCAGAAATACCCATCAGCTTAATCTTCCGTTGGGTATTGCTATTATCCCTTTCCCATATAATAGTATAGGCGCCTTCTGAAGTAAATATTTTGTATGTATTTCCATTCTGCATTTAAATACCCTCCCGGGAACTAATGTTTTCTCCAGAATTACAGGCAAATTCTTTCAAATTCATATTTTCAATAGCTCCTTTAAAAGCTAAATTAAATTGCAAAAAAAGGCTGCCGTTAAAATCATGTTATTTACAATGCTGTTAACGTGCTTCTTTTCAGATAATTTGGATATTGAAAATAATCCGAGAACGAATAAAAAATGAATCTAGAAAATAAAATTGCTGTGGTAACCGGGGCCAGCAGCGGAATTGGCAAGGCAATAGCCAGAAAACTTTCTGCTGAAGGTTGCCTGGTAGCCCTGGCCAGCCGCAATGTTGAAAAATTAGAAAAACTACAAAAAGACTTACCCGGTAAAAGCCTGGTGGTAGAAATGGACGTTAGCCTCACCGATAGTGTGGTGGCGGGATTTAAACAAATCACTAACAACCTGGGCAAAATTGATATCCTGGTAAATTCAGCCGGAGTCATGCCACTTACCTATCTCAAAAACCGTCATTTAGATGAGTGGCTGCAAACTGTGGAAGTAAATCTGAAAGGTTGTTTGCGCTGTATATATTCTGTACTACCTCATATGAAAGAACAACAAAGCGGGCACATTATTAATATCGCCTCGGTAGATGGAAAAGAAATATTTGAGGGCGGTGCAGTTTACGGTGCTTCAAAAGCTGCAATTATTGCACTTTCCAAAGCTATGCGAATGGAGCTTTCTCCCGAATTTAATATTCGTGTTACTTCCATAGAGCCGGGAAGCGTCGCAACAGAATTGCGAAATGATATTAGTGACCAGGAGTTACTTAAGGATAAAGACTACAGTGAAGATGAACCCAAACTTAATACCAAAAATATTGCCGATGCGGTTTTTTATGCTATTTCACAGCCGGAGACCGTTAACGTAAATGAATTATTAATAAAGCCCACAGGCAAAGCATAAAAATCAATTACTAACCTTTAAAATTTAAATAATGAGTAGTTTATTAACCACAGGAAGCAAATTCTTAGCAAAAGGCGCTATTTTTAGAGCAGGAAGAAAAGTTGTAATGAACGGTGGAGTACTTGGCGCCACACTTGGCGCCGCCGCCGGAGTTGGATATCTGGCCTATAAGATCTTCAAAAAGCAAAATGAGGAAGAAGATTTGAGCAAAAACCATAAAGAAGTAAAAGGAGACAAAAAAATTGTAGTTTAACCAATAGTCCCCCCGGTGATTAACAGGCTGCCGGAGTTTTCTTTGTCTTTCTGAACTTTCAGAAGTCATGGGGAATTCCGGCAGCTTTTTTTAAAGCCGTGTCTTTAATGCAAGTACTGATTATAGATACCATTCTTAAATTTGAAAGCGTATAAAGAGACGAGAGATACTAACTTTAGAACAGAATTATAAAAATACGGAGTAAGATGTTATTCAAATTTGTTCTATAAAATTCCGGCACCTAGTCTTAATTAAGCTACCTTTAAACCTTCAACCCAGGTATACAGAAGTTGAAAACAGCCAAAAAGATAATTATGAGTAAACAGCAGGAGAATTTAAGCAACATGAGATGCCTGGACCTTTATCTGGAAACTTTAGATTCCCGGGAACACCAAAAGGTTGCTAAAAAGATTGAACCTTTAGAAACCACACCTGCCCCACTTACGAGTATGGATATTTCTTCCGCCAGCTTTCATTATGAACTTACTGAGGCAAAACGTGGAAAAGAATTAGATATCCTGCGTCGCTTTAACAGGAAGTATAACTGGCATTTTGATTTTAATTCTATTATGGAACAGAATTATGATGCCATTGTACTTACAGATAATGAACAAGTTATCAATTGGGTTAGCAAGGGTTTTTATCATATGACCGGTTATACTTCACAAGATGCGATTGGAAGATCTCCGCAGTTTCTACAGGGGGCTAAAACCGATGACGCCACCGTTAACCGAATAAAGCAAAAACTGGGAAAAACTAAGGCTTTTACCGAAACCATTCTTAATTATCGTAAAAACAATGAAGAATATTTATGCGAAATAACTGTAATTCCCCTGCTTAACGGGAATAAAAAACTTACCCATTATCTCGCTCTTGAAAAGGAAATTTTGCCATAACCGCTGCTTCTTTAAGCTGGTTGGTTAATTTATTTTTTTAAGTGAAATGCCGCTGATGGAAAAAACTGTTTCTTCTGTTGCTTCTATTTTTATTTTGCTTTCAGTATTAATCTGCAGCGATTTTTTATTAAAGTGAAATTCTTTCATTGGCTTTACCTCAAGCATTTCCCCGTTTAGCAATATTTTAAGCCCGCCTTCTGAAGTTTCCTCATCAGCATTTTTCTTATTCAGCTCATACGCCAGCGCTTTATCTTTGCCGAAATTGGTAAAAAGAAGCTGTACATTATATTTCCCTTCAGGAACTTCAATTTCTACATTTTTAACTTCGCTAAGGCCCTTTTGAAACAAAGGATCATCCTCTGTATTCCTGATATTCGTACTGCTTTTTATTGATTTGGCGCCTTCTGATATTTTAAGTTGTTCCAATGCTGAAGCCGGTATCCACTGCCGGCATTGATTATCCATAAAATAGCTATTGGTTCCAAAATTAATTCCCAGCCAGTCATGTGCCGAAAAATCAGGTTTTTGCCATACAAGATCAAGCTGATCTTCCAATTCATTTTTCCGGTTTAAAACTTCAATAGAATTGGAACCTTCTTGCAGCTTCAGCTTTACTTCCACAATACCGCCTTCAGGTTTTTTCTCAGCTGTTTTAATACCATTCAGCTTTATAATTACTTGCTGATTAGAAATTATTTTCAATTCTTTTTCCGCAGAAAAATCTATATGTACCGGTACATCACGGTAAATTCTGCTGAATTTCTCATCGGGCCGGAGCATGGCCTTGTACCAGTAATAAATATTCTTTGGAGAACGATCAAAATTCACCAGGCCTTTCTGGTTTATATGTGGCATGGCATCGCCACGAAATTCAGAGCCAAAATCTGCAAAATTCCACGCAGTCATTCCAATTACAAAATCCCTTTCCAAAACCTGTTCCAGGTATCCCTGATGGTACAATAGCTGATATTCTTCAGTAAAATCGAATTTTTCGGGATTATTACTATGCAGCCGTGCATCTGCTCCCACACCATATTCAGAAATAATTATTGGCCGCTTCGGAAATTTCTTGTGTTCCGAATCTAAAAACCCACCTAAATCCTGAATTCCCCCCTCGTACCAACCATAGTAGAGATTCCACCCCAGAACCATCGGCAAGCTGGTGATTCCGGTTTCATTATAAATCTGGTTACCATGAATCGCCATCACCGTAATATGCTTCGGGGCAAGTTCACGCGTAAGATTTTCAAGTTTTCGGGCAAGTTTCAACGTATGGTCAATAATTGCCTTTTTCCCCTCTCCTTCCGCATTATCAAAGACCATCCTTATAAAAATCTCATTCATATACCCGATAAAAATAAAGGAGGAATTATTGTAATGCTGTGCAATATGTTCCCGCTGCATTTGCAGCACATTCTTTTCATAAGCCTCATAATCTTCTGCAACAGGCACTTTATTTACCACGGGGATTTCAGACCATAGAATAAGGCCCAGGCTGTCTGCCGCACGATAGATTTCCTGATCCTGCGGATAATGGGCCAAACGCAAAAAATTTGCTCCCATTTTTTTGATATTTACCATATCCTGAAGTTGCTTTTCCACAGGCACGGCATTACCCAAACCTTTCCAGTCCTGATGCCTGTTAACCCCAATAAGCTTCAATTCCTCTCCGTTTAGCTGAAAGCCTTCTGCAGAAGCTTTGAATTTCCTGAAGCCGATTTTATGTTCATAAACATCCAGCTGTTCTGAAGCATCATTTAAAATGGCAATTCTTATGTTGTATAAATCCGGAACTGCCGGGGACCAGAGTGCAGGATGCTCTACAGCAAAATTAGTACTTAAGGTTTCTGCCACATTTTCTTCTCTGGAATACACCTCTTTCCCTTCAGGATTTTGAAGAGAAATTTTTAAAATTAATTTTTCCCCTTCCGGATTTTCAATTCCACCTGAAAGCTGCACTTTAGCATTAAAATTTTCATCCATAACTGGATTTATTTTTACAGCATCGGTTCCGGCTTCCTTTTTAAAATGAACCTTGTTTTCCTCCACCAGCCATACTTTACGATAAATTCCGCCATAAAAGGTGAAATCTGCATCCAGGGGAGGAATAGTTTCATCATGTGCGTTGCTTAATTCTACCCTTATCTTATTTTCTCCCGGCTTTAATGCTGAAGAAACAGGAACCTGAAAAGCGGTATAGCCGCCCTGATGTTCTCCAGCCAATTTATTGTTTACAAATACTTTTGCTTCCTGATTTGCGCCGTTAAAATGCAGATAATAAACCTTTGAAGAATCTTTTATCTGAATGGTCTTACTGTAAGTACCATTCCCGCGCCAGTAGCCGGGCTCATCATCAAAGGCATCTTCTGCATTCCAGGTATGGGGGAGGTTTACCTGCTTCACTTCAGGATTTTTTTCCGAAGAAAACTGCCATGTTTTCAATTCGGTTTTCTGCGCAAAAAGCGTAAGGGAGAAAAACAGGATAAAAAAAGGGAAATTTTTCATTTATAAAAAGATGTTTTTTAAAATATAAAATTAAGTATTTATGCACATTTCCCTGCAGAGAAACCTAAAGAAAACCTAAACTAACAGATGCAGGAATTATATTTTTTAACTTCGCTATGCGACCTGACCAAAATGCAAAATTTAGCCGATTTAGTTATGCCCTTTGCAATTGCCCTCATTATGTTGGGTATTGGTCTGGAGTTGAAATTTAAAGATTTCCGGAGGGTTCTTCTAAAACCGCGGGCGATAATTACCGGGCTTATTTGCCAGATAATTTTACTGCCCACAATTGCTCTTATTTTGATTTATTTCTGGCCCATAGAACCTATGTACAAAATAGGGATTATGCTTATAGCAGCTTGTCCCGGCGGCACCACTTCTAACCTGGTGGCAAAATTTTTGAAAGGCAGGGTGGCACTTTCAGTTTCTCTTACCGCTTTTAACAGCTTTCTTATCCTGTTTACCATTCCCGCCATAATGGATCTCAGCTTTTACCTCTTTCTGCAGGAAAACCAGCAAATTTCACTGGAGTTTTGGGTGATCATGAAAAAAGTGTTGTTCACAGTTGTACTACCCGTACTTAGCGGGATAATTATTAGTGAATCGGTTTCAGAAAGAATAAAAAGAGGCCTGCATAAACCCTTAAAAATCATACTTCCCGCACTTCTGCTTATACCTTTTGTGGTTGCTATATTTTTTGATAAGTCTAACGGTGATATTCAGTATTTTAAGCATATAGATCTTCTTATCCCTCTTTTTATGCTGAATGGGATAACCATGTTGGCAGGATTTTACCTGTCAAAAATCACTGGTCTTAATCATAGAATCAATTATACCGTAGCTATAGAAATGGGACTGCAAAACAGCGTACTGGCACTTTACATTGCCAACCAACTCCTCCAGCATGATGAATTGAACCTTATTGCGATTCTTTACAGCAGCTTTTCCCTGGTCTCTACATTTTTAATTGCTTATGTTTTAAAACGCATTCATTACCCGAAAGAAGAACATATAGAGGAGTAAAACTACTTTACCGTGCCATATTTGCCTGTTTTTTTGCACCATGGCTTTTATATGGGCCAGCAAATCTTTAACTTTAAAAAAAAAACTATGAATTACAGAAGACTCGGAAAAACAGAATTAGAAATCTCGGAAATATCCCTTGGAACCTGGCAGGTTGGAGGTAAATGGGGCTCTGGCTTTGATGATAAAAAAGCAGATGAAATCCTTAATACAGCCATAGATGAAGGCGTAAATTTTATAGATACTGCCGATGTGTATGAAAAAGGAATGAGTGAAACTGCCGTGGGGAGAGTGGTACGTTCACGTTCAGAAAAGATTTATGTTGCCACTAAATGCGGCCGGCAGATAGATCCTCATACAAGCGAAAATTACACTCCTGAAGCACTAACCAAATATGTGGAAGACAGCCTGCAAAGAACCGGGCTGGAAACACTTGACCTGGTGCAGCTACATTGCCCGCCAACAGATGTATATTACCGTCCTGAAATTTTTGAAACCTTTGACCGGTTGAAGGAACAGGGAAAAGTGCAAAATCTTGGGGTTAGTGTGGAAAAAGTGGAAGAGGCCATTAAAGCTATTCAATATCCTAATGTAAGTACTGTACAAATTATTTTCAATCTTTTCCGCCAGCGTCCTTCAGAATTATTTTTTGAAGAAGCAAAGAAACATGACGTGGGGATTATAACCCGTGTACCACTGGCCAGCGGATTACTTACCGGCAAATTTGATTCCAATACTCATTTTGATGAAGAAGATCACCGGAATTTTAACCGCCACGGTGAAGCCTTTGACAAGGGAGAAACTTTTGCAGGAGTTGATTTTGAAACGGGCCTGAAAGCTGTAGACGAACTTAAAAAGCTGTTTCCCAATGCCGAAAACCTGGCGCCAATCGCACTGCAGTGGATATTACAGTTTAAAGAAATAAGCTGTATTATTCCGGGGGCCTCCAAAAAGGAACACCTGCTATCAAATACCTCGGTCTATAAATTACCTGACTTAAGTGAAGACAAAATCAGGCAGATGAATGCTATTTATGATAAGTATATAAAACCACAGGTTCATCAGCGCTGGTAAAATCAAAATGGAATAAAGTAAAAACCTGTCCTAGCGGCAGGTTTTTTTTAGTTATAATATTTCAATATAAGCTTTTATCCAGCAGCAGATATATCCTAATTTCAGTAAAAATTATTTTTAAAAGTTATCAAATTTTTAATATCTTAAGAGTAAATTAACAAATGTTCATGTTAAACGACTCGGATAAGATAGCAAAATTATGGAAATCCCAGTATTCTCCATATATTTTAAAGTATTCCCAATATGAAGTTACCGAGCAGTTTCAAAAATTTGCTGCGGTGTTTGCCCCCGGGGAGTCCTATTTTTATATCCTGAATATGCATAATCTTGAGCTGGATTATATTTCCCCGGGGGTGACGCAATTTATGAATACCAGTCCGGAAAATGTAAGCATGGAACAATTGCTAAAGGCTGCCTTACCTGAAGAAATCGAAAAACTGGAGAAAAAGGAAATGGTGATAAAAGATTTTTTTACAAGATATCTTAAACCTTCCGAATTGCTGGACTACAAGATAATTTACTCCTATAAAATGACAGATTATAAAGGAAAAAAGAGACTTATGCTCATGCAGGCCACGCCTTTATCTGTTACTGAAAGTAATACTCCCCTTCATGTGCTTACCATCCATAGTGACATTTCTCATTTGGCAAAAATAAGTACAGGAAAGGTTTCTTTTATGCACCTAAAAGGCGGGAAATCTTTTTTTAATGTTCCAACCGATAGGGAAACTTTTAACCCAAAGGCAGGAAATTCCGAACCTGATATTTCCTCGGCACTCACCAGTAGGGAAAAAGAAATTATAGATCTCCTGGCTAAAGGCTATGGAGCCAAACAAATTGCGGACTGTCTTAATCTATCCATTCACACAATCCATACGCACAGAAAAAATGTACTTGCAAAAAGCGGCTGTAAAAATACTGCGGAACTTATTGCCGAAAGTATGATGGCCGGTATTCTACAATAAAAGAACGGCCATAGAAATAATATCTATGACCATTCTCTCCCCCTACAGACTAATTCAATTTTATTCCTGAAATTAAGGCTTTACAATATGATAGCTTTTCAGCGTCTCTAATTAGAATGCAAAACCCAAACCTATATTGGCTATAAATCCCTCGAACATATATTTTTGAGGTGAGCCTTCGGTGTCAAAATAATCATCCAAATAAGCGGTTTGGGTTGCTGTTGAACCATCCTCGAAACTTACGACCATAGTAGCACTTTTGGGCAATTCCATAAATGCATATCCAATTTCCGGTCTAAAGTAGAATAAGGCTCCCAGTTTCGCCCCTAACTTCACACTGAACGAATTACGTTCAAATTTCACATTTCCCGTACCTGTTTTACTATCATCTTCCTCTGAAGACACATCATTTAATGTTGTATCCATTTTCAATGCACCATAACCGGCTCCTACATATAACCCTTTCCCCGATTTAAAAAAATAATAATTTAAACCTCCTTCATAATACGTGTATTTAAGTTCCGGAGATTCCTTATCTCCTACCAGCAGTTCAGATAAAAATCCAAAATCAAGACTGGAATATTCCACGTTCACAGCCAGTTTATCATTTAAAAGAGGAGTAACATACTCCACGTTACCGCCTATAAGATTTGGAAAACCCAATTTCAGGCCTAGCCGAAATGGTCTTACTTTTTCTGTACTTTGGCTGCGGTTGTTATACTGAGAAATTTCCTGCGCCGAAACTCCCCCACCTGTTCCAATTAAAATCACAATAACCAGAATTCTTAAAAATCTTTTCATATCTCTGCTTGATTAGTTTAACAGATTAAAAATGAAATTAGTTGGGGCGTTTCAACAGAAGTAAAAGTAGAAAGGAATATTTCCTAAATCAATACCCATTAATAGGCATTTTAGGCGTATTGATTATAGGAGGCAAAAAATTAGAGTATTAAAAATAGGGGAGTAAGCATGGTCTTTTACGTCCACCGGAACTGGTTTCAGGCTCTATATAAATATTATTCAGTGCCTGCTATTCTGCTTTATCAGAATGATTTTTTCCCTACTTTCCTAAAAGGACTTTATAAGATTTTGGATATTCAACTACTTTTCCTTCATCAGGAGCAAGAAAAACCGCTTCGGAAATTTCTTTTCCTTCCGAAGAATGAGCAGTTCCCATCCTGCAGGTTCCTTTTTCACTGATTCCGTCCAATTCCAGTCTGATTTCTGAAGAACCTAAATTTAATAGCACCAGAAAACTTTTATTCCCGTTACTTCTGAAGTAGGATAAAAGGTTCTTTTCGCATTTATAAGGGTAATAATACCCTATATGAAGGGCGGGCTCTGCATTTCTTAATTCCAGGAGGTTACGGTAAAGCGCCAAAATACTGCCTTCCTTTTCCAGTTCTGCAGCCACGTTACACTGCTCGTAATTCCCCAGGGGCAGCCAGGGATCTCCTGTGGTAAACCCGGCATTTTTAGAATCGTCCCACTGCATGGGGGTTCTTTGCGGATCACGGCCCAGGTTCTTTCCGGGAACATTTTTTTCATGAGGATCGCGTACCTGTTCAGGAGAAATAGGTACATCTTCCATTCCTATTTCTTCCCCGTAATACATGGTTGGAGTTCCCCTAAGAGTAAGCAACAACATTGCCGCCACTCTGGCCTGTGCTTTGCCAATCCTGCTGGCCAGGCGCGGTTTATCATGATTTCCTAAAACCCAGTTAGGCCATGCACCCTCAGGCAGAGCTCCTTCATAATCATTAACCGCGGCAAAAATTTTCTCTGCGTTCCAGGGCAGCCCGATGAGCTGAAAATTAAAAGGCAACTGTGCTCCTTTATTTCCTTTGCCGTAATACATAATAAGTTTATCCACCGGCAGGTAGATCTCACCAATAAGCACGCGATCTTTATAGCTATCGGTTACTTCGCGCATTTTTCTCACCACCTCATGTACTTCAGGCTGGTCTGTAGAATAAGCAGGGATCAACTTGCGGTAAGGAGACATTTCCGGAAAATAATCGGGATTAGGGGGATTATCCCTAAACTGATCATCTTTTATCATATGCCACATTACATCTACTCTAAAACCATCCACACCTTTATCCAGCCAGAAGCGCATGGCATCAAAAACAGCCTCCTGAACCTCTGAATTTCTCCAATTAAGATCGGGCTGTTCTCTTAAATAAGCATGATAGTAATACTGGCCGGTTTGGGTGTCCAGCTCCCAGGCATCGCCTCCAAACTCACTTAACCAGTTATTAGGCGGACCTCCATCTGCTGCAGGATCTTTCCAGATATACCAGTCTCTTTTTGGATTTGTTTTCGATTTCCTGGATTCCTGAAACCATGGATGTTCATTGGAAGTATGGTTGGGCACCAAATCCAGAATAAGCTTCATGCCTTTCTTATGGATTTTTTTGAGCAGTTGATCAAATTTATCCATATCCCCAAAAAGAGGATGTATACCTGTATAATCACTAACATCATAACCAAAATCTGCCATAGGTGAAGGATATATAGGGGAAATCCATATAGCTCCCACCCCTAAATTTGCCAGATAATCCAGCTTTTGTTCTATTCCGGTTAGGTCTCCAACACCATCTCCATTGCTATCCATAAAAGAACGTGGATAGATTTGATAAACCACCTCTTTCTGCCACCATTTGAAATCACTCTCCTTTATCATAAAAAATTTCTTTTTTCCCGAAACCACCTGTAACCATAGGCAGAGATTTCTATAGGATTTTCCAGGGTTGAACGGGAATATTCCTTATCTGCAAAAATTTCAAGCATTTGCTCTTTCTGATCGAGGTCTAGCTTAATTTCCTGATCCTCATCGCAAAAGTTGTGCATAGCCAACGCCAGTCCGGAATCGGTTTCTCTTAAAATCGTGAGTACCTTTTTATTTCCGGTTTCCATTATTCTCACTTCTCCTTTACCAAATTCGGGACATTCTTTCCGGTAGTTTATTGCCCGGGTGATCCAGTTCAGGAAGGAAGAAGAATCCCTTTGCTGAGATTGCACACTATTAATTTTATATCCATTTGTACCTTCAGCTATGGATTTTCGCACCAGATTTTCCTGCTTAGCTGTAGAAAACCCACCATTTTTTTGAGAATTCCATTGCATTAGCGTACGCACACTGTCCCTTCCCTTCAGGTCAAGATCTTCCCCCATAGAAATTTCCTGTCCGTATCTTAACAAAGGTGTACCCGGCAAGGTGAGTAGCAGGCTGTAAACCATTTCCAGCCGTTGGCGGTCATTGTTAAGCATGGGAGCAAGCCTTCTCCTTATTCCGCGGCCATAGATGCGCATATCCTCTTTGGGTGCAAAAGCTTTAAAAACCTCCTCCCGTTCCTGCTCACTTAACCTTTCCAGATCCAGCTCATCATGGTTACGTAAAAAATTGGCCATTTGTTCTGTTGGTGCATGCGCAGGCAATAATTCTATAGCCTCTGCCAGGGCAGTTGCTTCTCTGCGCGCCAATGCCAGAAAAATGTAATTATTGATATAAAAGTTAAGCAGCATGTGCATTTGATCGCTATCCCCGAAGAAATCTTTATAACGCTTTGGATCTACATCAACCTCGGCTAAAAGCACCGCATCAGTTTTATTTTCCTGCACAGACCTCCTGAATTTTCGCAGAATGTCATGAGGGTCATCTTCAAATTCTATATTCCCCTTTTTACGGAGCATATGGGTAACTGCATCCATTCGAAACCCGGATATTCCAAGTTTGAGCCAGAAATGCATAATCCGCATAATTTCATCCTGAACATCGGGATTAGAAAGGTTAAGATCTGGTTGAAAAGGATAGAAAGAATGGTAGTAATACTGCCCTGCTTCTTCATCATAATGCCAGTTGGTACCGTCCTGTTCTTCGCCAAAAATGACATGAGTCCCATCTTCTTCGGGCTTTTCATCTGCCCAAATATAGAAGTTCCGGTACCTGGAATTTTTATTTTTCCTGGCTTCCTGAAACCAAAAATGTTCTTCGGAAGTATGATTTACCACCAGATCAATTATCACACGAATTCCGATTTCTTCAGCATTTTCAACAAATTCAGCAAAACGGCCAAGATCACCCAGGCGCCTGTCCAACTGATAATAATCACGAACATCGTAACCGTTATCACGATTGGGAGTATCGTAAAATGGCAGCAGCCATAGGCAATCCACCCCCAGGTGTTTCAGGTAATTTAGCCGGTGGCGAAGCCCTGTAAAATCTCCTACCCCGTCTCCATCGGAGTCCATAAAGGATTCTACATCAAGACTATAAATTATAGCGTTTTTGTACCAGAATCTGCTCATAAGAATTGTTTTCCCTCCCTAAGCTATAAAATTATGACAGGCAGGAATCATAACAATTACTAAACGTTTTGTAACAGATTGTTAAGCCATAACCTTATCATCAATGGTTTGACAGGTTAAAAAGCAAGTGCTAATCTCTCTCTCGTGGGTAATAGCCCGGCTCTTCACCTTTTATATTGGAAAACATATCATAAGCGCGTTGTACCTGTTCCGGGGAAGTGGTTTGGAATTCCCTTTCGGTTACGTTGTACACCTGCTGTAAAGAATCAAGCTTTTGATGAAGCTTTTGCTGTACTTCAGAATAACCGGGATCATTATAAATATTGTTCCTTTCTTTAGGATCATTTTCCAGATCGTACATTTCCCACTGGTCTATATCATCATAAAAATGCATAAGGACATATCTATCCGTTCTTACACCATAATGTTTCTTCACCATGTGAAAGGCCGGAAAATCGTAATAATGGTAGTAAATAGCATCCCGGAAATTTTCAGCCTTTACCTCTCCCTGCAAAACAGGACGAAAAGATTTTCCCTGGAATTCCTCCGGAATGGGGGCACCGGCATAATCCAGGAAAGTTTCGGCAAAATCGAGATTTTGGGTTAAGGCATGAACTTCTTCCCCTTTATCTATATGGCCTGGGTATTTCATAAGCAAAGGCATCCGGAACGATGGCTCATACATATAACGTTTATCAAACCAGCCGTTTTCACCCAGATAAAACCCCTGATCTGAAGTATAAACCACCAGTGTATTTTCATCCATGCCGTTTTCCTTAAGATAATCCAGGATTTTTCCAACTCCGTCATCAACAGCTTTTACCGTGGCCAGATATTCCTGTAAAAACCGCTGTCCTTTCCATTTATCCAGGACTTTCCCCTGCAGATTTGCCCTGTGCATGGCATCATTTTTTGGCTGATAAGCACTGTCCCATGAAGCACGCTGTTGCGCAGTCATCCGGCTAAATTCATTATTCCAGGGATCATGGGCCAGCTCCGGACTACCTTCTTTAAGTGTCATTTTAAGGTCGTAACCTTCATACATATCTTTATAGATAGTCATTAACTGGTCCCGCGCGGCAACCTGAGTAGAATCAAATTCACGGAAATAAGAATCGGGAAGCGGAAATTCGGTGCTGTCAAACAAGTTTGCGTAGCGTAAAGGCGGCATCCAGTTACGGTGCGGTGCTTTGTGATGGACCATCAAAAAGAAAGGTTTATCTGTAGATTTTTGCCCTTCCATCCAGGCGATGCTTTTATCGGTAATAATATCTGTGGTATATCCTTCAACCTGAACAGTATCGTTATTTTTAATAAAATCGGGGTTATAATAATGCCCCTGATCATTCAAAATTTCCCAGTGATCAAAGCCGGTTGGTGTGGTTCCCAAATGCCATTTCCCGATAACTGCCGTATTATAACCATTATCGCGCAAAACTTTTGGCAAAGTAACCTGGGAACCATCAAACTGGTCCCCATTCATCCTAAACCCGTTTTCATTGCTGAACTGCCCGGTAAGGATGGTTGCCCGGCTGGGACCGCATAATGAATTGGTACAATAATTCCTGAAAAAAGTTGCGCCGTCTTCAGCTATGCGGTCAATATTTGGCGTGGGAGCAAGCTTGCTGAGCGGGTGACCGTAAGCACTAATGGCCTGCAGGGCATGATCGTCAGACATTATGAACACGATATTTGGCTTTTTAGCGGTCCCGGTTTCTTTACTTTCTTCTGAAGCGGAGTCCTTACATGCCACAACAATTATGGAAAGGCAACCACTGAAAAACAAGAATCTCAAAAATCTATTCATAATGCTGAATTTAAACTGAAGTTATTATCAATTATTCTGAATATTACTACTACGCTCGTGTTTGTTCTGAAGTACGAATCTCCTCAATTCTGGCCTTCATTTTCTTTATCCTTTCAGGATATATTCATTATAAAGATTTACCTTTTCTGAAGGATCTTCTTTAAGGTTATATAACTGGGCCGGAGGGGCATAAAGTGACAGTAACTTCATCTCCTTTTTTATAAACCTGAACTTTTATTGGTATTGCTTTGCGTAAGCCCCTGAACACGGGTTTCAACAGGTTGCAAAGAAGGCAGATCACTCACGGGCTTGTTGAGATAAAAATAGGCTGTAGCTGAAACATCATCTTCTCTATAAAAATTTGTCCATCCTTTAGGAGCATCCACATCGTTAATATTTATATTGGAATCCTCTCCTAAAAGTTGATAGAGTTTTTTTTCTGCATCTATAGTCACCGGCTGAAGTTTTGCACCATTCTTTACAAATTCTTTAACTATGTCCTGGGGGGCGCCACCCATTTGCTGTACGGTAACTTTTATATCATCATAGAAATAAACCGGGTCCGGCACGTGATACCGATAAAAGGCAAATTCTCCATTCTCTTTGTCGGCGATGGGAGAACCGTGATATTGTTGCGAATAAGCGCCCTGCCCATAGGCGGTCCCAACATAATCTTCGGTTCCCGAACCTACCAAAGTTGGAGTATCGGTATCCCCATCAAGAAAAATCTTTACTTCTCCTTCCCCAAACCAGGAATCTTTATAATCTTTGTTGATGGTCACCCCCATGTTAGTCCCAAGGAATCTTCCTTTTCCCTCTACATGCGGCAAAATTTTAAAATCCTCTCCTAATTCCGTTTGCGGAACACGGTTCCAGTATGAATGAAAATAAAGCAGGTCTTCAGGATGTTCTTCAAGCGTAAGGTTTACATCATAAAATAAAGCTTTCAGATCTTTCTGTGACTGATTTACGACTTCAATTTTTGCACCTTCTTTAAAAGGCATGGGTATAAAACAAAGAAAGGCCCTCCCTTCAGGATCGGCAAAAAATACACTTTCAAAAGGGACTTTTTTGCCCAGGCCTACCCCAAAAAAATCACCTATTGGAACGGAAACCGCAGGTTTTTCTTCATTATCCCAATACATATTGATAACTAAAGAACGTAACATTTCCGGACTGCGATCACTAAAAGTAAGCCATATTCGTTGCACCGTTCCGCTTCCATCAATATCCAACAAGTTTATACTTTCTCCTGCATTTATCCTGTTGAAGGGATGTCCTTTGGCTCCTTTGTTTTCCAAACCTCCGGCAGACTTTTCAGCTCCGCGATTTTCAAAACTGGACCAGCGGGTTTCCACCTTTTTCTCAGGCATTTCATAGATTTTCTGAGCAAATGAGCATAAGGGAATACTAAAAATAAATAAGAAGGAAAATATTCCGGTTTTTATCAATTGAAATTTTCTCATGTGTTTAAAATTTAAGTTGTTTTTAATACCCCTCCGGCCTCTGTTCACCTCCCCTTGAAAAAAGGGGAGGTGCTATTGTTCAAATTTTACTACTCTACATGAAGCATTTCACTTCTTTCTGAAATTCCATTTTCACTGAAGGCTTCCACCTGGAAATAATAATTCTGATCTACATTTAATGCCCGCAACTCATATTGATTTTCAGCATAGATCATTACGGAATTGTTCAGCTTTTCCTTTTCTATTCCCCAATATAAGACATAACCCATGGCTCCGGGAATTTCTTTCCAGCTTACCTCGGCATTTCTTTTATCTTCCTGCCTTAGAACTTCAAATTCTGAGGGTTGCTTCGGAAGTTTTCCGTAGCCTTTTCCAAAAATCCGAAATTCTGAAATTGCCAGGTATTTATTAGGCGTATCAACATTTTTGTAGCGAATGTAGCGGGCATCTGCAGGTTCATCCAATTCAATATAAGCATGTGGCTGGTCTCGAAGATTTTCAGAATAATCCACCAGCGGTTTCCAATTTTCCCCGTCCAGGGAAGATTCGATTATAAATTGGTGTTTCAAACCTTTAACCCTTCCGAAGAGGTTGGCATTAAATTCCTGAAAGTTAACCTGAAGGGCATTGACTTTCATTTTCTCTCCGAGATCGATGCTTACCTGTAGCGAATCGTTATTGCCATTGGCCACCCAAAAAGTACTAATATCTTCATCTACCAATTTGGTAGCGTCGTATTCAGTATCTTTTGGAGTCAGCACAGGCTCCATAGTAGGGCCTATCACTCTCTGTTGTATGCCTTTTTCTATTACAGAATTGGCAGTAGTCTTTTTATTATAGGAGAGCAGCATCCAACCCGCAAAGCGGTTTCTATGTTCATCTACATCTGTTCCAGGTAAAAACTGCGGATAATCTCCGTAGGCAGTATTTACATACATTTCTCCATCCTCTTCAAAACCTGCAGGAAACAAACCAATCCTTCTTTCAAATTTATAATTAACAGAAATCGGCATAGTAGCAAAATGCCAGTAATTGCCATTATTATCCTGCACCGTACTGCCATGGCCTGCGCCGGTCAGGAAGCCGCCAGGTTTATAAGAAACAGGATTATAGGGTGCATATTCAAATGGCCCTAACGGACTATCACTGGTGTAAACACCATCGGCATAAACATTAAATTCGGTGCCGGGGGCGGCATATTGCAGATAATAAGTGCCGTTGTGTTTGGTCATCCACGGCCCTTCCAGGTAAGGAGCCATATCTGAAGTATGATTCTCCCCAAAGCGTTCCCAGCCGTGCTTTTCAGGATGCAGGCTTATTAGAGGCTGCTCCTCTCCTATTGGCATATAGTAATTATCCGGATCCAGCTCTACCCCATGCAAGGGATGGACATTGGAAGACTCTTCATATAAATAAACCTTCCCGTCATCGTCCACAAAAAGCGCGGGATCCTGGATTTCAATAGGAATAACGCCGAATTGTGTTTGCCAGTCGCCCACTTCAGGAGTATCGGTTTTAATTACTGCCATTCGCCCGGAAGGATCGGCAGCCACAAGTACCTCATCACCTTCAACAGCAGCGGCCGGGGCATTACTTCCGTTAAAATACCAATTTTGAGGAGTGATGAATTCCCAATTGCTCATATCGTCTGAAACCCAATAACCAAAAGACCTGGTAACAAACATGTAATATTTGCCCTTAAAGTTGATCACCGCAGGATCGGCACCCGCCCGGTAGGAAACACCCGTATGGGTATGCAGTGCCATGTAGGTATAATCTATATCTACCGGATTGCAATAAGTTTTAAAATCACGTTTTTCCAAGCCATTTTGGGCGAAAATTAATGGAGCTATCATAAAAGCTACCAAACATCTCATATATTGATTCTGAACAGTTATCATAGTGCTTAAAATTCGAAATTTCAGAAGACCAGGGATTAATTCCAGGCGTTCCATTGTATCTTCATATTTTATTTGAACCCCTTGATATTCTTCAGAAGAAGAATATCAATGTTCAATTTTATATAATTAACTATTTTACCTTAAAAGCTTTTGTTGTTCTTGGCTCAACCGTTTCATTATTATGATCGTTATATTTTAGAAACTTTTGTTTCATTTTGGTTATAGTTTCTGAATAATTCTCATTATCAATTAGATTATTTTCCTGAGCTTTATCTGTGCTTAAATCATACAGTTCTGTGGCTTCATTGTCCCGGTTAACCATCAACACAAGATCATCTTCCCGTATTGCTCCATCATAGGCAAACCCCGCCTGGTATAATACAAAATCGTGCAATTTTTTATTTTCCGGTTGTTTACCTAACAAAATTGGTAAGATGGAGGCACTGTCTTTTGCCTGGTCTTCTGCCATATCCTGCCCGGTAAGCTCATACATGGCGGCAACCCAATCATGGCCAACGATTACCTGATCTGAAACACTGGCAGGTTTAATTCTGGAACCTTCTTTTGATCCGTCTCCCCATTTGGCAATGAAAGGAACACGATGACCTCCCTCATAGATGGAAGCCTTATAATCCCGAAAATGGCCGTTATTATCGTGGTCTTTATTTCCGTAATGGGTAACGTTTGGCCAGAGAGCTCCATTATCGCTTGTAAAGATGATAAGCGTATTATCTGCAATCCCTTCTTCTTCAAGTTTGTTAATAATCTCCCCTACCTGAAGGTCCAGTTCATAAACCATATCTGAAGTTACAGCACCAGTTTTTCCATAAACCTGTTTATTTATAGTAGAGGGATCTCCATCAAAATCAAAAGGTGGTGTATGCGGAACATGAATAGCCTGAGAAGCAAAATAAAGCATAAACGGTTGGTCAACATCTTTTTTATCATTTTCCCTTTGATGCCTGTCTATAAAATTAACGGCAGCACTAGTCAAAATTATTCCTGCCTGGCTGGAATCATAGTCTTCGTCACCACGCGCCGGGACTTTTCCTGCCTCTACAATTTCTGAAAGACCGTTATCACTAACCCGGTAGAATCCATTTTTTAGCAATCTTGTACTGGAATTATCAGCAGGATTTCTGGGATCGATTGGTTTATAATGCCCGTTTTCAAAATAAGCAAATGGCTCATGCTGAATTCCACTTAGAAGCCCGAGACAATAATCAAAGCCATGTTCATTCAGGCCATCCTCAACCCCACGGCTATAATCCATGGTATTTAACTTATCTTTTTCTGTAATTAATTTTCCATCTTTATCAAAAACATCTGCTCCCAGATGCATTTTTCCGAAGAAAGCGGTTTCATATCCGGCATCTTGCATAATTTCTCCAACCGTGATATGCTTACCGGCCTTAGTACGGTCTCCATTAAAACTAAACCCTGAACTAAAATTTGCATCCCAACTTCCTCCAGGCCTGCCATTTCTGTAGGGATAACTTCCGGTTAAGAAACTATATCTGGAAGGCGCACACAATGCAGCCGGGGAATGAGCATCGGTAAATCTTATTCCCTGAGCTGCAAGACTGTCTATATTAGGAGTTGGAACTTTGCCTCCATAAACTCCAATATCTCCATATCCAATATCATCAGCGAGAATGAAAACCACGTTTGGCAAAGATGCTTTCCTGTTATCCTGAGCAAATAAAAAAAAGCTCAGCAAAAAGAACATCAATGATAGAATATTTTGAAATGGTTGTCTTCTCATAATTAAAGAATTACTGATTCAAAATAAATGATTTTGCAAAGGTATTATCTGAACTTCCGGCGATGAAAAATTCAAATTCCCCGGGTTCAAAAACATATTCCAGATTTGTATTGTAAAACTTCAAGTCTTCAACACTTATGGTAAAATCTACTGTTTTTGACTCTCCTTTTTTCAGGGAGATCTTTTTAAAACCTTTCAGTTCTTTAAGCGGGGGGGTTATGCTACGCACTTTATCATGAATATAAAGCTGAACCACTTCTTCTCCGTCAAAATTGCCGGTATTGGTAATAGTGGCACTAAGAGTGATTTCGCCATCGGAACTTAAATTATCTGAACTGGAATTTACATCAGAATATTCAAATTCGGTATAACTCAATCCATAACCAAATGGTAATAATGGTGAATTTGGAACGTCGAGATAATTTGATTTAAATTTTTCGAATTCTCCTGAAGCAGGTTCCGGTCTTCCGGTATTTTTTTGAGCATAATAAATTGGAATCTGTCCCACATTTCTTGGCCAGGTAGCGGTGAGTTTTCCCGAAGGATTATAATCTCCAAAAAGCACATCGGCCACGGCATTACCGGCTTCCACACCCGGGTGCCATACCTGTAAAATACTCACCGGTAAATCCATTTCTTCAGAAATCACCAAAGGTCTACCACTCATTAACACTAACACTACCGGTTTTCCGGTTTTTACTAATTCCCGTATAAGTTTTTTCTGGCTTTCGGGGATAGTAATATCGGTTCGGCTGGCCGCTTCCCCGCTCATTTCAGTAGCTTCACCTACAACTGCAACAATTACTTCAGCGTTTTTGGCCGTTTGCACAGCTTCTTTTAAAAGAGCTTCGGAAGACTTCTTATCTATTTCAACACGCGGCCCAAAAACGTTAACTTTTTCAGCCAGTTTTGGATCATCAGTAATATTAGCACCCTTCGCATAGGTGATTTTCGCATTTGGAGCTACATTTTTTAGCCCCTGAAGCACAGGCACCGAAAGTTGCGGATCTCCCGTAGGAGCCCAGGTCCCCAGCATGTTATTCTTATTATTGGCCAATGGACCAATTAAGGCAATTTTCGCGTTTTTCTTTAGCGGAAGAATATTGCCTTCTTTTTTCAGTAACACAAAAGATCGTGCAGCAGCTTTCCTGGCCACTTCACGGTGTTCTTCTGAAAGTATATCCCTTTCAGGACGTGTTTCATCTAAATAAAGATATGGGTCTTCAAATAATCCAAGTTTGTATTTTGCTTCTAAAATCCTGCGTGCAGCAGTGGTAATGTCTTCTTCAGTAACCTTTTCTTCCTCAAGTGATTTTTTTAAAGTAGTAAGAAAACCTTCTCCTACCATATCCATATCCAAACCAGCTTTTAACGCAAGGGCAGAAACAGCCTGTAAATCTCCCATTCCATGGGCAATCATTTCATTTAAAGAAGTATAATCTGAAACCACAAATCCGTTAAAACCCCAGCGATCCCTTAGAAGACCTGTAAGCAGCCACTTGTTGCCAGTAGCGGGAATACCATTTACATCATTAAAGGAAGTCATTACGCTACCTGCACCGGCATCAATAGCAGCCTTGTAGGGAGGCAGATATTGATTGAACATCTTGAGTTTACTCATGTCTACGGTATTATAATCCCGGCCGGCTTCGGCAGCGCCATAAAGGGCAAAATGTTTAACAGTTGCAATCATGGTAGTAGGATTAGTAAGGTCATCTCCCTGGTAACCCTTCACCATAGCGCGAGCTACTGCAGAACCTAAGAATGGATCTTCCCCGGCACCTTCAGCAATCCTTCCCCAGCGGGGGTCCCGGGCGATATCCACCATAGGCGAAAAGTTCCAGTTAATACCATCGGCGGTAGCTTCGGTAGCCGCGATAGATGCAGTCTTCTGAATTAATTCCATATCCCAGCTGGAAGAAAGCCCGAGTGGAATAGGAAAAGTGGTTTTATATCCATGAATCACATCTGAACCAATAAGCAACGGGATTCCCAATCGTGTATCATTAACCGCATATTCCTGGGCTATACGGATCTTTTCAGGCCCGGAAACACCAAAAAGTCCGCCGACTTTTCCTGCCTTAATCTTATCTTCCACATTTTTACTTACCACTGCCCCGGTAGCCACACCGCCGCCTGGCGTAAGCAAATTTAACTGCCCTATTTTCTCTTCCAGTGTCATTTTAGAAAGCAATTCTTCAACTTCCTGAATTTTACTGCCTGTTTGGGCAAATCCGGAAATGGTAAAAATTACTCCAAGGATTAATAATGATAACTTTCTATTCTTCATTTTTTTCAATTTCGTGTTTATTAATTAGAGATTTTGAAAACAGCCATGGCAACAGGTAAGGCTCAGCTAATGCCGAGTCCCAGCTGTTATGATTATCTTCAGGATAGAGGGATAATTTGGCATCACGGCCGCTGGAATTAATTTCCCGGGCCATCATTTTTGAAAATTCCGGGGGAACCACATTATCCTGCTCTCCGTGAAAAATCCAGATTTCAAGATCTTCTTTATATTTATCAATCACCGCTGGATCTGCCGCGCCACAAATGGCAAAAGCCGAGGCAAACATTTTGGGTTTTCTGGAGAGAATTTCAAAAGTCCCCATTCCGCCCATAGAAAGCCCGCCAACGTAAACCCTGTTCTGATCCACAAATTTTTGTTGTGTAACAGAATCCATAAGCGAAATTGCCATTTTCATAGAAGTAGTAGGTGCTTCAAGATTTTTAAATTTGAATTGCAACGGAAAACTATCCCTGTTTACCTCAACATTTGCCCAATAATCATCTTTTGGTACCTGCGGAAAAATAACAATTGCCGGAAATCTATTACGGCTTTCCTCTTTCAGAAATAAACTGCTGCCATGCACCAGTTGCGATTCATTATTACTACCACGTTCTCCCGCACCATGCAGGAATAACATTACCGGATATTTTTCTTCTTCGGAAAAATCCTTCGGATAAAGAATACGGTAGTTAAGGGTATCATTATTCCGTATAAATTGTTCCCTTTTAAAATCTTCTTTATTCTGCGCTATAGTAGCGGCAGGGCTAGAAAATAGTCCCATTAAAATGATAAAACCACCGGTAAAATTTAAAAATTTTTTCATGTTTGCTTATTGTAATTCCACATCAGTAAAGCTAAAATTGTGTTCTTTTTGCTCTTTGAATTTCTGCAGCCATGGAGAATATGTTTTAACTGATATAGTATTATCCTTAACTTCTATAATTCGTAAAAATCCGTTCCCTCCATTTTCAGAACCCTCCACCCCTTTCTGGTAATTAGCCAGCATTTGATAAACTTTGTTTCCGTTTTTTCCAGTGCTCACTAATGTACCCACCCCGGATTTCAGGATATGACCGGAAAACACCATTTTGATATTTTCATATTGACTTATCAGCTTTTCCCAAAGCTGTCTGCCGTTATTTGCCGCTTCTTCACCTTTTTCTTTCCCTATGCCGTAATCTTTCGGCTGCCACCAATCTTCCTTATCATGAAGAGTACTGTCACTAAATAAATAAGCATGAGTGACGAGAATCACATTATGATCTTTATTCCGGCTTATAATTTCGTTCGCCCATTCTACAGTTTTATTCCTGGGGCCAAATTCTAATGATAAAACCATCCAGCTTTTCCCGTTAACATTAAACTCACTACATAAATTTTCTACCGTACCTTTAGGAAAAGACTCCACAAGATTGGGAATTTCATTTGGAGAGAAATATTGATTTGCCATTGTTGTATTCCTAACATCAGCAAATTTTCCAGGTTCACTTCCCATATCGTGATTACCTAATGCAAAAGCGAAAGGCACTTTTCCTTTAAGAATTTGAAATCCTTTTTTTGCCGTTTCCCATTCCTCTTTATTGTTATTCTGGGTAATATCTCCTACATGAAGGGCGAATGAGAAACGATCTTTATTTTCAGCAATCCATTGCATCTGGTCCAGGTAAATTTCAGGGTACTCTTCTACATAAGTCTGAGTATCCGGCAGCACCACAAATTCAAAAGAGTCCTGTCCCGAAGCTGAAAAACATAGCAGAAAAGCCGCCAATAAGAATACAGAATTACAGATCCTGTTATTATGCAACTTCGTTACTCTCATAACTTTATTCTCTATTAGAAGTGAACTCCAGTTTATCCAATCCCTGCTGTATTTCAGGAGCACGCATAAAAAGATCCCAAATAAGGCCGGACCTGTAATTTTCTATCATTACCACCTGCGGCCCCTGGTCTATTGCCAAATATCGAGGAGCAACCCATTCCTCTCCTTCCAGGCTATATGCATCGTAAAAACCGGCAGGTCCCCAGAGCAAATCTTTCAAATCAGTATAAAAATACCTCATAGCCTTTATTGACTCTTCGGGGGTATAAGGGAGGGAACTTACTGCAGCAGTTGGTGATACCACGCCCCTGTCATTATCGGGAGAATGTGCCGTATAACCGATACTCCCGTCTTCATTGCGCGTGTAACTGGCAGTAAGCCCCCATGACCGCGGACTGTATGTCTCATAATTTTCCGGGTTCTCCACACAATATTTGTAGTTGATCTTACTGTGGTTTACATTAATATCCCAATAATTAGCATATTTATCGGTTAAGCCGTTTGGATCCAATCCCAGGTAGGAGTAGTGCGCCCAAAAAAGCGGACCACCTTTCTGCCCGGAAGTATTGTGTTTTAAAATCAGCGGCAATCCATAGGCTTCATTTTCGGTAGTAATATCTCCACTTCGAGCCCAGCCATCATGATATACTGCCGGATCAATAGCATGATTAGGAGAAGAAGCCGCCATCACATAAGTAATAAGACATTCGTTGTAACCTTCGATCATGAAATTTTTCTCAAAGCCAAATTTCGGCGACCAATGCCATAAAATCCCATCGCGATTATTGGTGTACCAGTTCCATTCTATACTATTCCATAGCTCATCATATTTTGCAGCAACCTCCTGTTCTCTTTCATTCCCATTTTGAAGATATTCCCTTACTACAAGAAATCCCTGAGCCAGAAAGGAAGTTTCTACAATATCACCTCCATCATCCTTTTCACTAAAGGCGCTGGTTTTACCGGTTTTACCGTTAATCCAATGCGCCCATGCACCGCGATAACGATCTGCATTTTTCAAGAAATTCGCTATAGTATCCAGACGATCCAATGCTTTATCCCGTGGGATAAATTCCCTTTCTATTCCTGTAACAATGGCCATAAGTCCAAATCCTGTCCCGCCTGTGGTAACAACATCCGGATCATTTTTAGGATAATTGCCATCGGGATGGTATCTTTCCCGGGCCATACCGGAATTAGGTTCAGCAAAATCCCAGAAATATTTAAGGGTTTGCTTTTGAACGGAGTCCAGCAATGCTTCTTCTGAAAGGGAGTTAAGTTTATTATCTGCCGCTTGAACTTTTTCTTTATTGGAGCCATTCTTACAACTGATAAGAACTGGCAACAGGACAAAAAATGTTAGGAATGACTTATAATTAAGCATAGTGATTTATTCTCAATTTAGTACGGATAATTACAAGTTCTGCGCCCTTAAAAAAGAACGCAGAACTTCAAAAGATTAAGGTGGGGCTACCAACCGGGGTTTTGTTCCATACCCGGAGTTTGGATAAGCTGATTGTTAGGAATGGGAAATAACCAATGGCGTTCCTCAAATTCTTTACCAGCTTCAGCCATAGCTTCCGGAGCCTGGCCTGTACGAATAAGATCGAACCAACGATCATGTTCAAAAGCAAGCTCCAACCTTCTCTCGTTCCAGATTTTTTCAATTAATTCTTGTTGGCCAAGACCACTTACAGGTTCAAGATCCACCCTGTCCCGAACTTCATTAAGCGCATCCATACCAGCCTGCAGGTTACCCAACTGAGCTTCAGCTTCAGCTTTTATTAGAAGAATTTCCGCATAACGCAAAACCCTAATATTTTTATCGCCATCACTAGCAGCCAGATTTGAACTGGAATATGCTTTTTCATTATACATTGGATTTGCAGCCGCTGTACTCACTTCTAAACCATCCCAAAGGGTTTCGCCCCTAAAAATTATAGTTGCGTTCTTACGAATTTCATCTCCTTCTTCATCAAAGGCTTCTACGAGGTTCTCCGAAGGGACATTGAAACCCCATCCATTGATAATACCATCACTTCTTGGAGCCTGAGTTTGGGAATATTGTTGAACTCCGTGGGCTATAGCTTCACCTCTTGCCTGAATTTCAAAAATGGACTCTACCCCGTTTTCTGAATACTCTCTCCATATGTCTTCATAATTAGGTTCCAAACCATATTCTCCTGAATTAATAACAGCATTGGCATTTTCTAAAGCTGCAGTCCAGTTTTCCTGATATAATTGCACTTTAGCAAGCATAGCCCGGGCTGCACCCCTAGTTGCCCGACCTAAATTATTTGCCGCATATTCACTTTTAACCGGCAGTACACTTATAGCATCCATAAGATCTTGTTCGATATAAGCGTACACTTCCTCCTGGGAATTTCTTTCTGACAGGTCCACTTCGGGGTCAACAACTTCTTCGCCATCAATAAATTCAACTTCCCCCTGTATAGTGACATCACCAAAAGAGCGAACTAAAAAGAAATAAGTATAAGCTCTTAAAAATTTAGCTTCCGCGATTAATCTTTCTGTATTGGGCCCGCCTTCTTGTTGTGCAAATGCTATGGCATAGTTTGCCCTACCTATGGTTTTATACCAATGCTCCCACATAGCTTCTAAAGATGGAGCGGTACTGGTGTAATTTAGTTCATCAAAAAAGTGTTTGTCAGTTCCGGTTGAACCAGCATTAGCACCTTTATCAGCATTATCAGAAACAATCTCAGTTAGAGCAAGATAGGAAAATGCATATGGCCATTCCGTAAACATTCCATAGACTCCGGTAACAAAATCCTCAGGAGTAAAGTTTTCATCTCTATCTTCAGCTGTAATATTTTCGCGGGAATCTACATCAAGAAAGTCTTCGCTACAGCCTATAGCTACTATAGATATAATTCCTAAAATTGCTAATCTGTAATAATATTTGATTTTCATATTTCAGTAATTTGATATTATAATTGAATATTAACTCCCATCAAGTAAGTACTCGTAAGAGGATAGGCATTTAATTCTACACCAGATAATCCATAAGGGCCCTGTGCATCAGGATTGGTAGGATCGTAACCACTTAGTTCAGGGTTAAATCCGCGATATTTAGTAAAAAGTAAAGGATTTTGAGCGGATACATACACCCTTACGTTTTTTACAAAATCAGAAATCTCGGGAAGGGTGTAGCCTAAAGTAATATTGTTAATTCTAAAGAAATCTCCGTCTTCCAGATAATAGCTTGAAGCTTCTATATCCCTGTTAGCCCCCGGATGTGTATTTGTAGTACCGGGCCCGGTCCAACGATTTAGGAACATATCTTCCGGTATATTCTCACCACCAATTCGGGCGTTTAGAAGAGCATTATAGACCTTATTCCCTCCAACTCCAAAGCCATCCAAGCTAAAATCAAACTGTTTGTAGTCCATTGTGATATTAATACCGTAATTAAATAAAGGTATATAGGAACCCTGGTAAGTTTTATCCCTGTCATCTATAACTCCATCATTATTTTGGTCTTCATATCTAAGGTGCCCCGGAATTGCTCCAGCCAAAGAAGCGTTATTATTTATCTCTGCCTGAGTTTGCCACACACCGTTGGACTCGAACATCCACCATGATCCTAGCGGCTGTCCTTCTTCTAAGCGTTTAGTAATTCTCCCGTTATTAAGGCTACCTCCAATTTGCCCTTCGTAATTGGTACGCACTTGGGTTACTTCATTATCATTATAAGAAAAATTACCGCCTACACTATAGCTAAAATCTTCACCAATGCGATCGTTCCAGTTAACGGCAACTTCTATTCCCTTGTTAACCACTTCAGCACCGTGATCATAAAAATCTGTTGAAAAAGTAGAATTGAGTAACGGTTGAACTTGTAAAATGGTGTTCTCAGTAGTTCTGTGATATACATCCACACTACCTGTTAATTTATAATCTAATAGTTCATAATCCAATCCCAAACTGTATTCACTTACTACTTCCCAACTCAAATTTTGAGCAGGCGAACCTATAAATGAACCAAAAACCAGGTTTTGATCAGGGCCTAAAACATAATTTTGACTACTACTTGTAGGATCTGTTAGAATTTGACTGGTATTATAAGGGATATTAGCATTACCTAATTCTCCCCAAGATCCTCTTAATTTCAGAAAGTTAATACTTTCACTGTCTGCCAAAAATTCTTCTTCGGTTAAAGTCCAGCCCACTCCCAAAGCAGGGAAGGTTCCCCAGTAATCCGCATTATTTTGGAAGGTACTTGAACCATCTCTTCGTAAAGTACCTGTAAAATAATATTTACGGTTAAAGTTATACTGCACCCTTCCAAAATAGGACATGAAATTTGTTGGAGTATAATGGTATTGCTCGACAAAGTTATCATAATCCCCGCTGGCATGTTTTACACTCCAGTACTGCTCCTGTTCAGGAACTTCATAGGTTCGGTAATTATCTTCAAAACCAATACCTATTTGCTCCCGGGAACCTCCAAGGGTCACATCTAAATTATGGTTACCAAAACTGTTGTTGTAATTTATAAAGTTATCCCAGTTATACTTATAGGTTTCTGAAGAATTAAAAGTTAGAGAATTATTTGCATAAGCGAGATTTTCAGGATTCTCCGCTTTAAGCTGATCAAATCGTTCCAATGTCCTGGTAGGATCCTGAGCAAACCAAACATCCCTGGTAGCATTAAATGACCTTCCTCTTGAAAAGATTTTTCTAGCTCCAAAACGGGATGTGAAAGTAAGTTCATCTGTTAAACTTAATTCAGCAGTTACACTACCCTGAATATTAACTGAATTAGATTGGTTATTAGCAAAGTCAAGGGCTAAAACCGGATTACCGTGTTGCGTTAAATTATCTATAGTTTCTCCTTCTCCTGCTACATAAGTGGCTTCACCAGTGGTCTGATTATATCGGGAAGCACCATATCTTCCGTTTGGATAAAAAACCGGAACCAATGGAGATTGACGGTACGCAGTATTAAAAGCACCAAACGGCTTATTATTATTTTTTGTTACAGCTAAATTTAGATTCTGGATAATCTTCAAACGATCATCAAACAGTTTAAAAGTGTTGTTACTGGTTATAGTTGATCTTCTAAATTTTTGATCCTGTAAAACACCCTCTTCTTCATAATAATCATAGCTAAAAAAGTAGTTTACATTTTCACTACCCCCGGAAATATCAAAAACGGTATTATTTACAGATCCAATTTGGGTTATCTCATCATACCAGTTGGTATCATAATCCTGTTGTAAATTTAAAGTATTACCATTAAGCGGAGCATTTTCTTCATTAAAGTATTGGATATATTGGCTACTGTTAGCCATTTCCACTTGATTTAATACAGGTTTTACTCCATAAAAGCTTCTAATGTTCAAACTTGGGACACCACTTTTTCCTTGTTTTGTTGTAACAATAATTACTCCATTTGCTGCCCTTACGCCATAGATTGCAGCAGAGGAAGCATCTTTTAAAAAGTCCATCGATTCTATATTGGATGGACTAATATTCTGAATATCATTAACCGGAACTCCGTCTACTATATACAATGGATTACGACCACCTAGAGCAGTCCCCAGCCCCCGTATACTTACATTGGGTTCTGAGCCCGGCGCACTACTTGTTGTAATATTAACTCCGGCAACTTTACCTTGTAAGGCCTGGGTAGCTGTAGAGCTAGGCTGTCTGGTAATTTCTTCGGAAGAAACCTGGCTAATTGCCCCGGTTAGATCCTGTTTACGCTGCGTTCCATAGCCCACTACTACAACCTCTTCCAGTTCTGAAGCATCCTCTTGCAAGACTACTGAATATTCCCCTTCTGAACCAACAGTTACTTCTTTAGGCTGAAACCCAAGAAAGGTAACTCTAAACACATCCCCAGGCACTACTCCATCCAGGGTGAAATTCCCATCAAAATCTGTTACATTAAAAATTTCCTTATCTATCACCTTTACCTGCGCACCAGGTAAAGGAACACCGCCTGCATCTGTTATAACACCGGTGACTGTTTTCTCCTGCGCAAATCCTGTGATCGTGATAAGAAGCGCTAAAAAGCTTAAAAATTTTAGTTTCATACGGCTATTTATTCATTAATTTAAGCCGAAGATACACCCACAACTCAAATAACCGCAAACGATGTAGTACATAACTACTACATCACTGAAAATACCATTATACCTACCTGATTTACAGTTAAATAACCCATGAATAAATTGAATATTATACCCGATTATTTCTATATGATGTAGTAATGATGTACTTAAAATCTTTAAATAATAAGGACCATTTTCAAGAAATTAGAAATTTTTGATAAGAAAATTTGTGAGATTCTCATTCTTGTCCAAATTCATCTTTTTCCTCAATCTATAGCGATGCACTTCTACACCCCTAACAGAGATTCCCATTAAAGGAGCAATTTCTTTAGAGGTAAGGTTCATTTTGAGGTAGGAACAAAGTTTTAAATCCTTGTTGGTTAGTTTAGGATATTTTTCAAGAATATCTTTAAAGAAATCTTCATGGAGCTCATTAAAATTGGTCTCAAAAACTTTCCATTCATCCTTGTTTTTAATGGCTTTATTTATTTTATTCATAATGTGCTTAAGCCGGAATTGATTAGAAAATTTTTCTCTGTCTTTATCCAATTCCGCCTGAATATCCATTAAAACCTCATTCTTTTTAACCGCCATCATTGTAGAGTTAGCCAACTCTTTCCGCTTAAGATCAATTTCATTCAGCAAGCGTTCCTTTTCCATTTCGTTTATCCGCTCTTTATGCTCTTCTTCAAATTTTTGTTCCAGAAGCCATTGATGCCTATTTAGTTTAAGCCGGTTAAACCAATAAATCAAACCAATAATACCCATAAAAATGAATACATACACCAGCTTCATTAGCTTTGAAAGATACCAAGGCGGATTAATAATAAAGGCGTACTTCATCACCTCAGAATCTTCACCCTGTGGATTTATGCCGAATAATTGCAGTTTATAATCCCCGTGCGGAAGATTTTGAAACTTTACCACTCCATTCTTCACCTCCCCCTGCATCTCCATACTTCCTTCCAGTTGGTACATTAGCATTGAACCGATTGATTCCGGAAGCGCTGCCTGAACAGTTATTTCCCGCGCTTTCTTATATGATATGGAAGGGATGGCATTCAATGGATAATCACCTTCTGTGTCGGCTAACCCAAGTAGTATCGGCTTCGCCACATATTCTGTATTTCGTTCCCTCAGCAACTTCTTCAGGTTTACAGTTGCAAAACCATCATTAAGGGTAATATAGTAAATGGAGTCATTGGCTTTTACAATTCGCTCGTTTCCTTTAACGAGCCTATGGTTTAATTCTGCAGAGGCAACAGAGACTTTCGTGGACTGAAAATCAGTAAAAATTATAGAATTATCCCCTAAATTGATAAACCAAAAATCATCGTTTTCATTAAATAAAAGTTTATGACCCGTATAATCTTCTAATTCTTTAAATATTTCCAGGCTATCTCTAAAAATATTATACCTATACCATTTATTTTTACCAAGCATGGCTATTTGATTGTTGACCCTGAAAACATCAACTTTTGAATTCCGTAGCCCCTTCATGTTCTGCAGCTTCTCAACAGACATTTCCTTTTGAAGATTTACAGATAATTTTATACGATAAGCCCCATCATAAGGGTGCACCGCCCATATAGTATTTTCATCTTCATAAATAATTTTCTGAACTGGAAAGTCAACGCCCTCAAGCTGTTCTATTTCTCCATTAGAAGGAGAAAACATACTTATACCAGTGTAAGTGCCTACAAGATATTCACTCTCTTCCGGGAGTGGTGCAATTTGATAACTGCCGGTACGTACTTCCAGCGGTGAAAAACTATCGTTTTGAACCTCAAAAAGACCGGTATTATGGTTTGCAAATAATCTATCATCCCGCACCTCCAAATTCCACGTGTGTCCCTGCGACCCTCCTATTAAAATGAGATTATTGTCACTATTAAAAGTATAAACCCCGGTGTTACTTGCGAGATAAATGCTGTTTCTGTAAAAGGCGAGATCATACACCGCCCCCAACTCTCCAGTATCATCGGTAAAAAAATGCAGAGAGGAATCAAGATTTATTTTATCAATACCATTATCCAGCCCTAACCATATATGACCATTTTTTCCAGCCATTCCAAGGATAGTATTATTCTGGAGTCCCCTGCTACGGTTGTAAATATTATATTTTCGGGTCTGTAAGTTGTATTGAATAATTCCATTTTTCACAGTTCCTATTATAACTTCATTATTTGAAGCTTTCATAATATGATTAAATTCATAATCACTAATGATATTATTTAATTCTTGATCGGGGTGCAGAGCATATTCTTCTCCGTCAAACCTATACATCGCATCCCTGGTACCAATTAAAAGAGAATCACCCTGAACCAGTATATCCAAAATAGTTTTTCCTTTTAAGACCGACTGGTTTCCCAAAGCCGTAAGTTCCCCATCATCTTCAAGAAAGAAAAGTCCTCTCTTACTTATCGCTACTAGAAGTTTATTACGATAAACAGTTATCTTATTGGTAATAACGTCTTTTACACGAGTAATACTGCTGTCTTTATATTTATAAACTGCTGCAAACGATCGGAAATAAATAGCATCTTTATAAGAAAGAATTTCCCAGAATTCCTCGCTTTGTACAGGCTTATCCTTAAGACCAGACATAAGGGATGTATATTTCATTTTCCCGGTCACGTCCCTCTCCCAATACCCAAACTCTCTGTATGAGCCTGTATATATTTTCCCTTGAAAAGGATAGACAGATCTGATGGTAGCTCCTGTTTCTAAAGGAAAAAGTTCCCATCTCTGCCCATCAAAACTTAATAACCCCTGATGGTTTGCCGAATAAAGAATCCCTTCTTCATCAATCCCTACATCCCAGTTTTGGCTTGCAGCATTATACTCTACAGAAGAATAATTTTGTATGGGTGGATTGAGTTCCTGCCCGGGAACCTCTAAACATCCTAAAATGTTAAATATCAGTATATAAACAACTACTACTTTCACTTAATAAAATAATATTTGTGCAGTTAAATCTTAATCAAATAAGGCAGCAAATATACAACTTTTGAAGAGTTTAGCCCAAACAGGATTACCCGCCCTTTAAAATATAAGACGGATTGAGGGTTATAGGAACTCACGAAAAGAGACCTAAAGAAAATTTTCCGTTAAGGGAGGTAATACTATGAGGATTTCTATTTAAAAATGTAGGTGTGGTTCTACAAGCATTAATTTATAACCTGATAAAGGATAGTAATATTTAAAATCAA